>JBGTJO010000112.1:0-34711 GCA_041745135.1 Aestuariivirga sp. | reverse complement strand
AGTTGGGGTTCGCGTTTGTCGCCATAGACGACACCGGGAACGAGGCTTTCGCGGCGCACTGCCCGGGAGGCCCCCTTGCCTGCCCGCTCACGCTGCGTAGCCTTGAGCTGCACGATCTTGGACATGATAAACTCCTGTTAGAGAAACCCGAAAAGCCTTCCTCCAGGGGTGAACGGCGCTTTCCGGGCGTGGGCGCTATAGCGGGTTAGGAGCGGGAGTGCAACTTTGGCCTGCATGCCACTTACGTTACCAATTTGGACATCGACTGCTCGAACTCAGCCGCTTAATCTACTTCTATGTCCCTCGTTCGGCCTCGCCTTACCGACTATTATGGCGTTTCCACCGCGCAAGATGAACTCGACTTTGCAATTCCGTTCCTTGATGAGGACATTCCGTTATACCTTGATCCTTTCCTATTGTGGCGCTCGCCGTCACAACAGGACCAAGCCCTACACACGAGCTTGGTCAACTCCTTCAACCATCAGAATTTGTTGCTTCGAAGGGGTAGTGAAGCAGAGGCCGTGCAGAATCTTATCATCGCGAGCGAATGCGACGAAGTCGGTTTCGGAGTATCGGCAGCCCGTAAAGGAAAAAGGATTGGCGAGAAAACCGCGTTAGAAATCCTAAGTCTGTTCCGAAACATTTCGGAATATGGAGTTGCCGGCTTTACTCACTTTGAGGAGATACAACTTTATATCGATGGCATTTCGCGGGACCGAGTCAGCGACATCGCTTGCAATTTCCTTAAATCTTTTCTTGTCGATTACACCGTCGAGCATTGCCTCAAATTGGGTATTCCACTCGCCAAAGTCCGCCTTGCAACCCTTCATGACTATAAAACCCAGCGTTTCCTACCAGACGTGGAAGTTGAACTGCCCGTCCATCCAGAGACGAGTGCACCTATACTGCTTGTACCTAAGCGTTGGCTTCGGCACGTGCCGTGGATCAATTTCGATGACTATTTCGCCACGGCTTGCCCAAAGGATGATGTTGTCAACCAGCAAGGTTCAGACGATCGCGTTCGAGTACTTCTCTATAACCGGGCTCATCACGGTTCAGTTGCCGCCTACATAGAGGCAAAGGAGCTGTCCTCAGCAGACTGTTTCAACGACCCGCTATTCAGGCAAATCCCAGTTCTATCGGCGCGTCGAAAGCTCGCTGAAATCAAGAAACTGCCCAGTGGACTTGAAGAGAATGCCGACAAGAAATATGAGGCGGCGGTCGCACAGCTCTTAGCCACTTTGCTTTACCCCCACCTTGACTTCGCGGCGACACAGAGCCGATCGGAAGGTGGTGCAACCATCCGAGACCTCGTATTCTACAACAACCGATCCGTAGATTTTCTCGCCGACATTCTGAAAGACTACGGCAGCCGCCAGCTTGTGATGGAAATGAAGAACGTTAAGGCAATTGAGCGTGATCATATCAACCAGCTTAACCGCTACCTCGCAAACGAGTTTGGCGCGTTCGGCGTCTTAATTACCCGCAACCCTCTTCCGCGAGCCATGACCAAAAATACAGTTGAGTTATGGTCTGGCCAGCGCCGTTGCATTATAGCGTTGACCGATGCCGATATTGAACTGATGGTTGAAGTTTACGATAGCAAACAGCGAACGCCGATTGAGGTCCTGAAGAGAAGTTATATCGAGTTTCGGCGCATTTGTCCGTCCTAGGAGCATTCATGACCCGCGACGAAGTAGATACTTTCGACAAACTAAGCGCACAGCTCGACAGCCTTCATCAGGAATTGTCCGTTCTTGTAAAAAAAGCTCCTAACGATGCGGTGAACGCGTTCAAAATCAAATTTGTAAATGCCACTCTCACACTTTGCAACGCATTCTTCGGGGACAAATACAAGCCTTTCGCAAGTTTTGAACAATTTTCCGTGGATGACCTACCATCCAATAGCGATGTTACATTCATTGTGTCTCAATACATCGAATGCGCCGAGAAATTCCGGACCGATAACATCAGAATGGAAGCCGGTTGGTGGTTTTGGCAGATTACAGGAAAAGGTGATCCGATCCGAACAGCATCACCAAAGGTGCTGAGAAAGAGAGACTAATAATGTCCCGTGGCCGATCAAGTACCGATATGACCACAGAAGAGCGTGGAAGAAAGCATGACGAGCTTATGCCGCTGCTGACTGCGATGTTCAGAGAGTTTCAGGATCTTTCAAAGAAGAAGCCCGACGGCGCGCTTAACAAGCGTAAGGTTGGGATCGTAAACCGCCTCCTGCGTGTCGTTCATGAGATAGTCGAGGGGGAAAAGACACGGGACTATCTCGACCTTCTGGATGAGGAAGTGCTACCTCAGAATAGCGACGTCGTCCTCATATTGGGGCAAGTTGTGGCCGCTATGGAGGCTTTCAAGACAAAATATCACGGTTACATCAATCGGATTTCGTCCAATGGTTGGGCCACACCGGAAAGCCTTGGGGTTCGGACAAAGTAAGGTGCAATGTCGTCATTTAGGCCCATAGTATATGCGGATAGATCATCTCGTCTGGTATTGCGCCGACCCGGCCGAAGGTGACCGCTATTTCGCCGAGAGGATGGATCGCCCTCCGGCCTATGGCGGCGTTCATCCGGGCGAAGGGACCGGTAACAGGCTGCTGTCGCTTTCCGATACGGCCTATCTGGAAATTCTTGGCCGCGACCCTGCACAGCCCGAGAGTGCGAACAGGCATTCAAAGAACGAGCTCGGAGATTGCGCGTAAGTTGGGGAGCTGCAAACTAAATCTCACACGCCGAGTGTACAACATTTTGGACGAACGGTTCGCAAGTAGTGGATGTGCTTGATGGCCGGAGCGCGACATCGATAAGAAAATATCCCTTGACATTGTTCGCTTTACGTTCTAAGTCGAGCAAGAACATGGATTGGGCCAGGGCCATCGAAATCAATCAAGCAGCACTCGCCCGCATCGTTGCGGCGCTCATCGCCATGGTGGGGCTTGTGGCGCAAGGTGCTGTCGCTCGGCTGCCGCGGCCTCTGTACCGCAGGGCGCTTAGGATATTGCGCCCGGCGGAATCAGCGGTCCGCCGGCTCATTATCATCGCCGCGCGCGGCGTTGCGGTGAAACCTTTTTGCGTCCGTCCGATGCCCAAGGACCTGGCGCTCGCAAGGGTTGGCGGCGCCCGCGCGTCGTTTCAGTTGTTCGATTCCCGCAAACGCTTTGGCCTCGTGTGGGCGGGAAGCTCAGGCCCAAAGCCAGAGCCCCGCGTCTTTGTTTTCGGTGCAAGCCCTCTCGTGCCGCTGTTTCAGCCTCAGGAGTCAGACCGGTCCGAACCGGAGGTCGATGATGGCATGGTGGGCACTCAGCGTCTCAGCCGCCGTCTGCAGGCGATCAAAATGGCGCTCGAAAACTTGCCACGCCAAGTCAAACGTCTCAAGCGCTGGCAAGCGCGTCGCGACAGGAGGCCAACTGCAAAGTTCAGGTCGCCGCTTCGTCCGGGTCTTCCACCGGGCCATCGCAAGGAGCCAAGACACGAAGTCGATGCGGTGCTCCGGGAGTGCCATGGGCTGGCGAGCGACGTGCAGGGCGAAGATACGTCGTGAGCACTTCGGATTCTATTGCTGGTTCGATGCGGCCTGCGCCGATCCGCCCCGGCGGGCTCGATTCACTTGAGCGCGGGATATTCTAGCAATGCACATCGATCATCTCGTCTGGTATTGCGCGGACCTGGCCGAGGGCGATCGCTATTTCACCGACAGGATGGATCGGCCTCCGGCCTATGGCGGCGTTCATCCGGGCGAAGGGACCGGCAACAGGCTGCTCTCGCTTTCCGATACGGCCTATCTGGAAATTCTTGGCCGCGACCCTGCTCAGCCGGAGAGTGCGCTTGCCCCGGAAATTCGCGGTCTTAAGGGCCACGGACTTTATCATTGGGCGGTTGGCGATGTTGATCTGGCAGGGTTGCGCGGCCGCGTGCAGGCGGCGGGTTTGACCGGCGGCGATCTTGTGGAGGGCGGGCGAACCCTCCCCGATGGCAAATGGCTCGGCTGGAAATGTTTTGGGTTGCACAACCATCCCTTCGGCGCGCTTGTGCCCTTCTTCATTGACTGGATGGAGAGCGAGCACCCCGCCAAAACCTCAGCCCGCGGCGGGCGCCTGAAAAGCATCGAGACGCATTCGCCGGACGCCAGGAAGCTTCGGAAACTTTACGAGGTTATTGGCCTTGAGATCGCCGTCACGGATGCCGTTTCACCGGGATTGTCGGCAACGATTGAGAGCGGCAGCGGAACCCATGTCTTGCGCATGTTCGATCCGGTGCCGCGGGGCTACGTGATTTAAGGGAGAACAACATGGGCAGGCTGGCCGGCAAGCGCGTCATCATCACGGGAGGCTCCACCGGAATAGGTGCCGCCGTCGCCAGGCGTTTTCTGGATGAGGGCGCCAAGGTCTGCGTCTGGTGCCGCAACAAGGACCATGCGGCCGCGATCAAGAAAGAACTTGCCTCCCTCTCGGATGTCGTCAGCGTCGATGTGGCGGAGCCTGCGGAGGTGGATAGCGCCTTCAAGCGCTCCCTCGCCTCGCTCGGCGGCCTTGATACCTTGATCTGCAATGCGGGCATCTCCGTCCGCCACGATTTTCTCGACATCGACCGCGCCGATTTCGATCGCGTGATCAGGGTCAATCTGCATGGCGTGTTCTATCCAGGCCAGCTTGCCGCCCGCCATATGATGAAGGCGGGTGGCGGCGCCATCCTGATCACCGCGTCCACCGGCGGCGTCGTCGGCTATCGCCGCTATGCGGATTACAACGCCAGCAAGGGCGCGGTGCTGGCGCTCATGCGCACCATGGCGATCGAGCTTGCCCCCAAGGTCCGCGTCAATGCCGTCAATCCCGGTTATATCCTCACCCCAATGCAGGAAGCCGAATACACGCCCGCCATGCTGGAGGAAGTGAACGGCATCATCCCCATGCGCCGCCACGGCCGCCCCGACGAAATCGCCAGCCTCTATGTCTATCTCGCCTCCGACGAGGCGGCCTATGCATCCGGCGGGATTTTCACGTTGGACGGTGCTGAAAGTGTGGGCTCCGCCGCGATCACTTTGTGAACCAAGGAAAAGCTAGCGCTCTTCTTCCAAAGTGATCGCCACATCCGCATTGGCGGAGAGGCGGACAGTGCCGCCTTCGATGGCCGCGACCAGGCTGCGGGAAACATAGTGATGATGCCCTTTATGACTCCCTTGGCCGCTATCGTTTTTTGTAAGCTTAATCCGGTTTCCCTCGATGCGGTCCACCGTGCCCACATGCACGCCATCGGCTCCGATGACCTTTGCATGTTCCTTAATCGATGAAAGGTCGACCATGTTGCATTCCCTCAATGTGGAAACAGCTACAACGATTTGGCGCCTCATCAGTTCCGCATGGCCCGGGTGAAATCCGCGGTTTGCACGGAACAGGCTGGCCCCGGTAAGATTACCCTTGTGCCTTCAACGACTGCAAAGGAGAACAGACCATGGCCAAATCCAAAGTAAAGCCCATTCCGGAAGGAATGCACTCCGTCACGCCGCATCTTGTTTGCAAGGGCGCCGCGGAGGCCATTGAGTTCTACAAGAAGGCCTTTGGCGCCACGGAGACGGGGCGGCTGCCGGGCCAGGATGGCAAGCTCATGCATGCCGCGATCAAGATCGGCGATTCAACTGTCATGCTGATGGACGAGATGCCCGAGTGGGGCGCCCTGGGGCCAACCTCGCTCAAGGGCTCGCCCGTCACCATCCATCTTTATGTCGAGGATGTTGATGCCTTCGCCAAGCGCGCCGTCGATGCGGGCGCCAAGATCACCATGCCCATAGACGATGCCTTCTGGGGCGACCGCTATGGCCAGATGGTGGATCCCTTCGGCCATCACTGGTCGGTTGCAACCCACATGCGCGAAGTGAGCCCGGAAGAAATGCAGCAAGCCATGCAGAACATGGGCAAGAAATAGCCATCCATTCGTGACATCTCGAAAAACAGGGGGTGCCTGGCGCGACATGTGGGCGTCGGGCCTGCTGGGCCGTTTCGTCCTGCTGTGCACGGGCGTGTGGCTGCACGCAGCCGACTCGCTCGTCACCGCCACCCTCGTGCCAGCCATTGTCGACGATATTGGCGGCATCGCTTATGTGGGCTGGCTCGTCTCGCTCTATCAAATCGGGGCGATCATCGCCGGCGCGGCGACGGCGATGCTCAGTCAACGGATCGGGATCAAGCAGGTGATGGTGGCGGCGGCACTCGCCTATGGCGCGGGCTGCGTCCTCGCCGCTATTGCGCCGAACATGGCCGTGCTGCTGGCGGCGCGGCTGGTCCAGGGAATTGGCGGCGGCATGCTGGTCTCGCTCATCTATGTCGCGATCCAGCAATTTTTTCCCGAGACTCTCTGGAGCCGCCTATTTGGCATCACCGCGGCGATCTGGGCGGCAGGCTCGCTTCTGGGGCCATTGATCGGCGGCGTGTTTGCCAATCTCGATGCCTGGCGCGGGGCGTTTTGGTTCTTTGCCGTGCAGGCAGGCTTCCTGGCAGCGCTGGCAATAGCTCTGCTTGCCGCGGAGCCGGGACAACGGAAACACGCCGGCAAGTGGCCGCTGCTTCCGCTGTCGATACTCACCGCCGCGACCCTGCTGATTGCCGAAGCTGGCGTCGTCGAACAGGCGGCCACCTCTCTCGCCGCGTGCCTCATGGGGACGGCACTTCTTTACGCCGCGGCGAGACTGGACCGGCGTTCTCCCTCCCGGATGCTTCCGGTGCAAACCTTGAATCCGCGTCATCCTGTCGGAGCGGGCCTTCTCATGATCTTCATGTTAAGCGTGGCAACGACCGGCTTCTGGGTCTACGGGCCGTTGCTCCTCAAGATCATGTTCGGCACCGACCCGCTCATCTCCGGTTATATTCTTGCCGGAGAAGCACTGGCCTGGAGCGCTGCCACCATGGCGGTTTCCAGCGCGACGTTTCGCGCGGGAAAAATCCTCATTCGTACCGGCGCGGGGCTGGTTGCGCTCGCTGTCATAGGCTTTGCCGTGACCGTCCCCGCCGGGTCGTTCGCCGCGATGGTTGTTTTCGCATTGTTGCAGGGCGTCGGCTTTGGCCTTTTCTGGCCGTCGGTCATACAGCGAATCGTTCGTTTTGCCGGCGAGGGCGATCGCAGTCTTGCAGCCGCTTCCCCCGGCACCGTTCAAAGAATTGGCTATGCCGTGGGCGCCGCCGCGACGGGGCTTGCAGCAAACATGTCCGGCCTTGCCGATGGCATATCCGTTAACGCTGCCAAGACAGCGGGGTTCTGGATCTTCGCCGGATTTATTCCAGTTCTTGCCGTTGCTATGTTCGCCGCTTGGCGTTTCACCAAGGAAAGCGCTGGATAACTACTCGAACAGGCTCGACACCGACTCCTCCCGGCTCGTGCGTCCAATCGCTTCGCCCAAGAGGGAAGCGATGGGGATGACGCGGATGTTGCGGGCGATCTTCACCGCTTCCGTGGGTTGGATCGAGTCCGTGATCACCAGCTCCTTCAGCTTGGAAGAGGTAACGCGCGTCACCGCGCCGCCCGACAGCACGCCATGGGTGATATAGGCCGTCACATCCTTGGCGCCCTTGGCGAGCAGCGCCTCGCCGGCGTTGCACAGGGTGCCGCCTGAATCGACGATGTCGTCGATCAAGATGCAGCACTTGCCTTCCACATCGCCGATGATGTTCATGACTTCCGTTTCGCCCGCGCGTTCGCGGCGCTTGTCGACGATGGCCAGCGGCGTATCGAGGCGCTTGGCCAAGGCTCTCGCGCGCACCACGCCGCCAACATCGGGCGATACGACGACTGTATTGCCGATATCATTATGCCGCTTGACGTCGCGCACCATGACGGGCCCTGCGAAAAGATTGTCGGTTGGGATATCGAAGAAGCCCTGGATCTGCCCGGCGTGGAGATCGAGCGTCAGCACCCGATCGGCGCCAGCGCGCGTGATGAGATTGGCAACAAGCTTGGCCGAGATCGGCGTTCGGGGGCCGGGCTTCCGGTCCTGCCGCGCATAGCCGAAATAGGGCAGCACCGCGGTGATGCGCTTGGCGGAGGCCCGCTTCAGCGCATCGATGATGATCAAGAGCTCCATCAAATGGTCGTTGGCGGGAAAGGACGTCGATTGCACCACGAACATATCCTGCCCGCGCACATTCTCCTGGATCTCGACGAACACCTCCATGTCGTTGAAGCGTTTGACGACGGCTTTCACCATCGGCAGGTTGAGGTAAGAGCATATGCCTTCCGCCAGCGGCCGGTTGCTGTTCCCCGCAACGATCTTCATCATGCCGTAATGTCCCTGCGCTTGGTGGCGGGGTCTATATCAACCGATTGCCCTCGGTGCAAATGACGCAACTAATCTTATTCCGTCATCCCGGCGAAAGCCGGGATACATGTTTCAGCATAAAGATTCTGTGGGAATATGTATTGTGTTTACTGTGGGTTCCGGCTTTCGCCGGGATGACGGAAGAGGGAAAGATCACCGGTATCTTTTGATAATATCGAAAATCCCGCCTGCTGCTGCATCCGCCACCGCCTGCGCTGCGCCGCCCCACCCTTGATCGAGCGAGCCTGCGGGCACGCTGTTGGCCTGTTTCACATCGCCGAGCGATTTGCCTTGCGGCGTTTCCACCGCCCAGTTGAGCGCCACCTTTTGCTTCTCGCCTTCAGCTTTGGATAAATCCACCTTGCCCCTGATCACCAAAGCATCGGCGCGGGGCTTGTTCACCACAGGCCAGCCCGCAGCCTTGAGCGTGCGGCGCATCGCGTTTGTCAACTCGCTGTTACCCGCGCCGGGCGAACCCTTCACAGGCACGACAGCAACGACCCTTATTTCCGTTTTGCCCGACTTATCGGGCTTGGGCTCAGGCGGCACTTTGGGCTCGGCCACCGCAGCGGCCACGGTGTCGCTCACCGGCGCAACGGCGCTGGGGCCGTTGAGCGTCTCGAGATCGATCTCCTTTTCCGCCCCCGGCCCCGCCGCCATGAAGGTATGGGCGGGCGGCAGCACCAGCGATCCAACCCGCGTCGCAAATCCCAATTGCGAGAGCTTGGCCGCAACTCCCCGCGATGTCGCCTCGGCGATCACTTGCAGGACCGCGGGCGTGACGGCGGCCCATGCATCCTTCCCCGTTGCCGTTCCAGCCGACTCGCTGCCGGTGATCGTATCGAGCAGCACGCCGTTGTCGTCGCGCAATTCCCAGCTGTAAGCGATCTGCGCGGTTCCCGCCTGCACCTCGCCGCGAAATTTCCCGAGAAGCGCGTAGGTGCCGGCCGGCAAAACGCCTTCCACAATGCCGATGTCACGCTGCCCGGCGGCCAGCGCCAGCGCCTCCCGCAATTCTTTCGCCTTGTCCGGAGGAACTCCAGTCAGCTCCTGCACCGCGACGGGCGGCGGCGTCTTGCCCTTGATGATAGGCGCCGTGCCATCGCTAAGCTTGGCCCCGCCGCCGCACGCCGCCAAAAAAAGCACAAGCAACATGGCTGCCGCGGGTAAAATCCTGCGGTGCCACAAAACGAGGGCGGCGGCGGGTGTCATGATCTATCGGATTATCATATCCAGCGAGTGGCGGGAAACCGGTTCCGGCCTTTTCTCGCCCACAATATAGGTGCGCCCCAGGCAGAAGGCGCAGCCGCTGTCCGAATCCATGACGATCATGTGCGCGAAGAACACCATACCCGCCTCGATGGGATGCCGGTTGCCGCTGTAGAACATGGGCGCATCCATCCAGCTCGGCGTGAACTTCGCGCCCAGCGAATAGCCGCAGGCATTCAAGGTGTGCCGCTCCATGCCGTGAGCCGCCATGACGCGCGCCTGAGCCTCGAACACCTCGCCCGCCGTATGGCCGGGCGTGAGCTTGGTTTCCACCGCCGCGAGCGCTTCCCGCGCCGCTTCATCCATGATGAGATGCTGCTTTTGAGGCTTGCCAATGATGATGGTGCGCATGAAGGCCGCGTGATAGTGGCGATAGACGCCCGCCCATTCCAGTGTCAGCTGATCGCGCTTGGAAAGCTTGCGTCGCCCGGACTTGTAGCGGCACAGCAGGGCATCACGACCCGACCCGATGATGAATTCATTGCCCGGATAATCGCCCCCGCCCGCGAAGATGGCACCTTGTTGTGCGGCAAGAATCTCTCCCTCGTCAGCTCCAGCCTTGGTCTTGCGGATCGCCGCCTTGAGGGCTTCATCCGCGAGTTCGCCAGCCTTGCGCACATATTTGAGTTCCGCCGGCGATTTCACGGCACGCAAACGGTTGACCAGTTGCGTAGCCTCCGTGAGCTTGCAGAAACTCAGCAGCGCCGCTTCCACGGCCCTGCCGTTGAAATGGGTAAGCCCATAGGAATTGGTTTCGATGCCAAGCCGCTTGCCACGCGCGCCCAGGCTCTCCAGCATATCCCGCAACTGCGCGGCCGGCTCAGCGCCGGCTTCATCGGTCCACACCCGGATATCCTCGATGATCGACGTATGCTGCGCTTGCCGGAGATCGGCCGAGCGCGTGAGCAACGCCAGCTTGCCATCGCTGCCCAGATAGAGACACTGAAAGAAACAGAAACCGAAAGTGTCGTAGCCTGTTAGATAATACATGCTCTCCTGCTGAAACATTAGCAGGCCGTCGAGTCCCTCCGCTTCCATTGCCTTGAGCGAGGCGGCGATCCGGCCCTCATATTCGGATTTCGCAAAATGCAGTGCCATGTCGAACCTTATGAAAGTGCTATTGCGGAAATTTGCCGTCCGTAGTCTGTCTCGCGCCGGTGTGTAGCACGGCGGTAACTGAAAAAGCGGCCTTCGTCATTATAGGTGCAAAGACCGAGATTGACGACTTTGCCCGCCCTCTCACGCTCCAACCGCGCTTCGATGTAGCGGGCGAGATCGAACATCCAATGCCCCGCCCGTTCCGAAGCCGTGAAAAAGCGTTGGTTCGCACTATCATCGTCGAGATAGCGTGCGGGAAACTCCGGTCCCACCTCATAGGCCGCACGCGAAATCATTGGCCCGAGCACCGCTACGGTGCGTTCTCGCCTTGCTCCCAGCGCTTCCATTGCCTCTAGCGTTCGACCGGTGACTCCGGCAAGCGCTCCCTTCCACCCCGCATGGGCCGCCCCAATGACACCGGCCTCCCCATCGGCGAAAAGCACGGGACCGCAATCAGCCGTAAGAACGCCGATCGCCAGCCCGCGCGCCGCAGTCACCATGCCGTCCGCTTTGGGCCGCGCGTCTGCGGGCCACGGCTTTTCCACCGCAATTACATCGGGGCTGTGCACCTGATAGGCGGTGATGAGATTTGGTTCAGCAACGCTAAGCTGGCTCGCCACGATGGCCCGGTTGCGCCGCACGGTATCTTTGTCGTCGCCCGATCCCATGCCGCAATTGAGCGAGGCGAAGAGCCCCTGGGAATGTCCGCCTTCCCGCGTGAAAAAGCCGTGGGAAACACCGGGAATTTTGAGGACTTCTGCCTGAATCATGATTGGCCGAAAGGGTAGGGCGTGGCGAGCCCAGGGGAAGTCGCCGCCAGCACCTTGAACAGATGACCCATCTGGGACTGGTCCACAAGCCTCGACATCGTGCGTTGCAACACACCAGCCATGCGTTTATCCGCTCGCGCGGCAAGCGCCTCGGTGCGGGCCTCAAGGCCCATGGCCAACAGGAACGCGCGTTGCGTAATGCCGGGCCACACGGCCGCTCCCCCCTGGCGCAGAGCTCTTGCCAGCGCCTCGAAATCCACATGCGAGGTCAAATCGCATTCGCCCGGCGCTTCGATAATCGGCACATGCTTATGTTGGGTCACTGCTTGCAACGTATCGCCGGGTGCTGAAACGAAATGCCCATAGTCAACGATCAGGGCCGCTCCGGGATGGCTCTTCAACCGTGTGCCAATCTCCGCGGCGGCCTCGCTTCGGGCCGGTGACCATTCGAGAACATTGCCCTCCGATAAATTTTCCGTCACCCCGGCGAAAGCCGGGGCCCATGGCAAAGCTGGATTCCGATTTTCGCCGGAATGACGAAGTTGAGTATTGAAGAGACCCAGACCCAATTCATCGCCATCGAAACCAACATATCTCTCAAGCCAGCGCCTCTCCAGGCGCACGAATTGACGGATCGGAATGGCATCGAAGAACTCGTTCGCCACCAGCACCATCGGCCCCTCCGGAACGGAGGCGAGTGTCTCGTGCCATGCGGCATCGGTCAAACTCCGCTTCTGTATGTCGCGAAGCCGCGGACTGGTTTCCACGAGATGGACTTTGGCGGCTTCGAGAAATCCCGGCATCACCTTTGCAGCCCGAAGAATGTCCCTGATAAGCGTGCCCCGCCCCGGTCCCAGTTCCACCAAATTAAACGATGCAGGCGCTCCCATGGCTTGCCACGCGGCGGCGCACCAGATGCCGATGAGTTCGCCGAACACCTGTGAAATCTCCGGTGCGGTGACGAAATCGCCCTCCTCACCGAAAGCCTCCCGCGTCATGTAGTAGCCATGCGCGGGATGCCCGAGGCACAGCGCCATATAGCGGTCGAGCCGCATGGGTCCTTCCGCAGCGATCGTCTCGCGAATCAATTTCTCAAGCGGCGTCACGGCGCGATCTGAGGAGCAGCCAGGTGCCGATGGCCACGAGCGGCAGCGACAGGATCATCCCCATGGTGATGAACCCCGCGAAATACCCGATCTGCGCATCGGGCTCGCGTGCAAACTCCACCGCGATGCGCGACAGGCCATAGCCCAGCGCGAAAATGCCGGAGGCGCGACCTGGATAGGCCAGCGCCCTAAAGCGGTGCGTCGCGATCCTGACCGCGACAAACAGGAGAAGCCCTTCCAGCGCCGCTTCATAGAGTTGGCTTGGATGGCGGGGCACTTGCAACGGATCGGCGGGGAACACGAAGGCCCAGGGCACGTCGGTTGCCCTGCCATAGAGTTCCCCATTGATGAAATTGGCTAGCCGCCCGAGCCCCAGCCCCACTGGCACCGAGGCAGCGCCAAGGTCCAGCATGCGGTCGAGGCTTGTGCCGATCCTCCGGCCAAAGACAAGACATGCCGCCACAACACCGAGGAAACCCCCGTGAAACGACATGCCCCCGTCCCACACACGGAGAATATCTGCGGGGTTGGCCAGATAATGCATGGGGTTATAAAACAGCACGAAGCCCAACCTGCCGCCCACCACGACCCCCAGCATCGACCAGATGAAGAAGTCGTCGACCTGCTGCGGCGTCATCGCCGGTTTGGTTCCCGCCCAAAGCCGCGGGTTGCTCACCAGCCGCTTCATATACCACTGTGCAAACAGCAGCGCCGCGATATAGGCGAGCGCATACCAGCGCACTTCGAAGGGCCCGAAGGAGAAGAGAACAGGATCGATGTTGGGGAAGTCGAGAACCGCAAGCTCAAGCATGGCGGCGGACACTGTCTTGAAGATTGCCCTCCGAAGCAATAGGTAGGTGCGAGGAAGGACCCTTGCCCATGACCACCACTTCGTCCCGCTTTTTCGATGAACTTGCCAAGCTGATGGGCAACGCCGCCGATGCCGCCCAAGGCGTGCGCCGCGAGATCGACACGCTCGTGCAAGGCCAGGTCGAGCGCGTGCTCAACAATCTCGAGGTCGTGAAGCGCGAGGATTTCGAGGTGGTGAAAGCCATGGCCGCCAAGGCCCGCGAGGAAAACGACCACCTCGCCAAACGCCTCGACGACCTAGAAGCAAAACTCGCCGCCAAGGTGCCAAAACCCCGCGCCAGCTAATCCGCCCCCATTCCCGTCATGCCAGCGAAAGCTGGCATCCCGCTTCGCCTTGAACTCCACACCTGCTCAATGAAAGCGGGATTCCGGCTTTCGCAGGAATGACGGTATCTGGTGAATGACCGGTGCGCCGACAATGGCGATAGCATTGACCCACCATATTAGCAGTGGGACCAAGTCCGGCATGACGAAGAGAATTCATGTGGAGGAATCACCACGCCCCTTGTTCCGACTCAAAGGCTTAGGCACGTTGCGTTCCTCAGCCGACGGAGAATTGACTCATGCCCTCGACGCAGGCGTTCGAAGCCGGAACACCAAATCCCCTCGACCGTGTCGAGCGGCTGGCGGAACAGCGCCACTGGTCCTGTGATCGCACCGATCATTCCGAAGTCACCATGCTCGTCGAAGGCGCCTGGAGCGACCTCCACGTTTCCATGAACTGGCGTGACGATGTCGAAACGCTCCATGTCGCCTGCACCTTCGATGCCAAGGTGCCGCAGGCGAGGCACGAGGAGATGGCCCGCCTTGTCGCCATGATCAATGCCCAGTTGCTGCATGGGCACTTTGACCTGTGGCAAATGGACGGCAGCGTCGTCTTCCGCAACAATCTGCTGCTCGCAGGCGGCGCAGAGGCCAACGACGCCCAATGCGAGGCGCTGATTCGGCTGGCCGTTGAAAACTGTCAACGCTATTTTCCCGCGGTGCAATTCGTCGTCTGGGCCGGCCGCTCGGCTGCCGAAGCAATCGAGTCGAGCCTGTTCGAAACCATGGGCGAGGCATAGCTAAATTCTCCCTCCCCCTTGTGGGAAGGGATTAAGGGTGGGGGTCGCTCCGGCCTATCAAACTAAATCAAAGAACCTGTAAGACCACCCGACCCCCACCCCTACCCCTCCCCACAAGGGGGGAGAAAGAATGAAACATGAGTACCGATCTTGAAGGCACCTTGGTGCTCGTTGGCGCGGGTAACATGGGCGGCGCCATGCTCAAGGGCTGGCTCAAGAGCAGCATCGATCCCAAGAAGATTGTAGTCCTCGATCCCTCCCCGTTTCCCGAAATCAAAAACCTGATTCAGAATCGCAACGTCAGATGGAATCCCCCGATCGCCGCGATCGCCAATACGGAGGTTGTTCTCATCGCGGTGAAACCCCAGGCGATGGAGGACGTGCTGCCGCCCCTTATCCCGCTCGGTGCGTCGAAGCCGCTTATCATTTCGGTTGCGGCAGGGAAAACCATCGCCTCTTTCGAGCGTCACTTCGGCAAGAACGCCGCCATCATCCGCACCATCCCGAACACGCCTGCCGCCGTGGGCCGCGGCATCACCGCCATGGCGCCGAACACCAACGTGACACCTGCCAAGTTGCAACTGGCTCGCGCACTTCTCTCCGCCATCGGCGAAGTCGTAACCGTTGCAGACGAGGCGATGATCGACGCCGCCACGGCCGTCTCCGGCTCGGGCCCGGCCTATGTCTTCTATCTCACCGAATGTCTGGCTGCCGCCGGGGAAAAATCTGGGCTCCCCGCCCCTCTCGCAATGCAATTGGCCCGCGCCACCGTGGCCGGGGCCGGCGAGCTGATGCGGCTTTCTCAGGAGGCGCCAGCGACCCTCCGGGAAAACGTTACCTCCGCCAAGGGCACCACCCACGCCGCTCTTCAGATATTAATGGCAGAGAACGGCATGCAGCCGCTTTTCAACAGGGCCATTGCCGAAGCCACTAAACGCTCACGCGAACTGGCGAGCTAGGACCGATGACAATTTCCTTCGATGATTTTCAGAAAGTCGATATTCGCATCGGCACCATCGTAGCCGTCGATCCTTTCGCCGAAGCCCGCAAGCCTGCCTACAAGCTGAAAATCGATTTCGGCCCGGACCTGGGCATCAAAAAATCCTCCGCCCAGATCACTAAATACTACACTGCTGAAACGCTGCTGGGCCGCCAGGTCGCCGCCGTCGTCAATTTCCCGCCCCGCCAGATCGGCCCCTTCATGTCGGAAGTCCTTACGCTGGGATTTCCGGATGCGGAGGGCGAAGTTATCCTCGCCGCCGTCGAACGCCCAGCGCCAAACGGCGGCAGGCTGTTTTAGTCCTTCCTCCTTTTGTCATCCCGGACTTGTTCCGGGACCCATTTCTCCACTCGCATAATTCATCCGTGGCGGATAAATGGGTCGCCGGAATAAATCCGGCGATGACAAAATAAAGAAATACCGATGGGCGTTATCAACACACTTGCCGAACTGGAGAAAATTTACTCCACCCCACCCGCCCTTGCCTCGAAGGCGAAGGAGATCGGCTTCATCTCTGCGCATTACCGCAAATTGATCGAAGCCTCGCCCTTCGCCATCCTTGCAACATCAGGCCCCGAGGGCCTCGATTGCAGCCCGCGCGGCGACAAGGCAGGTTTCGTGCGCGTGCAAGACGAGCGCACCCTTGTGCTGCCCGACCGGCGCGGCAACAACCGGATCGACAGCCTCCGCAACATCCTAAGCGATTCCCGCGTGGCGCTGCTCTTCCTCATTCCAGGATCGGGAACGACATTCCGCGTGAATGGCAAAGCGGTGATTTCCGCCGATCCCGAACTTCTCGCCTCCTTCGCCGTCGAAGAAAAACCGCCGCGCACCGCCATCGTGATCAGCGTGGAAGCCGCCTACTTCCAATGCGCCCGCGCCATTGTGAGATCTAACCTTTGGGATGCGGCTTATCATGCGGATGCGGCGATGCTTCCTTCGCCGGGCAATATCCTCCAGAGCCTGCCGGAGTCGCAAATCGACGGCCGGGCCTACGATGCCGATTGGCCCGGCCGGGCGGAGAAAACGCTGTGGTAAGCAACGCTTAGTTAGACGCCGTCTTGTCTCCAAATGCGCCCTTCAATGCCTTGGCGGCCAAATCCTGGGCGGCGGCTGCGTCCTTAACCACCGCATCCATGCCGAAGAACTCGTGGGTGACGCCTTCGAAATTCTGGATGCTGGCCTTGACGCCGGCCTTGCCCAGGCTTTCCGCCAGCATTTCCCCATCCGACCTCAAGGGATCAATCTCGGCGGTGATGATGGTGGTCGGCGGCAGACCCTTGAGGTCCGCGGCTTTCACGAGATCAAGCCGCGGGTCTTTCAAGTCCGCCTCGCTCGCCGCTTCATGCTTGAAGAACCATTCCATGCCCGCCTTGCTTAGCGGCTTGGCTTTCTCATTTTCCTGGTAGGAGGGCGTATCGAGATTGGTGCCCGCTACCGGATAAACGGCGACCACGTGCAGGGGCATTTGCAGCCTTTGATCGCGCGCGCCCATGGCGACGGTCATCGCCATATTGCCGCCGGCACTTCGCCAACCAAGGCCACGCGCTTGGCGTCGCCGCCCCAGCTCTCCGCGTTCTCAAGCAGCCATTTGTAAGCCGCCAAGGTATCGTCATGGGAGGCCGGGAACTTGTTTTCCGGGGCCTGGCGATAATGCACGGACACCACGATGGCGTTCGCCTTCTTCGCCAGGGCGCGGGGCGAGGCGTCATAGATGTCGAGGTTGGCGATCACCCAGCCGCCGCCATGGATGTAAAGAATGACAGGCGCGTCCTTGGCGATGCCTTCCGGCTTGTAGATGCGGGCCGGGATTTGATCGCCCGCGGCACCTGGATAGTTCATGTCTTCCGTGGCGACGCCCGATTGCTGCTTCAATTTCTCGGGATCTTTGCCCTGGTCCTTGAGAAGTGCTGTCACGGCGTCGGCGGGCGTGGGTTGCGCCCTCGCCTCTTCGGGCGTCAACGTCTCAATCGGCTTTGGACCCAGTGCATCGAGCTTCGTGAGCACATCCCGCATGTCGGCATCGGCCCGCTCCATGGTGCGGCTGTCGGCGGTCTTCTGCTCGCTCTCGGCCAGCGCTGAAGGCATTTGCATGACCGGAAGCGCGATAAGGGCGGTTGAAAGCAATAGAAAAGCGATGCGGGGCATGAGTCTATCTCCTGAATGGGTTGGCGAACCACTCGGGAAACGGAACCCTGAAGACAAGGTTCCGGAGATCGATGCGAATTAATCTAGGGGCTGTGAATCACCGGAAACCAGTCCCCACGCAGTTTTTGGCCGGGCTTCATATTGTGTCCGGGATAGGGCGGCGAGGTGCGGCCCGGACGCTCCACGTAGCGCGCGTCATCGCCCACCCAGCGCAATGACAACACGCGCCGCCGGCTCGGCGCCATGTTGCCGCGCGCGCCATGGGCGGTCTTGAAATCGAACAGCACCGCATCCCCCGGCTCCATCTGCCATTCCAGAACCTTCATTTCGGGTTCATTGTCGGGATCGGGAACGGGCAGATAATCTTCCTTGCTGCCATAAAAATTGCTGTCGTCAAGCCAGCGCACCGGCAGAATCATCTTGTCCCATTTGTGCGACCCCGCGACCACCCGGAGGGTCGCCTCCTTCACCGGATCGATGGGACTCCAGAAGCTCACGGTCTGGCGCCCGTCAACAAAATAATACGGCATGTCTTGGTGCCATGGCGTGGCCTTCTGGGTGCCGGGCTCCTTCACCAGCACATGGTCGTGAAAGAACTGCGCGGTCTTCGACTTCATCACCGCAGCGGCGATGGCGGCGGCGGGCGACTCGCGGACCACTTTCACGAATTCCGGAATGCGCTCCCAGTTGCAATAATCATCGAAGAAACTGCCTTTGCCGCCGGCAATGTCGGAAGCGGTGGCGCTGCTGTGTTGCATGTTGCGCTCGATGCCGGCGGCAATCGTCGGCACCCAGTCCTTGAATGCGCCGCGAATGCACACCGCGCCGTCGCGCTGGTAATTTTCGATCGTCTCGGCGCTCACGGGATAATTTGAGGAAGCCATGTGTTGTCTCCTTTTTCCGGACTATCGCTCAACTCCGGCATTTGCTAAAATAATAACTTTCGATAGCGGTTATAGGCTACAGCTATGAATTTTACTTTCACTCAGCTACGTTATGTAGCAGCGATTGCGCGTCACGGCAGCATCACGGCAGCAGCAAGGGCGTTGAACGTCTCCCAGCCGTCGATCTCCGTTGCCCTCGCTCAGGTCGAGGCATTTTATGGCCAGAAACTTTTCGTGCGCCAGCGCGGCAGCGCCATTTCCCTGACGCCATTCGGCCACACGGCCCTATCGAAGGCCAGGCAAGTTTTGGCGGAGGCCGATGAGCTCGCAGCGCTCCGAACCGGCAGCTCCGCCATTGGCGGCGAACTGGTGCTTGGATGTTTCGAAGACTTGGCGCCCTATTTCGCGCCTGCCCTCATTCGCTCTTTCGCCAAGCGCCACCCCGGTGTCGAGGTGACGGTGCGAGAAGAAACATTCGACACGCTGGGGCGGCGCCTGGGCGAATCCGCCGTCGATCTGGGTCTCACCTACGATCTGGCCCTTCCCATGAACATTGCGAGGGTTGAACTGCATAAACTTCGCCCTCACGCGCTTCTCCCCAAGCGGCATCCGCTCGCCCGCCAGAAAACCGTAAGCCTTGCCGATCTCGCGGCCCATCCGTTGATCGCCTCCGATCAGCCCTATAGCTGGCAGCACACGCTCGATCTGTTTCGCAGCCGCGGCCTCTCTCCCGCCGCCGGCAGCAAGACGAGCTCTTTCGAGCTGCAACGCAGCCTCGTCGCCAACGGCTTCGGCGTCGCGGTGTGCTACACGCGCCCCTACGGAGACCGCAGCTACGACGGCCTGCCTTTGATATGCAAACCCATCTCCGATCCCCTGCCCCTGCAGCGCATCATCCTCGCCCACGACACACGCCAACGCCTGTCGAAAGCGGCCGCCGCCTTTGTCGAGGAAGCAAAGCTCTGGTTTGCCAGTCACGCGATTTTTGGGTGATTTGGCAGGGTCAAGCCCTGCCATGGAGAGAATCAGGGTTGTAACTTGAAGATCTACCCCATCAATCTCGCATCCAGTGAATAGCTGGATAGCTGTTCGTGTCCCTTCTCGGTGATCAGCACCTGCTGTTCGAGCTTCACCCCCTCGCGGCCGCCGAGCCGGCCCGTATAGCTTTCCACGCAAAGCACCATGCCGGGCTGCAGCACGTCGTCAGGCGTATCCGAGGTCCAGTCCGGGAGGTGCGGAAAGATCGGATACTCGTCCGCAAGCCCCACGCCATGATACAGCAGGCCGTAGCGATTGGGCATGCAGTCCTCGGGCACCTCACGCGCCCGCTCGCAGGTTTCGCGGATCGTCATGCCCGGCTTAAGCAAATCCCCGTTGAACGCGATCTGCTCCGCCGCCATCCGATATAGCTTGCGCTGCTCATCGCTGGGTTTGCCCTCACCGCATAACCAGGTGCGTGAAATGTCGGCGCAAAAACCGTAGGGGCCGATGAGGTCCGTATCGAACGCCACCAGATCGCCCGCCTCGATCACCCGCGAGGAGCATTCCTGATACCAGGGATTGGTGCGAGGCCCCGATGCGAGCAGCCGCGTCTCGATCCATTCGCCGCCACGCGCGATATTGCCGCGGTGTAGTTCGGCCCACAATTCGTTCTCGGAAATACCAGGCTTCAGCGCTGCTTCCATCTCGCCCATCGCGCTCTCGCAGGCCACGATGGAGCGGCGCATGCACAAAATCTCGTCCGCCGATTTGATGAGCCGCGCCCGCTCCATCACCTGCTCGCCATTGTGCACGGAGATACCGTTGCGCGCGAGTTCCTCGACTCCATCGGCGTCGAGATGGTCGGCGGCGATGCGGGTATTTCCGCCGCCATGCTCCCTCACCACATCGATGATGCCGCTGGCCCAGCGCTTCACATGCTTCGGCGTGTTTTCTCCGCCATAAAAATAGGTGAAGGACGAGGCTCGGCGGACTTCATCCACAGTGCCCGCATGATCGGACAGATGTTCGCAGTTATGAAATTCGAACAGGACGACCGGGCCATCCGTTGCGACGAAGCAATAGCGGGTGGGATTATGCGCCGTCCAAACCTGCATGTTGGTTGAATCGGTCGCGTAGCGGATATTTATCGGATCGTAGAGCAGCACGCCCGCGTAATCGTGCCGCCGGAGTTCGGCGCGGATGCGCTCCAGCCGGTAGCGCCGCATGGCGGCAAGATCGGGATCGGCAATTCCCGCCTCCCGCCATTCGGCTTTGGCCACATCGCCATACCCCAGCACATGCTGATTGAGATCAGCCGCTTTCGCCCGCGAGGCTTCTTTGGGCGCAAGCGGCATGATCTTCCGGCGATGTGTCATACGTTATGCGGTGCGGCCATAGAATCGCATGCGGTCCTCGTCGCTGAACTTAACACCGGGATTTTCATAATACGAGAACACCGCGATGATGCGCTCGCGGTTTCCCTTGACGGGCGTCACCCGGTGCGCCGTGTTCTTGCCGCGGAAGACATTGAGCGTCCCCGCCTCCAGGTGAATGACCTTGGCTTCCGGATCGCGCCCTTCGAGCAGGCGGGCTACGCCCTCATAGTTGGGATTGTCGTCCGACCTGAGGCCCGTGCGGTAGGCGAAATCTCCACCCCCTTCCGGCGCCTGCAACAGCAGCGTCGTCGTGAACTCGGACCGGTCGAAGTGCCAGTTCAGCGCCTCGCCATCGCGATAGGTCATTATATTGACGGAGGCCAGCGCGTCTTCCATCATATGCAGCGCCGGCTTGCCCATGGTCGCCGCCAGAAAGCGGATGAGCGGTGGATATTCATAAGCCGTCATCACCATGCTGCCCGGCATCTGGTCGGCGCAGATCTTGTGGTTGACGGTCTCTACCTTGCGCAGCGCCGGATGGTTGGGATCGACGCCCGGAACCGATCCTTTAAAATAGATATTGTGCACCTGCTTGTGCGTATAGGATTGGGCATCAAGCGTAGGCCGAAGTTCGGCGACCGCCTTCTCCACCATCCCCGGCCGGAGTAATCCCTCCAGATTGAACATGCCATTGGCCTCAAGCTCGGCCCTGCATTTTTGCACCAAGCCTTGCCACGGCTTGCTGTTCTCACGGTCGAGCGGATAGCGGTCGAGATCGAGAATATGGGCGGCGTTGTGCATGGGTGCTGTCCTTAAAGAGCTGGCCAGCCAACAGACAGCAAAAAAATCTTTCGCTCAACCGCCCAAATTGTTATTCTCCCCACAGAAAAACTTCTGGAAAGACCATGGAGCGGCTTCCGCCTCTGAACGCCATCAAGGCTTTTGAAGTGACCGCCCGTGTTGGGAATTTCACGCTGGCTGCCTTGGAGCTGGGGGTTTCCTCAGCGGCGGTCAGCCAGCAAATCCGCAATCTCGAAAACTGGTTCGGCAAGCAGCTTTTCGTCCGCAACGGAAACCGCATCACCCTGACCGACGCGGGCCACGCCATCTATCCGCAGACGTCGCGGGCGCTTGGCGATATCGCCGCCATGGCCACCCGCATCCTTGAGGATGAGCCAAGAACCCGACTCATCGTCAGCGTCCCCATATCTCTTGCCGAGTCGTGGCTTGCTCCGAAGCTGGTGAGGCTGCTCGACACCTTTCCCCGCATGTCCATCGACATCAGGGTTGAAGAAGATCCGATCGACATGGCCCGGCAGAATATCGATCTCAGGATCAGCTACGGCGACTATCACTATCCAAGCCTGAAAAGCTTCGGGCTTCTCCATGACGAAGTATTGCCGATATGCGCGCCGGCCTTTCGGCTTAAGCATGGTGGTGCCGCATTCGATCTAGCGGAGCTCCACGACAGCATGTTCATCCACACGAACTGGGGACCGAACTATGCCTCCCATCCCACGTGGGCAGATTGGTTTTTACAAACAGGCAGCGCCCGTCATCCCGATCCTTCGCTCGGCCGGCGCGTGGGGCTTTCCATTCTCGCGGTATCATCGGCGCGGCTGGGCCTGGGAGTGGCGCTTGGCCAGACCATCATGGCCCGCGCCGACCTCGAGGCAGGCCGTCTGATTGCTCTTTCCTCGACACCCATCCGCCTCGGCCACGCCTATTGCGCCTTCGTTCCCGCTGCCAAGGTTAACCGCGCCGAAGTGAAAACCCTGGTTGAACTTTTGAGCGAGGACAGTCCCAAGTCCTCTGTGACGTGACTCCGAGACTCACACCGGTATCTGCACTGTAGCGCGAAGGCCGCCCATGTCGCTGTCATCGAGTTTCAGATCGCCGCCATGGGCGCGGGCGATGTCGAGTGCGATCGCCAATCCCAGTCCCGTCCCTGTCTCATCGAGATTGCGCGCATTGTCGAGGCGCACGAACGGCCGGAACGCGTCCGCCCGTTGCGCCGGTGGAATGCCAGGGCCATCGTCATCCACAGTCACCGTCAGCATATGTTCCGCGATCCCGGCCGAGACCGCCACCTTCTTGGCATGGCGCGCGGCGTTGCCGATGATATTACCGAGAAGCCTGCCAAAGGCATTGGGCTTGACGCGGGCTTTGAGACCCTCCGGCAAAGAAAGCTCGACCTGTCCCTTTCCTCGCTCGCTCTGCCTCGCCGCAGTGCCGATAAGCTCGGTGAGCGGCGTATCTTCTGCTCTTTCGCCGCCATCGCCGCTCACGAAGGCTATATAGGCCTCCAGCATGCGCTGCATTTCAGCGACGTCCTCCTTGAGCGGATCGACCTTGGGTCCGGAGCCCAGAAAGGTAAGCCCCAGCCGGAAGCGCGTGAGAATGGTGCGGAGATCGTGGCTGACGCCCGCCAGCATGATGGTGCGCTGTTCCACATGGCGCGCGATGCGGTCCTTCATGTCAATGAAGGCCTCGCCCGCCTGGCGCACTTCGGCCGCACCTCGCGGATGAAAATCGCCGGTGTCGCGCCCCGTGCCGAAGCGGTGCGCGGCCCGCGCCAGGTCGACGATGGGGCTGATCTGCTTTCTGAGGAACATGATGGCGATTGCGAGCAACACCAGCGAGGACAGGATCATCCAGAACAGCAGCGTGTCGGTGTTGGCGGCGTAGGCGCGGCTCTCATCGGTGACGATCCGGAAGATCAATCCCTTCTCCACCTCGACGCGGATATCGACATGCCCCTCAAGACCGCTGCTGTCGATCCAGAAGGGCCGCCCCGTGTCGTTGGCGAGATAGCGCGTCAGCCTTGTATCGACGGGCGAGAAAAACGGCGTCGGCAGCGGGGCG
Source organism: Aestuariivirga sp. (assembly GCA_041745135.1). Lineage (GTDB taxonomy): Bacteria > Pseudomonadota > Alphaproteobacteria > Rhizobiales > Aestuariivirgaceae > Aestuariivirga. The sequence continues at coordinate 10,961 of JBGTJO010000112.1, read as the reverse complement.
GGCAATTCGGTGCCGCGTACAATATCGAGGTTGAGCTTGAGGCGCCCATTGGCAAGCTTCTCGATCCGCTCGAGGCTTGCGTCGCTCTTGTCGGATGTATCGTAAAGATTGATGACCAGTCCGATCTCGCGGGCGAGCGAGCGCGCCAGCACCTTGGTGACGTTATCCCAATGGCGGTCGAGGATGATGCCGGTCATGATCGACTGCAGCAGCACCATGGGCGCCACCAGGATGATGAGCGCCCGCCGATAAAGCCCGGAGGGGAGATACCTCTCGAGAAGGCGGTTGAACCGGAAATAATAACTGTTCGGATCGCGCATGGGCAGCCTCAATCGGGATGCAGGACGTACCCCGCACCCCGCACGGTCTGGAGAAACACCGGCGCTGAAGGATCAGCCTCGATCTTCTGCCGCAGCCGGTTGATCTGCACATCGACGCTGCGGGCGCTTTCCTCCGAGCCCGGCTGCGCCAGTTCGCTGCGGGGTACCGGATGGCCGGCCCGCTGCGTCAGGATACGGAGAAATTCCTTTTCGCGCGAGGTAAGCTTCACCAGTTCGGCGCCCTTGCGCAATTCGCCCCGCTGCATATGGAAGTTGAAGGCGCCGAAGCGGATATCTTCCCGCACCTGTTTTGGCGGGGGAACGCGCCGCAGCAGGTTGTGAATGCGGAGCAGCAGCTCTTGCGGCTCGAAAGGTTTGCTGAGGTAATCGTCGCTTCCCGTCGCCAGGCCGGCGATGCGGTCCGGAACGTCGGCAAGTGCAGAAAGCATCAGCACCGGAACACGGTCGTTCTCATCGCGAAGTGACGTGGTGAGCTGCAAGCCGTTTTCGCCCGGCATCATAATATCGAGCACCATGAGATCGAAGACGATGCCCCGCCTGCGCTCGCGCGCTTCCGCGGCTGAGCCCGCAACGGTCACCAGGAAACCATGCTCCGCCAGGTAGGATTGCAGCAGTTGCCGGATACGCCGGTCATCGTCGACAACCAGGATGTGCGGTTTATCGCTCAACGTCCGCTCCGATGATGCTTGCCTTGTCGATCCAGTCCCGCACGCTCTCACGATTATCGGGGCTCACAAGATGATAGAGCATGGTGCGATAATGGTGATAGGCCTGCTTGTCCGATTGCATCAGCGCCCGGCGAATGCGCGCGATCTGCGGCGCCATCAGCCGCTGGCTCAATTCTTCGCCGGCCTCCGTCAAATAGAGCAAACGCTGGCGCCGGTCGCTCTCGCCTTCCTTCTGATAAATATAACCTTTGCCGATCAGTTCCTTCAGCACCCGGCTCAGGCTCTGCTTGGTAATCCGCAGGATGTCGAGCAGCTGCGCCACAGTCATGCCGGGGTCGCGGCCTACGAAATGCACCACCCGGTGGTGGGCCCGGCCGAAGCCAAATTCGCTAAGGATTTCATCGGGATCGGAAACAAAATCCCGGTAGGCAAAGAACAGCAGTTCGATTAGCGCCAGAGTATCCTGGTCGCCCAGATCAGGAGCCGATATTACGTCAGCCATATTGACATATTTTTCCGTACTCGATACTTTCGTCATTCGACCCTGACATATAGGAGGCCCGCCATGGCAGCAATCGTTCCATTCGACCAGCGCGACGGCGTCATCTGGATGAACGGCGAATTCGTCGAATGGAAAGAGGCCAAGGTCCATGTCCTGACCCACGCCCTCCACTATGCCTCGGCCGTCTTCGAGGGCGAGCGCGCCTATGGCGGCGAGATTTTCAAATTGACCGAGCACACCGAGCGCCTCTTCGCCTCCGCGGAGATGCTCGACATGAAAATCCCTTACACGGTCGCCGAGATCGACAAGGCGAGCCGCGATACGCTCGCCCGCCAAGGCTTCACCGATGCCTATATCCGCCCCATCGCCTGGCGCGGCTCCGAGATGATGGGTGTTGCGGCACAAGCTTCGCGCATCAATGTCGCCATCGCCATCTGGCAATGGCCCGCCTATTTCGATCCCAACGCGCTGGATAAGGGCATCCGCCTCGACATCGCCAAATGGCGCAGGCCCGATCCCGTTACCGCTCCAAGCAAGGCCAAGGCCGTCGGCCTCTACATGATCTGCACGCTCTCCAAGCATGAGGCCGAGCGCAAAGGCTACGCGGACGCCATGATGCTCGATTGGCGCGGTCAGATCTCCGAATGCACCGGCGCCAACATCTTCTTCGTGAAGGATGGCCAGCTCCACACGCCCACGCCCGACTGCTTCCTCGACGGCATCACCAGGCGCACCGTGATCGACCTGTCCCGCCGGCGTCAGATCAAAGTCCACGAGCGCGCCCTCATGCCGGAGGAACTCGAAGGTTTCGAAAGCTGCTTCATCGTCGGCACCGCCGCCGAAGTCACCCCCGTGGGTGAGATCGGCTCCCACAACTTTGCCGTCACCGATATTGTGAAGACCCTCCGCGCCGACTACCTCGCCGAAGTCCAGCCAAAGAAGAAGGCTGCATAACTACAGAGAGGCCCTCACCCTCCCACCTCGCTTACGCGAGGCGGGCCCCAACCCTCTCCCGCTCCGCAGGAGAGGGAAAGTAAGCCACCTTTCCCTCTCCCCGTTTACGGGAAGAGGGTTGGGGCCCATTGCGGCACGCAATGGGAGGGTGAGGGGCTTCTCCCGCATTACCACTTGCCAACGGCGGAGGGTCGTTGCGGATCTTGCAGCTCTGGATTAACGTTTCCGCCGGAAGTAACGCTGCCAAGGGAGACGTCCACAATGTGCAATGCTTGCATCATCGAAAATGTAAAAGCCTCCATGATGTCCCGCCGTTCGATGTTTCGGGTTTCTGCCGCGGCAGGATTAGCGGCGGTAACCGCGGGTCTTACTAGCGCGAGAACGTCCCTTGCCCAAACTGCTGGCAAAGTCGTGGACCTGACCCACGTTTTTGACGGCAAGTTTCCGACCTTCGACGGCAAGCCCGGAATCGAAATGGAAAAGGTCGTGGATTTCGCCAAGGATGGCTACACGATATTCAAGCTGACAATCTTCGAGCACTCGGGCACCCACATCGACGCCCCCCTGCATTTCACGACCGACGGCACCTCCGTCGCCGACCTCGAGCCTGCAAACCTCGTTTGCCCTCTCTGCATCATCGACATCAAGGCCAAGGCAAAGGACGATGCCAATGCCATGGTCATGAAATCCGACATCGAGGCCTGGGTTTCCGCTAATGGCGAGATACCGAAGGGTGCCTGCGTGGCCATGAATTCGGGCTGGGCTGCGAAAGTCGACAAGCCGGAATACAGAACCACACCCGAAGGCGCTTTCGCATTCCCCGGCTTCTCCAAGGAAGCCACTGACATGCTCGCGGAAATCGGCGCGGCATCAATCGGCGTGGATACGCTTTCGCTTGATCCCGGCAATTCAAAGGATTTTGCCGTGCACAATTCTTGGCTGCCATCGGGTCGCTACGGCATTGAGAATTTGGCCAACCTCGAAGGTCTACCGGCCAAAGGCGCCACTCTTTTTGTCGGCGCACCGAAACACCGGGGTGGCACCGGCGGTCCTGCTCGCGTGATGGCGATGGTCTAACAAACGGCGCCGCGGGCCGCCAGATAGGCCAGCAGCTCGGCCACCTTCCGAGGCGCCACTTCTTGCACCGATCCGCTGGGCAAACCTTCCAGATGGAACGGCCCATATTGCACGCGGATCAGCCTGTTCACCACGCAACCGAAATGTTCAACGAGCTTGCGGATCTCGCGGTTCTTGCCCTCCGTGAGCCGCACCCGGTACCAGCTGTTGCTGCGCCCGCCCTTCCCATATTCCTCGACAAACTCGGCACCGCGATAGCTGATGCCGTCGACAACGATGCCGCGGGCCAATGTTTCAATCGCGGCGGAATCGAGCCGCCCGCGCACCCGCACCCGATAAACCCGTGCCAAGCCCGTTTCCGGACTCATCATCGCCTGCGCCAGCGGGCCATCCGAGGACAAGAGCAGCAGACCCTCGCTGTTCACATCTAGTCGCCCCACCGTCATCACGCGCGGCATCGACACAGGCCGGCGCGGCGAATTAAGCGTCGGCAGATCGAAGATTGTCTTGCGCCCCTTGGGGTCGTGGTGCGTCACCAGAAAATCGACGGGCTTGTGCAGCAGGAAAAGGCGCGGCAAGGATTTCGTAGCCGGCGCAACCGCCCGGCCGTCGAGCGTTACCGTATCGCTGCCGGTGACCGGCATGGTGATCTCGGCGATTTTCCCATTGATGCTGACCCGGCCCTCAGCGACCATTCGCTCCGCCTCGCGGCGGCTGCCGATGCCGGCTTTCTGCAGATAGACGTTGAGCCGCATTCGGCGGATCAGCCGCCCGTTACCGGCGGAAAGAAGGCAACCTCTCTCGCCCCCAACAGCGATGCATCGAGTTGCACATGGGCCTTGTCGACGGCGGCCCGCAAAGTTCGCCGGTCGGCAAAAGCCGCAGCGCAGCCCTCGTCCCGCCGGCTGAGGAAATCGATCAGCCCACTGACGGTCGTGATGTCGGCGGGAAGCTCGATCCGGTCCTCGGCGCGTCCGACGATCTGACGCACCCGCGCGAAATACAGGATTTTCACTCAGTCCATCACATGCCGGAGGCCGGCGCGGAAATAATCGTAGCCCGTGTAAAGCGTCAGCCCCGCCGCAATCCACAAGAGGCCAATGCCAAGCTCAGTGACATAGGGCACCAGCCGGTCGCCCGCCGGCCCGGCAATGAGAAAGCCGATCGCCAGAAACTGCGCGGTGGTTTTCCACTTGGCGATCTTGGTGACGGGCACCGACACCTGCAACTCGCCGAGATATTCGCGAAGCCCCGACACCAGCACCTCGCGCGACAGGATGATGATCGCCGCCCAGATATGGCCGCCGAACAATATGCCATCGGCCGAGAGCACCAGCAGCACGACCGCCACCAGCACCTTGTCGGCAATGGGATCGAGCATGCGTCCGAGCGAGGATTGCTGCTGCCAGCGGCGGGCGAGATAACCATCGAGGAAATCGGTGATGGCGGCGACGGCATAGATCACCAGCGCCATCCAGCGCGCGCTGTTGCCGCCATACATCAAGAGGCCGGCGACCAGCGGCACCGCCACGATCCGCCCATAGGTCAGGATATTGGGCACGTTCCAGGCCTTGGAAGGCCCCGCCCCTTTCCCCGCCTCGGCCCGGCTTGCGATTTCGCTCATTGTGCGCCTTCATGGAAGTGATCGTAGATGGCCTGCGCCAACGCACGGCTCACCCCTTCAACCGCCGACAAATCAGCCACCCTCGCTTGTCCTATGGCTTTCGCCGATCCGAAGGCCTGGAGCAAGGCCTTCTTGCGCCGTGGCCCTATGCCGGGAATTTCATCGAGCGGATTGGCGCCCAACGCTTTAGAACGTTTCGCACGGTGGGTGCCGATGGCAAAGCGGTGCGCCTCATCGCGCAGGCGCTGAATGTAATAGAGCACCGGATCACGGCCTTCGAGCATGAAGGAAGGCTTGCCCGGCACATAGAAATGCTCCCGCCCCGCATCCCGGTCCGGCCCCTTGGCCACTCCCGCCACCGGCAGATTGAAGAGACCCAGCTCATCCAGCACCCCCTTGGCGGCGGAAAGCTGCCCCGGTCCGCCATCGATCAGCACCAGATCGGGCCAGGCTTGCTCGCCGTTTTCGGGGGCCTCCCCGCGCATTCCTTCTTCCTTCAAAAGCCGGGCGAAGCGCCGCGTCAGCACTTCCCGCATCATGGCAAAATCATCCGATGTGACATCCGCCGCGCGGATGTTGAACTTGCGGTATTGCGTCTTTATCAATCCATCCGGCCCCGCCACGATCATGGCTCCCACCGGATTGGTGCCCTGGATGTGCGAGTTGTCGAAAACCTCAATCCGCTTCGGCGTTTCCGCCAGCCCAAACACCCGCCCCACCCCTTCCAGCAACTTCGCCTGCGAGGAGGACTCCGCCATCTTCCGCCCCATCGCTTCGCGCGCATTGGTGACGGCGTGATCGACCAGCAGCTTCCTCTCCCCCCGCTGCGGAACCGCGACATCGATTCGCCTGTCCGCCAGGCTGGACAATGCCTCTTCGAGTAATTCCCGTTCCTCAATGTTATGGGACAGCAGCAGGCATCGGGGCACCGGCTTCCCGTCATAGAACTGCGCCAGAAAGGACGCGAGAATTTCGCCCGGCGCGAACGACTTGTCCGCCCTCGGAAAATACGCTCGGTTGCCCCAGTTCTGGCCGGAGCGGAAAAAGAACACCTGGATGCAAGTGTGCCCGCCCTCCTGCGCCAGGCCGAACACATCCGCTTCCTCAACGCTCTGCGGGTTGATCCCCTGCTGGGCCGTCACAAAGCTCATGGCCTGGATGCGATCGCGAATGCGCGCCGCCTGCTCGAAATCCAGATTGTCCGAGGCCACCTCCATGAAGCGCGCCAGCTCCGCCTTCACCGCTTGGCTCTTGCCGGTCAAAAAGCCCTCCGCCTCCCGCACCAGCTCCTCATAGGCCGGAAGGTCGATATAGTTGACGCAGGGCGCCGAACAGCGCTTGATCTGATAGAGCAGGCAGGGCCGCGTCCGATTGGCATACACGCTATCATTGCAAGACCTTAAGAGAAAGGCCTTCTGCAACGTGTTAATTGCCCGGTTGACCGCCCCGGCCGATGCGAAAGGCCCGTAATAATTGCCTTTCCTGTTGCGACTCCCGCGATGCTTGCCCAGCTGCGCCACCGCATGATCCTTGCAGATCAGAATATAGGGAAACGACTTGTCGTCGCGCAGCGTGACATTGAAGCGAGGTTTGAACTTCTTGATCAGATTGGCTTCGAGCAACAGCGCTTCCGCGTCGTTGGCCGTGGTCACAAACTCCATATTCGCGGTGAGCGCGATCATCGCCGCGATCCGGCTGGTATGCCCCCCAATTCGCGTATAGCTCGAAACCCTGTTTTTCAGGTTCCGCGCCTTCCCCACATAGATAACGTCGCCCTTGGCATCCATCATGCGATAGACCCCAGGCTTCCCCGGCAGCCGCGACACGAAATCGCGAATGGTCTGTGGGCCGGTCAAATTTTGAGTGTCAGACATGCTTCCTTCTATCCCTCTCCCCGTGAAACGGGGAGAGGGATAGGGCCCATTGCGAAGCAATGGGAGGGTGAGGGGCCTCTCCGCATCTGCTACAAATAACCATGCGCAGCGCCGATCCCAAATCCACCCTCCGCGCCCGAAAGCTCCGCCGCGAGTCTACCGGCGCCGAAAACAAGCTCTGGTCTGCACTGCGAGGCAGGCAGATAGAAGGTGCCAAATTTGTCCGCCAGGAACCCATCGGCCCCTACTTCGCGGACTTCCTCTGCCGCGCCACAAAACTTGTTATCGAAATAGATGGCGCAACACATGAAACGCCGGAGGAACGCCGCAGCGATCAGCGACGCACCTCATTTCTCAACCAAGTCGGCTACCGCGTCATCCGCTTCAGCAACGCCGATATCTATGAAAGCCTGGACCACACAATCGAAACCATCCGCAGCCTCCTTGCGGAGAGAGCCCCTCACCCTCCCACCTCGCTCCGCGAGGCGGGCCCCAACCCTCTCCCCGCTCCGCAGGGAGAGGGGGGAAAGTAAGTCACCTCTCCCTCTCCCCGTTTACGGGGAGAGGGTTGGGGCCCATTGCGGAGCAATGGGAGGGTGAGGGGCCGCCGCTATCGCACCCGTTCGATCTCCACGCCCACACTCCGGGCATTTGGAATGATTTCGGGTTTTTCAATCCGCACCCGCGCCGCCATCACCCGTTTATCGCGCAGGCACGCGGCGGCGATCAGCTCGGCCAGCGTTTCCACCAGATTGACATGGCCCTCCGCCACGATCGTCTCCACCTTCTTCACCACGATCTCATAGCTCACCACATTGCCGATATCATCGATCAGCGGATTGGCGCCCTCTTTCACCGAGAGATCGATGTTGACGATGATGCGCTGGGGCGTCACCTTCTCGTGCTCGTGGATGCCAAGCTTCGCCATCACCTCGAGGTCGCGCACGAACACATGGCGGAGCTTGGCAACGCCGCTCGCCACATGGTGGCTGATCATCGGCTTCTTGTTCATTTCGGCATCAGGATCACATAGTGCTTGCGCACTTTCTTCACGGTTTCCCATGTGCCCTTGAAACCTGCCGGGATGATGAAGGCATCACCTTTCTTCAGCGTCCACTTCTTGCCCTTGTTATTGGTGAGCACCGCCTTGCCCTCAATGAAGTGGCAGAACTCCCACTCCTCATAGGCGATTTTGACCTTGCCCGGCGTCGATTCCCAGATGCCGCAGAAGAGCCTGCCGTCCTCGCCGGTGAAATGATTCCACGTCTTGGTTTTGTACTTTCCCTTGAGAAGCTTCGACGCATCGGCAGCGCCCGCTTCAACCTTGGGCGAGCCCTTGCCCGTCGTCTTCAGCACCAGAATATCAACCATGGCTTTCCTCTATTGAATGAGTTTCAGCAGTCTGTTTTTGTCAGCTTTAAAATCTGATGATATCCACCAGTCTTCGAGTTGCCGCAGCGTATCACCAAGTTCCGGTCCCGCCTTAAACCCGGCCGCAACCAAGTCACGACCGTTGATCGGAAGGATGGGTATGGGCCAGCGATCCGGCAAATGCAGCATCCGTCTCCACTTTGCATCGTCCACCGGCGCTCGCGACCATGCCCACGCCACATTCACCGCATCGCGCCAGACCTCGGCGCCCATACGGTAGAGCAACATACGTTGCCCCCGAAGGGTAATAGCGGGAAAGAGCAGTCTGGGCGTCGCAACGGCTTCAATGCGCGCCGCTTCCTGGTTGGATAGGCGCAGTTTCTCCTTAAGCGCGGCAGGTTCTGACGCCAACACGGCGAGACGCAAAATGGGATCGCACGGCAACCGTCCCAGCACCCGCCATTGCTCCGTAAACGGAATGATATGCTTGAGGATGCCCTCCCGCGCCATGAGCTTCAGCGTTGCGACCGCGCCGGGCGCCACGATCAGCTTCATCAATTCCTGGCGGATGCGCTCAGCCGAAAGGCTGTTCAGTCTCCTCGCATACCGCTTGCACGCGGCGAGTCCGGCCCGGTCGGGAGAGCCTTTGCCGAACTGCGCGTGAAACCGGAAAAAGCGCAGGATGCGCAGATAATCTTCTTCGATCCGCCGGGATGGCGTCCCCACAAACACGATCCTGTTTCTCAGAATGTCGTTGTAGCCGCCGGTGAAATCATAAATTTCCCCGCGCTCGTTGCAATAAAGCGCATTCATGGTAAAGTCGCGCCGCGCCGCATCGCGCTGCCAGTCGTCGTGAAAGGCAACGCGCGCGCGCCGGCCATCGGTCTCGACATCGTGCCGGAGTGTCGTCACCTCATAGGGACGATGCTGCGCCACCACCGTAACAGTGCCATGTGCAATCCCGGTGGGATGAACGCCCATCCCCGCCGCCCGGCATACTTCCATCACCTTCTCCGGCGGCAGCGTCACCGCCAGATCGACATCGGCCACCGGCACCTTGAACAGCGCGTTGCGAACGGCTCCCCCCGCCACCCGCGCTTCACCGCCGGCCGCCGCGACCGCGGCGAAAATCTGCTGCAAGCCAGGCTCGCGCAGCCATCGCGCCCGCGCCAATGAGGGAAGTTGGATCATGCAGCTGCGTAAAGGAGAGTATAAAGATTGCGGATCATGCCAGCCGTCGCCCCCCAGATATACCGCTCGCCATAGGGCATCTCATGAAAGAACCGTGTAGCGCCCTGCCACGCCCTCGAACCCCTGCGATGATGATCCGGATTCATGAGGAAGGCGAGAGGCACCTCGAAGACATCCGTCACTTCATTTGCATCGAGCGCCAGCGAATAGCCCCGCCGTACGAGGCCTACCACCGGAGTCACCCGATAGGACGAACTCGTAAGATACGTATCGAGAAAACCCAAGGGCTCGATGAACTCTTGCGCGATCCCCGTTTCTTCTTCGGTTTCGCGCAATGCCGCCGCCACGGGCCCTTGATCGCCATCCTCGATGCGCCCGCCCGGAAACGCCACCTGCCCGCCGTGCCGCGCGAGGTGCGCCGTGCGCTGGGTGAGCAACATCGAAAGCCAGTCCTCGCCCGCAATCACCGGAACCAGCACGGCGGCGGGAATTGGCGTAACGCCCTCCGCGATGATGCGCGCTTCCGGATTGAGATCGTCATCGCTGAAGCGCGCCGCGGCGACCGGCTCCCGATGCAGATGCGCCGCCGCCAGTTCGCGGAATTCCGCTTCGTCGAAACGGAACATCAACTCTCAACGCCGATCTCGTTGGCCTTCTGCATGGGAAAGAAGCGGCCTGAAGACCACACGCCGAACCAGCCCTCTTCCACCGTTCCACGCGCCACCAGATCGTAAAACAGCGCCCGCGACACCAGCGCCTCAAGCCTTGCCCGCACCAGCACATAGGGTTTGAGCCCGTCCGTCCCTTCCTCCGTCTCGAAACGCAAGGGATGCGCCCCATCCACCGTCACCTCGTCGTCGGTGTTTGTTTCAAACCGGATCGCCTGGTTCCGTCCATATCCCATGACACTCATGCGGATCGCCATGAAGGGCGCATCCTCGACCGCGATGCCGCATTTTTCGACGGGCGTGACCAGATAGTATTTGCCGTCCTCATCATGGCGCAGCACGGAAGCAAACAGCTTCATCAGCGGTTTCCGCCCGATCGGCGAATTCATGTAAAACCACGTCCCGTCCCGGGCGATCCGCATGTCGATATCCCCGCAAAACGGCGGGTTCCACAGATGCACCGGCGGCAGGCCCTTGCCGGCCTTCGCGGCTTCCTTCAGCCCTTGCAACGGATTGCTTGCATCCCTGTGGTCAGCCGCCATCATGGATGCTCAAATTGAGTCGAAATCATACCGCCTCTTTTAGGCCATCGTGGCTGAACTATAATGGGGCCAATCTGTAGGGACAACCATGGCAAGCATCAAAGAAGCGGACCGGCAGATCGTCGGTGAACTGGAAACCTTGAGCGGCC
>JBGTJO010000111.1:0-11567 GCA_041745135.1 Aestuariivirga sp. | reverse complement strand
CAATCTCGGCATCATGTATCTGAACGGCAGGGGCGTTAGCCGTGATCTGGGCGAAGCCTTTAAGCTGTTCGAGAGCGCTGCCGCCCAGGGCGACCACTGGGGACTCAACAATCTTGGCGGCATGTATGAGATGGGCTGGGGCGTCACGAAAGACCCAGCCAAGGCGCTCGACTATTATCGCAAGGCGGAGGCGGCCGGCAACAAGACCGCGGCGGAAAATATCCGGCGGGTATCGGCTGCGGCGGCGACCAGGTAGTGGCCCGCTTACCCCCTGTTAACCACGTCTTCCAACCCTATCTTAAGGCTTCCGACGCGAATACTGCGCGTGGGGATTTTTGATCACATCAGGTGGAGCAGGCGGATGCGGCACCTTTCAGTTTTTCCGGTTCTGATCGCAGTCGGGCTCGTTCTGGCGAGCTGTTCCTCGCACAAAAGCCAGCATGCCTCTCGCGATCCGTTCGCGGGCAAGGGGAGCCCGCTTTATCCGGGGACGGGTCCCGTCCCCCATGGGGGCGGGCGCTATCACGTGGGCAAGGCCTATGAGGTGGCAGGCCGCTGGTTCACGCCCAGGGTGGAGCCGAACTACGACAAGAAAGGCACGGCCTCCTGGTATGGCGAGGCTTTTAACCGCCGCATGACATCGAATGGCGAGTGGTTCGACATGAACCGGCTCACGGCGGCCCATCCAACCTTGCCGCTGCCCAGCTATGTAAAAGTCACCAACACCGAGAACGGCCGCGAAGTCGTGGTGCGGGTCAATGACCGGGGCCCGTTCGTAGGGACGCGCATGATCGATATGTCGAAGCGCGCCGCCGTGGCGCTGGGCTTCAAGGGGCAGGGGATGGCGCCGGTTCGCGTCCAGCTCATCGGCCCGGCGCCGCTTAATGATAAGGGCAATCATCTGGCCGCGATGAATGAAGAATTGCAGCGCGGAACGCCGCTCCGCCGAATGATCGCAGCGGCAAACGGCGAGCGCCCCGAAGTGCAAGTAGCTGCCACCGAGCCTGAGGCTGTGGAGACAGAGACGGTTGTCGCCTACCGGCCGCCGCAGGAGAAGCCTGCGCCGGATTTTGACACCGATGAGGCCTATTATGTGCAGGTCGGTTCATTCGCCGATCCCGGCAACGCCGAAAAGGCGCGCAATCAACTCGCCTCCTCATGGCCCGTGCAGGTCGCCGAACTCACCGGCGGGCAGGGGACCTTGTACCGGGTCAGGCTCGGCCCCATCGCTGACCGCCCGGATGCGGACACGGCGCTCGAGCATGCAATCTTCCTCGGCCACCGGGACGCGCGGGTAATCGTGGCGCAAGCAATCCACGCTGCGTTGTAATCTCCAAAATTTGTCATCGCCGGATTTATTCCGGCGACCCATTCCTACGCTCACGGTTGGACAACGCGAACTGAGAAATGGGTCCCCGGGACAAGCCCGGGGATGACAGAAAGCGGTGAACCCCCGCGTTGCTTTTTGCGGCGAAGGCCCTTACTTTCGCGGGCTGGAGCAGCTTCACATGAATCAGCGGTTTTTCTTAAGCCTCGCCTTGGCGGTGGCGGTTTTTCTGGCCTTGGCGCAGGCCAGTCTTGCGCAGGATGCGCCGTTTCAGACGACGGCGGAGCAAGCTATTCTGATCGATGGCCGGAGCGGGCTCGTACTGTTCGAAAAGAACGCCGATGCGCCAGTGCCCCCCGCCAGCATGAGCAAGTTGATGACCGTCATCATGGTCTTCGAGGCGTTGAAAGACGGCTCGCAGACACTCGATCAGGAGTTCGAGGTCAGCGAGGATGCCTGGAGGCGCGGCGGCTCGGCGTCGGGCGGCTCGACCATGTATGCCGAGCCCAATTCCAGGGTTAAGCTTTCGGACCTGCTCCAGGGTGTGATCGTCCAGTCGGCGAATGACGCTTCGATCGCCATCGCCGAGGGGATGGCGGGCAGCGAGGCGGCCTTCGCCCAGAAGATGACGGCCAAGGCGCGGACGCTGGGCCTTGCCACGGCGGAGTTTCGCAACGCCACGGGCCTGCCCGATCCCGAGCATCGCATGAGTGTCCGCGAGCTTGCAACGCTTGCCCGCTACATCACGCTGAATTTCCCGGAATATTATAAATATTACAGCCAGCCGGAATTCACCTGGAACAACATCACCCAGAAAAACCGCAACCCGCTGCTGAAAGACTATCCTGGCGCCGACGGCATGAAGACGGGTTATACGAAGGAGGCGGGCTACGGCCTCGTGGGATCGGCCATGCGCGGCAACCGGCGCCTCATCATGGTGATCGCCGGTCTCACCAGCTTGAAGGAGCGGAAGCAGGAGGCCCAGAGACTGTTGGACTGGGGCTTTGGGCAGTTCCTTTCCATCGATGTCTATGGCCGGCACGAGCGGGTAGGGAAAGCCACGGTTTGGGGCGGGACGGAGCGTTCGGTCGATCTCGTGACTTCGGATGCTTTTCAGATTTCACTCTCAGCGCGCGAGCAGCAGTCGGTCGAGGTCAAGCTGTTTTACACGGGTCCACTTTTGGCTCCCGTCACGGCCGGGACGAAGGTGGGAGAGATACGCTTCCTCGTTGATGGCGCGCCGGTGGCGTCCTTGCCGGTCGAAACCGCTGGCAATGTCGAGGCCGTCCCCTCCATGTGGAGCAAGGCGCTCGACAGCGTGATGATCATGACGTTCGGCGGCTGAGGTGCCGGGCCTCTTTATTACCTTCGAAGGCGGCGAGGGAACAGGGAAATCAACCCATATCAGGCGGCTGGCGGAGCGGCTCAAAACGCGCACCCGCGAACTTCTGGTGACGCGCGAACCTGGTGGCACGCCGGAGGCGGAGGCGGTGAGGGCCCTTCTCGTTTCGGGCGAGGCAAGCCGCTGGAGCGCTACGGCGGAGGCGCTGCTCAATTATGCGGCGCGGGAATCGCATCTCGCGCTGGCGATCCGGCCGGCGCTGGAACGGAGCGCGCTTGTGCTGTGCGACCGCTTCATGGATTCAACCAGGGTCTATCAGGGCTATGCGGGTGCTTGTCCCATCGCCTTCATCGATGTGCTGGAGGAAACCATTGTCGGCGCCACGCGGCCGGACCTCACGATCATCTTCGATCTCGATCCAAAGGCGGGCTTGGCACGTGCGCATGCCCGCACCGGCGCCGCAGCCGAGGACCGCTACGAGCGCAAGGGCGCTGAATTTCACCAACGGGTGCGCGAGGGATTTCTCGCAATCGCCCACGCCGATCCGAAGCGCTGCCGCGTGATCGATGCGGGTGCCGAGGTGGAGACTGTTTCAGCGCAAGTGTGGGCGCTGGCCAGCGAGGCTCTGGGCAATGGCTGAAGAGGCGGTCGACCCGCGTGAAACCCCATGGCATCCGCGGCGGAGGTTCGCTCTTTATGGCCATGGCGCTGCCGAGGAGAGGCTTCTTCGTGGGCTTCAGTCGGGCAAGCTCCATCACGCCTGGCTGCTGTCGGGCCCTCGCGGCATTGGCAAGGCGACGCTGGCCTATCGGTTTGCGCGCTTTCTGCTGACGGCAGCCGGACCGGGAGCTGACGTAACTCTCCATGTGGATCCAGAAAGCCCTAAGGCGCGCCGTATCGCGGCGCGCTCGCATCCCGATCTTCTCGTGATCGAACGCGCCTTTGATCCGAAGAACAAGCGCCTGAAGCGTGAGATCGCGGTGGATGATGCGCGGGCGGCTGCCGATTTCTTTTCGCGCACTGCGGGGGAGGGTGGCTGGCGGGTGGCGATCGTCGACAGCGCCGATGACCTCAATGGCGAGTCCGCCAATGCCTTGTTGAAAATCATCGAGGAGCCGCCGCCGCGTTCGGTGTTCCTGCTGGTGAGCCACAGGCCTGGCGGGTTGCTGCGGACCATCCGCTCGAGGTGCACCCGGCTTGATCTGCAGCCGCTTTCGCTCGAGGACACGTTAGGGGTTCTGCGTGAGCTGCCGCCTACGGTGAAGACCGGCGCGGATGCGTTGCGGCAAGCGGCTGAACTTTCGCGCGGCAGTCCCGGCCGCGCGCTCGATCTTGTGGGGTCGAAAGGGGCCGCTGCTTTTGCTAAATTTGCAGCCAAGCCGCAATTATCGCAGGCGCGATGCATCGAAATCGGCGCACATTTTGCCGGGAGGGAGACCGCCGAGGATTATCAGATATTCTCTGAATTGCTGGTGGGCTGGATTGCCGAGAAGGCCCGGACCGAGGGGCTGGCGGGCGGTGGAACGGCTCTCGCCAAAGCCCATGACGACATCGTCTATTCCCTTCGCCAAACCGATGACGTAAACCTCGACCGCCGCCAGACGGCCGTCGATGCGCTGCTCAGACTGGGGGAAGTTTTGGGGAAGCCGGCGTAACGGGACCGTCCATTTTTCGTCATCCCGGCGAAAGCCGGGATCCATTGTGCCTGCGTTAAGATTCTGTGGGAGTCCGTACCTTGTTAGAGGTGGGTCCTGGCTTTTGCCGGGATGACGAAATGAGGGAGGAGGGGGCGATGGAGAGAGCGGAAAACAAGTTCAATGCCAAAAGAAAAGTTCTTCATCACCACCGCCATCCCCTATGCCAATGGGGCGCCGCATATCGGGCATGCTTATGAGCGGATCGCAACCGATGTGCTGGCGCGCTTCAAGCGGCTTGATGGCTATGATGTGCTGTTCGCCACCGGCATGGACGAGCACGGACAAAAAATGCAGCAGACGGCGGTGCGCGAAGGCCTGACGCCCAAGCAGCTTGCTGACCGGACGGCAGCGCAATTCGAGGAAATGGGAGAACTTCTGGCCGCACGCGCCGATGACATCGTACGCACCACATCCGAGCGGCACAGGCTCTCCGTGCAGGAGATTTGGCGGCGCATGGAGGCCAATGGCGACATCTATCTGTCGAACTATTCCGGCTGGTATTCGGTGCGCGACGAAGCCTATTACGACGCGGACGAAACCGAGGAACGCGAGGGGCGCCGGTTTTCCACGAAAACCGGAACGCCGGTCGAATGGGTTGAGGAGGAAAGCTATTTCTTCAGGCTTTCGGCCTATGCGAAGCCGTTGCTCGCTCATTTCGAGAAGCATCCGCGCTTCGTGACACCGGAGAATTACCGCAACGAGATCGTGGCCTTCGTGAAGCGCGGGCTCAACGACCTGTCGATCAGCCGCACGACGTTTGATTGGGGCGTGCCGGTGCCGGGCAATCCGCGCCATGTGATGTATGTCTGGGTCGACGCGCTGACCAATTATATCACCGCCACCGGTTTTCCCGATGCGACAGCGCCCCGCGCCGGTTTCTGGCCGGCCGACGCCCATGTGATCGGCAAGGACATTACGCGGTTTCACGCCATCTATTGGCCGGCTTTCCTCATGTCGGCGAAATTGCCGGTGCCGAAGCAGATCGTGGTGCACGGATTTTTGTTCAGCCGCGGCGAGAAGATGTCGAAATCGGTGGGCAATGTGGTCGCTCCCGCAGATTTGGTGCGCGAATATGGCGTAGACCAATTGCGCTACTTTTTCCTGCGTGAAGTGCCGTTCGGCCAAGATGGCAATTATAGCCACGAGGCGATCGTGGCGCGCATCAATGCCGATCTCGCTAATGACCTTGGCAATCTGGCTCAGCGCTCGCTCTCCATGATCGCCAAGAATTGCGGAGGCAAAGTTCCTGCAAAGGGCGCATTGACGGCGGCGGACGAGGAGATCGTCGCCGCGGCGGATGCGTTGCTGGCGGAGGTGCGCGCCCAGCATGAGGTGCAGGCGATCAACCGGGCACTCGATGCCATCTGGAAAGTGGTGGCGGATGCCAATCGCTATTTCGCGGGACAGGAGCCCTGGGCGCTCAAGAAGACCGATCCCGCCCGCATGGGGACGGTTCTCCATGTGACGGCGGAGGTGCTGCGGATGATTGGCATTCTGGTGCAGCCCTATATGCCGGGTGCGGCCGCGCGAATGCTGGATGCGCTGGCAGTCCCGGCGGACAAACGTTCCTTCGCCGATCTCGGGAACCGGCTGACGGCTGAAACTCCGCTGCCGGCGCCCTCGCCGATCTTTCCGCGCTATGTGGAAGAAGCGGAAATCGCCGAAGCCTGATGCTCATCGTCGATAGCCATTGCCACCTTGACTATGAGGGGCTCGCCGAACGGTTGCCGGAGGTGCTCGACGCTGCGGAACAAGCGGGCGTTGGCCTCATGATCTCGATCTCGACGCGGGTGCGCAAGTTCGACCGGGTGCTTCGGATCGCGGAAGAAAACGGAAATGTTTACTGCACGATAGGCACCCATCCTCACAACGCGCATGAAGAACTTGATGTGAGGGTTGCGGAATTGGTGGAGCTTGCAAAGCATCCAAAGGTGGCGGGTATCGGCGAGGCGGGGCTTGATTATCACTATGATTACAGCCCCCGCGCGGCACAGGCGCAGGGCTTTCGATTGCATATCGCAGCCGCGCGCGAGACGGGCCTGCCCCTGGTGATCCATAGCCGGGAGGCGGAAGCCGACACGGCGGCGATCCTTGAAGAAGAAATGCAGAAGGGCGCGTTCAAACCGCTTTTGCACTGTTTCACATCGAGCAGCGGTTTGGCGCGGGCTGGTTTGGCGATTGGTGCTTATGTGTCGTTCTCCGGGATACTTACCTACAAGAACGCTGCGGAGTTACGGGGGGTGGCGGCGGAGGTTCCGCTTGACCGGCTGCTGGTGGAAACCGATGCGCCTTACCTGGCGCCGGTACCGTTTCGCGGCAAGACCAATGAGCCCGCCTTTGTGGTGAAGACGCTTGAGGCGCTTGCCGGCGTCAAGGGCGTTTCGCCGGAGGCGATGGCGCGCGCGACGAACGACAATTTCTTCCGGCTGTTCTCAAAGGTGCCGCGACCCGCGCGGTTTGCATGACCACGAAGCTCACCATACTGGGTTGCGGCTCATCGGGCGGCGTGCCGCGCATCGGCGGCGACTGGGGCAAGTGCGATTCCTCCAACCCGAAGAACCGGCGGAGGCGCTGTTCGGTGCTGGTGACGAAGACCGGCGAGAGAGGCACGACGCGGGTGCTGATCGATACTTCGCCCGACATGCGCGACCAGATGCTGGCGGCGAATGTGCGCGAGATCGACGGCGTGCTCTATACGCATGAGCATGCTGACCACACCCACGGCATCGATGAGCTTCGCGCGTTCTTTCTGAACCAACGGGCGAAAGTGCAGGTGTGGGCGGACGAGCCCACGGGACAAATGCTGACGAGCCGCTTCGCCTATTGCTTCTACGCAGCGCCCGGCAGCGACTATCCGCCCATTCTCGATCTCCACCGTCTCACCCCAGGTGAGATGGTTAACATCACCGGAGCAGGGGGTGACATCGCGGCGCTGCCTTTCACGGTGCACCACGGCACCATTGCAGCGCTGGGATTCAGGATCGGCGGAACGGCCTACACGCCCGACCTGAACGGTGTGCCCGAGGCGAGCCTCGCAGCGCTTGAAGGGCTCGACCTATGGATCGTCGATGCACTGAAGCGCACGCCACACCCGAGTCATTTGAGCCTGCCTGAGACCTTGGACTGGATCGCCCGCCTGAAGCCCGCCCGCGCCATCATCACCAACATGCATATCGACATGGATTTCAACGCGCTCCGCCGCGAACTTCCGCCACATGTGGAACCGGCGTGGGATGGCATGGAAGTGGAGATCTAAAAATATTCCATAATATATATTATGCGAATTAGCATGGTGCCGTGGCGGCTTTCGTCTGAATCCGCTAGCACCTCCACCATGGCGTCTCCCCCCGATATGGACCCGCGACGCATTGAGACATTGCGGGCGATCATGGAAGCGTTGCGAACGCCGGTGACCGGCTGTCCGTGGGACCTTGAGCAGAGCTTCGAGACAATAGCGCCTTATACGATCGAGGAGGCCTATGAGGTGGCGGATGCCATTGCCAAGGATTCGCGGGCGGAGCTTTGCGAGGAGCTGGGCGATCTGTTGCTGCAAGTGGTTTATCATGCGCGGATCGCGGAGGAAGATGGCTCCTTCGGTTTCGACGATGTGGTGGAGGCGATTTGCCGGAAGCTGCTGCGGCGGCATCCACATGTGTTTGGCGACGAGGCGGCGCGGTCGGCAAAGCTCGCCAAGGGTTTCTGGGAGGACATGAAGGCCCGGGAACGGGAGCCTGACACGAAGGCCGGCTTGCTGTCCACGGTGCCGGTGGCGCTTCCCGGGTTGACGCGGGCGGTGAAGCTTCAGGACAAGGCTGCGCGGGTGGGTTTCGACTGGCCGTCGGTTGAAAATGTCTATGACAAGATCGCGGAGGAAATGGCGGAATTGCGCGCCGCGCCCGAAGACGCGAAGGCGGAGGAATATGGCGATCTGCTTTTTGCTCTAGCGAATGTGGCGCGGCACCTGGCGATCGATCCGGAGGCGGCGTTGCGCGCCGCCAACGGCAAGTTCGAGCGGCGCTTTGCCCATATAGAGGCGAGGTTGGAGGAGCGGGGAAAGCGGCCGGAGGATTCTGATTTAGCGGAGATGGATGGGTTGTGGGATGAGGCGAAGAGATTGGGGAAGTAGCTTTCAATTTGTCATCGCCGGATTTATTCCGGCGACCCATCGAGTCTCCCTCACTTTTTCCGTCATTCCAGCGAAAGCTGGAATCCCGCTTTCAAATGTTTCGTCGATTGAACGTTTGAAAACAAGCTGGACCCCAGCTTTCGCTTTCGCTGGGGTGACGAGAAAAAAGAGGAATGCTCAGCGCTTGGGATCAGCCCGGCAATGACAGTGTTTATATTTTGATACCCTACTCCGCTGCCGCTTTGTGATCTTTACCCGGAAGCCGCATCATGCGGCCGAAGCGGGCGGCGGCTTGGCCGGCCCTGTCGGGCGAGAGTTTCACGACGAGCTTCACGCGGCCGTCGGGGAAGAGCTCAGTTTCCGTCACTTCGCCGCGATCATGGAGCCAGGCTTGGCCTTCGCCATCGGAGGCATCGAGGAAAATTTCGTAGGCGATATCTCCGGCGTCCAATCTCTCATCGATGGCATGCAGCAAGCGGTCCACGCCCTCTCCCGTGACGGCGGAGATAAGGACGGCGTTTTGCTTGCGGTTGGCCTGGGCCTCGCGGGCTGTGCGCGCTGCAGGTTCCAGCAGATCGAGCTTGTTCCATACTTCGATGATCTGGCCGCGCCGCACCTCGTCGATGCCGAGTTCGTCGAGCACGCGGTTGACATCCGCCGCCTGCGCTTCGGTTTCCGCGTGGCTTACGTCGCGCACATGGAGGATCAGTTCGGCTTCCAGCACCTCCTCAAGCGTTGCCCTGAACGCGGCGATGAGGGACGTCGGCAAGTCCGAGATGAAACCGACCGTATCCGAGAGGATGATCCTGCGGCCGCGGGGCAGGACGATTTCCCGCATGGTGGGATCGAGCGTGGCAAAGAGTAGATCCTTGGCCAGCACGGCAGCGCCGCTCAAGCGGTTGAACAGGGTCGATTTGCCGGCATTGGTGTAGCCCACGAAAGCGACGACGGGATAGGGTACGCGCGCCCTGCCCTTGCGGTGCAAGGCGCGGGTTCGAACCACCGAGGCGAGCTGCTTTTCGATCTTGGTGATGCGCTCCTCGATGAGGCGGCGGTCCGCTTCCAGCTGGCTTTCGCCGGGGCCGCCGAGGAAGCCGAAGCCGCCGCGCTGGCGTTCAAGATGGGTCCAGCTGCGGACGAGGCGGCTCTTTTGATATTGCAGATGAGCCAGCTCCACTTGCAGCGTGCCTTCGCGCGTGGCGGCGCGGCGGCCAAAGATTTCGAGAATGAGGCCGGTGCGGTCGAGCACCTTGGTGCTCCAGGCCTTTTCAAGGTTGCGCTGCTGGATGGGCGAAAGCTGCGCGTTGACGACAACAAGCCCTGCCCCCTCCTCTTCCACTTTCCGTGCGATTTCCGCGACCTTGCCGGAGCCCAGGAGCGTTGCGGGCTTGGCGGCGACCAGCGGGGCGATCAGGCTCGCTGCGATTTCAAGATCGATGGCGCGGGCGAGCCCTATGGCTTCGGCAAGGCGAGAATCCGCGTCCCGATCCGTGGCTGCGGCGCGGCGATGCTTGCGCTCCACATGCAGGACGATGGCGCGCGTGGGCGCGTTCACGTGGCCGCCGTCTCCTCATCGAAGAGGCTGATGGGGCCGCCCGGCATGATGGTTGAAATGGCGTGTTTGTAGACAAGCTGCGACATGCCATCCCGGCGCAGCAGCACACAGAAATTATCGAACCAGGTGATGACGCCCTGCAATTTGACGCCGTTCACCAGGAAAACGGTGACGGGGACTTTCTGCTTGCGTACGTGATTGAGGAAGGTGTCCTGCAGGTTCTGCTGTTTTTCTTGGGCCATTGCCTCGTCTCTTATCTTTATGGGCCATTCGTTGGGTAACGGGGAGACGTTAACACAGTTCCGTAACTTGCAAAATTGCGGATGCGGCGCGAAGGGCCCTCATGGCTATTCCGGGCTGCCCTCGCCATTACTGCGGCCGGCTAGCCCGAGGATTTTTATCTTCCGGTGCAGGGCGGAGCGTTCCATGCCGATGAAGCCGGAAGTGCGGGAAATGTTGCCGCCGAAGCGCAACAGCTGCGAGGTGATGTAATCGCGCTCGAAGGCTTCCCTGGCATCGCGGAGCGGCATCAACAGCAGGTTGTCGAAGCCCGCGGTGGCGTTGTTGGCGCTGGGAGCTGCGCCATCGACCGGCAGGGAGGCCGCGGTGATCTCATCGGCCGGGCCGCCACCGGCCAGGATCATGATGCGCTCCACATTGTTCTTCAACTCGCGGACGTTTCCCGTCCAATCGCGGGTTTGCAGCATGGTGATGACATCGTCGGCGAAGCGGCGCAGCGGCTGGCCCGCGCCCAAGGAATAGCTCTTGGCGAAATGAGTGACGAGTTCCGGGATATCGTCGCGGCGCTCCGCGAGGCTAGGCACGTGCACGGGTACCACGCCCAAGCGGTGAAACAGATCTTCGCGGAAGCGTCCGTCGGCAATGAGGGCGGGTAGATCGCGGCTGCTGGAGGACACCACGCGTACATCGACCTTGACTTTCTTGGCGCCGCCCACGCGCTGGAAGGTCTGATCGACCAAGACACGCAACACCTTGCCCTGCGTCTCGAGCGGCATGTCGGCCAGTTCGTCAATGTAAAGCGTGCCGCCATGAGCCTCCTCGAGCGCGCCCACGCGCTTGGCCGTGCCGCTCGCGTCCTCGACGCCGAAGAGCTCTTCTTCCATGCGCTCAGGGGCCATCGTTGCCGCACTCAAGGTCACGAACGGGCCTGCGGTCCGCGATGAGAGCCCATGCAGCATTCTCGCCGCCAGCTCCTTGCCGGAGCCCATGGGGCCGCTGATCAGCACGCGGCTGTTGCCCGGCGCCACCTTCTTGAGCAGTTGGCGTAATTGCCGCATGGCGGAGGAGCTGCCCAACAGCTCGGCACCCGCCCTGCCCTTCAGCGACTCGTTCTCGCGCTTGAGGCGTGTCGTCTCCAGCGCCCGGCCCACAACGAGCAGCAGCCGGTCGGATTTGAAAGGCTTCTCCACATATTCATAAGCGCCGCGCTTGATGGCGGCGACGGCGGTTTCGATGTTGCCGTGGCCCGAAATGATGATCACCGGCACATCGGGATGCTT
>JBGTJO010000110.1:0-9339 GCA_041745135.1 Aestuariivirga sp. | reverse complement strand
TCTAGGGCTTCTTTATGTAACAGACCAGATTAAGGAAGCCATCGCGAGAGAGAAATTTAATGGAATTGAATTTGCCCCTATAAAGATAACCAAAGCCGTGAAAGTAGGTTGGCAATCGTGGGACCGATCAAGAGATGAACCTGAAGTTTTACCGACAGGCGGCGAGCCGGAAAACTACATCCTTAAACGAAAGCACAATGAGAAAATTTGCCGGGAAATCGCATCCCTCTGGGCATTGCAGGCACCTCCGATCCAAGGTGGGTTCAGCAAATGGGCAGGTCAGTGGGCAGACAACGATCCCGACGCACCTGATCTTGCTTCGTTAGCAGGGGGACTTGGCTACTATGCTAGCTTGCGATTTAAGTTGCTCATCGAGAAAATTTCGCCCGGTTCCTTGCGATTCTCTTGAAGGGAATTTTGATGACTGGGCTTGACCCGGTCATCTTTTTGGGTGCCAAATCGGCCATGATCTCCGTTCTCGCGGACCGGATCGAAACGCCGCTGGGGCCGCTGTTGCTCCTGGCCAGGGATGGCGTGTTGATCGGGCTTGAATTCGATGACAAGCCGGAACGTGTGGCGCGCGATTTGCGGATCAGGTTTGGAACCTCCGACCAATTCCCTGCCGGCAATCCATACGGTTTCTCCGACCGCATCCGCGCCTATTTCGACGGCGACTTTGAGGCCATTCAAAATATTCCAACAGATGGCGGCGGCACGGAGTTTCAGCGGCGTGTGTGGGAGGAACTGAAACTCATCCCATGTGGCGTCACGGTTTCCTACGGCGATATCGCGAAACGGTTGGGTGATCCCACGGCCTCGCGCGCCGTTGGATTGGCGAATGGCCGCAATCCCGTATCCATCGTGGTGCCTTGTCACCGCGTGATCGGGGCCGATGGCTCGCTCACTGGTTATGGCGGCGGCCTGCCGCGCAAGAAATGGCTGTTGGCCCATGAGGGAGTTTTGGTCTCGGGCGATCATATCGGCAACCAGCACGACCTTTTCAATTGAAGGTGCGGAAACGGATAGCGATCAGGCCTGCTCACATGAGATGAGGGGCGATGACCAGCATCAAATACAACGCAATGCCGACTTCTGAAGCGCGGAGCTTTCAAGCGGGCGCCGCCGATGCCCATGGCCAAGAGCCGGAACGGCACATATCCAGTGGCAGCGGCGTTCCTTGCCGCCATTGCTTGCGTGATGTTGCCGAGGGCGAGGCGTATCTCATTCTCGCCTATCGCCCTTTTCCCGAACTCCAGCCCTATGCGGAGACAGGACCCATTTTTCTTCACGCCGACCCTTGCGAGCGAAGCCAGGGTCAGCATGAGACGCCGCCCATGCTGATGAAGCGTGCCGCACATTTGATCAAGGGCTACGGGCGCGATGACCGCATCGTCTATGGCACCGGTAAGATCGTGACGTCACCGGAGCTTTCTTCATCTGCGGCTGCGATCCTCGAACGGAGCGACGTTGCCTATGTGCATGTGCGCTCGGCGCTGAACAACTGCTACACATGCCGCATTGATCGGGACTAGGCTTTCACGGTCTTCCGATTGCGTAGCACGTGTTCATGGCTTGCATCGTAGAGCGCGCTGTCGCGGAAACCATGGGCATCGAGGACCGGACCCACGAGGATCAATGCGGTGCGCGTGAGCTTCGCGGCGCGGACTTTTTTCGCAATGGTCGACAGGGTGCCGCGAAGGATCAATTGATCGGGCCATGTGACGCGGTAGACGACCACCACCGGGCAATCGGCCCCATAATGCGGCGTGAGCGCGCGCTCGATATGGCCCAAATTGCGTATGGAGAGATGGATGGCGAGTGTCGCATGGGAGCGGCCCAACTCTTCCAATGCTTCGCCGGGGGGCATGGGCGAGGCCTGCATCGAAGTGCGGGTGAGGATCACCGTCTGAGCGACTTCCGGGAGAGTGAATTCAGTGTTGAGAACGGCGGCGGCGGCGGCAAAGGCGGGAACGCCTGGCGTCACGTCATAGGGAATGCCGAGGCGGTCGAGCCGTCGCATCTGTTCGGCGATTGCTCCATACAGGGAGGGATCGCCTGAATGCACGCGGGCGACATCATGACCCTTGGCATGGGCGGCTTCGACCTCCGCGATGATTTCGTCGAGATGTAATGGCGCCGTGTCGACAACGCGCGCGCCCTGCGGAGCGGCTTTGACGATCTCTTCCGGCACGAGGGAACCGGCATACAGACAGACCGGGCAGGATTGAATGAGCTTCAAGCCGCGCACGGTGATGAGGTCGGCGGCACCGGGGCCGGCGCCGATGAAATGCACCGTCATTCCGCGGCCTCCCTTTTCCTCGCATAACCGCGTGGTGTGTAGGCATAGGTCACGCCGTCGCCGCGCTTGAAGGATCTTGATTGCGAGGAGCCGACCATGACCAGTGTAAGCATGTCGACCTCGCCTGGATCGAAAATGGAGAAGGGAATAATTTTTAGCTTCTCTTCAGGACGGCCCAAACTCGAAGCGATGACAACCGGCGTCTCGGCTGGCCGGTGCTTGGCCAAAATGGCGAAGGCGCGCTCCAATTGATCCCGGCGCTTGAGGGAGCGCGGGTTGTAGAAAGCGATCACGAAATCGCCTTCCGCTGCCGCCTTCACGCGCCGCTCGATTATTTCCCAAGGGGTGAGCAAATCCGACAGCGAGATGCAGCAGAAATCGTGGCCGATCATGGCTCCAGCCTTGGCCGCCGCCGCCTGAAATGCGGAAATGCCGGGTATGACATTCACTTCAATGCGGCATGGTTCGAGATCGACGATCTCATAGACCAGCGCCGCCATGGCATAGATCCCGGCATCGCCCGAACAGACAAGCGCAACCTGCCTGCCTTCCATCGCAAGGCTGATCGCGTGGCGCACCCGATCCTCCTCGCCGCCCAAGGGAAACCGGTGCTCTTGTTGGTCATCTTTCAGATCGGCGATGAGGTCGAGATAGAGCCCGTAGCCGACCCAGTCGGTTGCGGCTTCCAGCGCCATGGCAGCAGCGGAGCTTCGCCAATCGGGTGCTCCCGGCCCGATGCCAACGACGTGTACAGTGCCGCGCGCTTTGCCGCGAAGGCTGAGAATGGGCGAGGGCGACCGAGCGACGGCGCAGGTGGCGCGTTGGCCCTTCGTCTTCTCGATTATGAGTTCCGAGTGCGGCCCGGCAGCGGCCAGCGCCGCGGCTTCCGCCACGCTTGGCGTTCCAACTTCCTTGGCCACGATTTCCGAAGGGTTTTTGAGACGGGGAACCTCTGCGTTCAATTCCTCGACGGTAAAGAACCGGACTGGCACATTGAAGTGGCGAGCCGCCGCATGAATTGCCGTCTCGTCGGCTTTCACATCGATGGAAGCGATGCAGGCGATGGAACTTGGCGCAAAATTATTTTTGGCGAGCGCACTCTCGACAAGCGAAATTGCTTCGGCTGGCGGCGTGTGCCGCTCGCAACCCACACCTATGGCCAGGGTACGTGGGTAATAGACAAGGTGCGTAGCGCTTCCCACTGCGGCATGTTCCGTCACCTCAATGCTCACATCGCCGCCGGAAAGTTTTAGGGCGGTGGCGGATTTCATGTCTTCCGGATTGGCGAGCACGTGACCTTCCGGGGGCTCATCGAAGGCCGATCCGAAGCGCACATCGCTTGCCGTTGTTACGGCCGCATGGCCTCCGCAAAGTTCCGCGATCTGCCGGGCAAGCTCGTTGGCGCCGTGGTGACCGCCGAGCAGGGGAACGGCAGAGGAGCCATCCTCGGCGACAGCGACCACAGGTGGTTCCTCGCGCTTGTCCGAAAGATGGGGACCAACGGCGCGAATAAGAATGCCGCTGGCGCAGAGGCCGATGATGGGCTCTCCTGATTTGAAAAGCTTTGCCAGGTGGTGTGTCGCCTTGGCGAAACCGACGTCGTGTCCAGCCACGCAGTTCGGTCCGTGAATTTTTCCGCCGAGAGAAGCCTTCAGCTTTTGAGCCAACGGCAACGCGGAAACACCGAGGATGAAAATTGCGGGTTTCATGGTCGATGTCCAGAGTGAACAAGGATGGTGGTGAAATAGGGCACCGTGTCGCCAACGATATCGGGCACCATGGCGATCCGTTGCTCATCGCGCGTCGCCTTCTCGATCACCACGGCACTTGCCGTGAGGCTCAAGGCTGCGAGCACGTCCCGCACTTTGCCGAAATGACGGCCAACCTTGATGATGGCGGCGGACTCGCCGCTTGCAAGTTCTTCGCGCAGCCGGTTTGAAGGAAGCGTCGCAGGGAGCACCTTCAACACTTCATCCCGCGCGGCGAGCGGACGGCGGATGGCGGCTGCGGATGCCGTAATTGACGAGACACCCGGGACCACGACGGTTTCATAGTGTTGCGCCAGCCTGGCAAAGATATAGATGAAACTGCCGTAGAAAAAAGGATCGCCTTCGCACAGCATGACAACATTTCTGCCGGCCTTGAGATGCCCGGCAATCGCGGCAGCACCTTTATCGTAGGCTTCTTCGCCGGGCTGGCGTTCAACCCGCATCGGCATGTCAATGGCAAGCTCGATCGCTTCCTCGGGCAGAAAGGGTTTGGCGATGTCACGGGCTGTGCTGGCGCCGCCATTGGCGGCGAGATAGGCGATCACCGGACACGTGGAGATGAGCCGCCAGGCTTTCACCGTCATGAGCTCGGGATCGCCGGGGCCGACGCCGACGCCATAAAGTGTTCCCGCCCTCATGGCTTGCGCGCTCGCCATTGCAGAACTGGCATCCGCGGCTTGAGCGCGCGCAGGGGGCCGATGTGAGATAAATATGAAACTTCGATCCGCACCAGGTCGCCGCCATGCTTCTCGTGAAGATCGTAGAGATGTAATTCGCCTTCGACGGTGACGACATTCACAACCATTCTGCCGCGGGCCTTCAGGCGCTCCCATGACGTTTCGAAAACACCGGGAATGCCCAACCCGCCGCCGATGAACACGGCATCGGGAGCAGGATGGCCGGCAAGGGTGCCAGGAGCGTCGCCGGCAATGACCTTGAGGCGCGGCGTTCCAAGCCGATCGGCGTTGTCGGCGATCATCTTTACTCGCGCGGCATTGCATTCAAAGGCGATAGCCTCGCACCCCCGCGTCGAGCGCATCCATTCGATGGCGACGGAACCGCAGCCTGCGCCCACGTCCCACAACAAATGATCCGGCGCTGGCGCGAGAGCACTGAGAGTCGCCGCCCGCACTTCACGCTTGGTGATCTGGCCGTCGTGGAGAAAGGCATCGTCTGGGAGGCCTGGGACACGCGAATAAATTTTCGCCTCAGGGGACGCGACACAATGAATGGCGAGCGTATTGAGGTCCGAGAAGTTTTTCGAAAGGCAAGCATCGGCTTCGAACGATGAGATGTGTTCACGATCTCCGCCCATGTTCTCGAGAACTGTGATGCGGCTTTCCCCAAATCCACGCGACACTAGGCGGCGGACAACTTCAGGGATGGTCGTTGCATCCGCTGTTAGCACGATGAGGCGGGCATCGGGCTGGATGAACGCCTCGATATTGGCGGCATCGCGGCCATGCAGCGTCAGCGTATCGCAATCGGGCAGGGTCCAGCCGAGGCGCGCCGCTGCTAATGAGAACGCTGAAAGATGCGGAACGATTTCCATTTCGGAGAAGGGCACGAACTCCATAATCTTTCGCGCGACACCGTAGTTCATGGGATCGCCCGTGGCCAGGATCACGGTGCGCTGGCCGTGCAGCAGCTTGATACGCTCGGCCACGGCGGAGAAAGGCTGCGGCCATTCGTGGCATTCGGCGTTTGAGACGGGAAGAAATGCTAGCAATCGCGAGGAACCCACGATCACTTCGGCTTCGGCGAGCTTGAGCCGGGCCCGGGCGAAAAGCCCCTCATAGCCATCCTCCCCCATACCGATGATGGTGAGCCATTTGCTCATGCTTCATCTTGCGTGAGCGCGTTGACAACAGCCGCGGCCATGGCCGAGCCGCCCTTGCGGCCAAGGAGAGTTGCGTAGGGAAGGCCGCGTGGATTGCGGTGCAGTTCGTCTTTCGATTCCGCCGCTCCGACGAAACCCACGGGAAAGCCAACGATCGCGGCGGGGCGGGGCGCTCCTGTATCGATCATCTCAAGCAGCGCAAAAAGTGCGGTAGGCGCATTGCCGATCACCACCAATGAGCCCTCGAGATGCGGCCGCCACAATTCGACCGCGGCAGCAGAGCGGGTCGTGTCCCCGGCCTTCGCGTCGTTCAGTGTACAGATCACGTGCTGGTTTTTGTCAATGATGCCATGACGCACCATCTCGGTGTCGACGAGAATAGGGCGGCGATTCTCAGTTACGTTTTTTGCAGCCGTACAGAAGTCCGCTGAAATTCGCAGATCGCGTGCGATCCCGGGCATGCCGCAGGCATGGATGATCCGCGTTGCGACCGCCTCGCTATCTTTCGGCAGCCCGGAGAAATCCGTCTCCTCCCGGATGATGGCGAAAGAGCGGGAATAGATCGCCTTCGGATTGCGGAGATAGTCCATGGTTTCTACCTCCCTCCCCCTTGTGGGGAGGGGCAGGGGTGGGGGTCGGGTGGTCTGGCAGAATCCTCTCCGTAATTCCTTGAGAGGCCAGAGCGACCCCCACCCTTAATCCCTCCCCACAAGGGGGAGGGAGATGCCGGGCTTAGGTTGGCCATCACTCGTTCCTTTCGGGAGACTTGCGCATGCTCCTTGGGCCAAGAGGGTGGTCGGCGTGCGGATAGGGTGCATGGGTGTGGCCGTGATGATGATCATGGCCGTGGTGATGATGGGGATGTCCCCTCGCCGTTGCGGCAATGGCAGCATCGATACTGAGCGCCGCTGAGTTTTTTCCCTCCACATGATGGTGATGGCTCTCCTGGACCGCCCCTACTTCTGCCTCGAAGCCCAGAACCTGGCTGCGATACTTGCACATTTGGCAGTTCATGGCGGTATCGCCGGTGAGGATTTGGCTCAGCCGCTCCTCGAAGGTGGCGATCACCTGGGGATGGTCGTTGAGATAGCCCGCCTTGATGAATTGTATTTCGGGATGGCGTTTGGCCACTTTATCAGTCGCATCGTAAATCCGCTGCACGAGAATGCCGGTGAACAGGAAATAGGGAAACACGATGATGCGGCGATAGCCGAGCCGTGCTGCATGTTCGAGCGCTGGCTCGACGAGCGGGAACGTGACGCCGGAATAGGCTGTCTCCGCCCAGCCGAAACCGAAGCCCTCCCAGAGGAGGCGCGTCACCTTTGAAACATTGGAGTTGGCATCGGGATCGGAAGCGCCGCGGCCGACCACGACAAGCAGCGTCTCATGCATGGGAATGCCTGCCGGCGCGTCGTCAAGCGCCGCCTGCACGCGGTCTGCGGCGGCCCGCATCATCTTGGGGTCGATGCCAAGTTCCTTGCCGTAATCGATCCTGATGTCGTTATGCGCGGCATAAGTGTTGAGCACGGAGGGAATGTCGTTTTTGGCGTGGCCGGCGGCGAACAGCATGCCCGGCACGGCGAGCACGCGCGTCACGCCCTTCGCCCTCAACTTGTCGAGACCGTCGCGGATGATGGGTGTCGCAAATTCAAGATAGCCATATTCGACGGGGTATTGCGGCAGGCGCTGCCTGAGGTGGCGCGAGAGGACGGCAAATTCCGCGACCGCGTCCGTATCTCGGCTGCCGTGGCCGCAGAGCATCACGCCGAGTTTGTCCGTCATCGGTATCTGCCTTCCCAAAGGCAGCATCGCCGGACAATCCGGCCTCCAAGGCAGCTCCGGCATTGGCCCCGCTTGGGTCGGCCGCACCGGAATCGCTCTCAGTCCCTCGATGGGAACGCTGCAAAAGAAGTTTCATAAGCCGTGCGCGCCTTGACGACAAGCATGGAAACGGCGGGTGGACATGCGCGCGCGGCATTTCCCAGCGTCACGGCTTGTGCTTTAATGGGCCCATGGAAACAGTTAAATTCACCCAGATGAAAGACGGCGACCGCGAGGATTATGCATTCCTCAGCGCTCATGAGTCGGACTTTGCGGCAGGCACCGCGGGTCGGCTGCTGAAGGCCATGGTCGAACTCGACAAGTCGATGTCGGGCTACAAGATCACAAGGCTTGGCCATTCTCTGCAGGCGGCCACCCGGGCCTGGAACGGCGGGGCTGATATCGATTGGGTGGTCTCCGCTCTCCTGCATGATATCGGCGATATCTATGCGCCCTACAATCACGATGAATATGCGGCCACCATCATCCGCCCGTTCGTTCGCGAACAATGCGCCTGGGTGGTGCAGACCCATGGCGATTTCCAATTGAAGTATTACGGCGAACATGTGGGAGCCAACCCCAATAAGCGCGATGCGTTCCGGGATCATCCCTATTTCGAAGACTGCGCCGAGTTCTGTGAAAAGTGGGATCAAAACAGCTTTGATCCCGGCTACGAGACAAAGCCTCTGGAGTTTTTTGCACCTATGGTGCGCGAGGTTTTCGCCCGCAAGGCTTATGATTCCACCGTGATCAACAAAGGCGCGAGGGTGGAGCTTAGCGATGATGAAGTTGCGGCAAAGCGCCAGACAATTTAATCCCCCAATCCGTCATTCCGGCGAAAGCCGGAATCCCGCTTTCGCTTGCAAAACTCGCCTATCCTCGTCCTTCATGCCGGTCATAAGCGGGATTCCGGCTTGCGCCGGAATGACCGATTAGAGGGAGACGGCGAGGTTCAAGTTAACGGGCGGCGGTCGCTAATCTTACGGCGGCATAGCCAAGCAGTGTGCCGGCGATTGCCTCAAGCCAGCGGCGGCGGAGATCGGAGAACGAACCGGCGCGGGCGGTTTGGGCGGCGAGGAAAATGACAAGCGTATATCCCAGGCCGCAGAGGGCGATGAACAGGGCCGACAGCATTGCCGCTTGCAATGGGATGTTGGACTGTGGATCCATGAAGGGCGGCAGGATCGCGAAGAACACCAGCAATCCCTTCGGGTTTAGAAAGGCAGTGAGGAAACCTTGCGCGAGCAGGTTTGATCCCGAGATATTTTGCTTGGCTTCGGTTCGGGTTTGGATGGCGGAATAGAGCATTCGGGCGGCCAGCCAGGCAAGATAGGCCACGCCCGCCCAGCGCATGAGTTCGAAGAACCAGGGCGTCGCGGCAACCACCGCGGTGACGCCGAGCGTCGCCAACACGCCATGGGCGACATAGCCCAGAAGGATGCCGGCGTTGGAGCGCAACGCGGCTGCCTTACCGCGGGAAAGCGCTTGCGCAACCACCAGCAGGATATCGGGCCCGGGCGTGAACACGAGCGGCACGATCGTCAAGGCGAACAGTAAGAGCGTTTCAATGGCCATTAGAACTCTATCCCCGCCTGGGCCTTAACCCCGGA
>JBGTJO010000109.1:0-8378 GCA_041745135.1 Aestuariivirga sp. | reverse complement strand
ACCCCCTCCCACCTTTGCGCAACAGGCCCCAAAGGGGAGAGGAAAAAAAGGGGCGATCCTGCAAAGATCGCCCCTTCAGCCTTACTCAGTCACATCGACGCCGTAGAACTCGTGGCGGCCGAAGGGGCTGATCTTCCAGTCAACCACCTTCTTGCTCACCGGCTCGAAGACGGTCGAATGCGCGATGATCACATCCGGCGCTTCCTCCTTCTGGATCGCCTGCATCTCCTCGTAGAGCTTCTGGCGGTCCTGCTTCTCCGAAAGCGTCCTGGCCTGGAGCAGCTTGTCGTCGAACTCCTTATGGCACCACTTGGACAGGTTCTGTCCGCCCTTGCGCGCCGCACCGCAGCTTCGGAGGAAGAAGAAATTGTCCGGATCGCCATTGTCGCCGGTCCAGCCGAGCAAGCCCATCTGGTGCTCGCCCTCCTGCATGCGCTTGCGATACTCGCCCCACTCATAGGAGACGAGTTTGGCGTTGATGCCGACCTTGGCCAGATCGGCCTGCATCATTTCCGCCATGCGCTTGGCATTGGGATTGTAGGGACGCTGCACCGGCATCCACCACAGGTCGGTCTCGAGGTTCTCGACACCGGCGGCCTTCAGCATCTCCTTGGCCTTTTCCGGGTTGTACTCGTAGTCCGTGACCTTGTCGTCATAGGACCAGATGGTGGGCGGGATCAGGTTCTTCGCCTTCTGCCCGGCACCTTGGTAGACTTCCTTCAGGATTGAATCGCGGTCGATCGCCATGTTGATGGCTTGGCGCACCTCCTTCTTGTCGAAGGGCGGCTTCTCCATGTTCATGGCCAGATAGCCGACATTGAGGCCGGGCTGCGAGAGCAGCGTGATCGCTTCATCCTTGCCCATGGCTTCGAGATCGGCCGGGTTGGGAGCGATCATCACCTGGCACTCATCCGCCTTGAGCTTGGCATAGCGCGCCGTTGGATCGGGCGTGATGGCGAAGATCAGATCGTCGATCTTGGACTTGCCGCCCCAATAGCCGTCGAAGGCCTTGAAGCGGATCACCGCATCCTTTTGGTAATCCACGAACATGAACGGCCCAGTCCCCACCGGGATTTGGTCGAACTGTTCGGGCGTTCCCTTGTCGGAGAGGTATTTCGCATACTCCGCCGACTGAATGGTGGCGAAATCCATGGCGAGGTTGGCGACGATGGGCGCGTTCGGCTCGTTCAGCGTGAATTTCACCGTCATATCGTCGACCTTCTCGACTGATTTCAAAAGGTCCGGCATGCCCATGTCGTTGAAGTAATCATAGGCCCCGCCGGAAACCTTGGCGTAGGGATGCTCCGCCTTCCACTGGCGCTCGAAGGACCAGATCACATCTTCCGCGTTGAAATCGCGGCTGGGCGTAAAGCCGTTGACGCCGGAATGGAACTTGACCCCAGGCCGGAGCTTGAAGGTGACGGTGAGACCATCCGGCGAGACTTCCCAGCTTTCCGCTAGGCCCGCGACCACATTGGTCGAGCCCCGCTCGAATTCGACAAGCTGATTGAAGACGGGCCGCGCCGCATCGAGGCTCGTGCCGGTGATGTTCATGGCGGGGGTAAAGTTCTCGGGCGAGCCTTCCGAGCAATAGACCAGCGATTTGGCATTGGCGGCTCCGGCCGCGAGCATGGTCGAAACCAGCAATGCCGCGCCGAAGAGTTTGGTGAGTTTCATGAGTACACTCCCTTAAGTTTTTTCTGGACGCCCAGACGAGGCGTAAAACAATCTAAGCACGTTTTCGAATCCGGTCAAAACCGATGCCCTCTTGTCCTCTCCCCGCTTTGCGGAGGAGAGGACCAAATTTACCCGAGACGTCCCGGCAGAACATCGTCCAGCACCAGCCCCTCATCCAAAATATCTGCCGGCACGTCTTCCCCCCGCACCAAAGCCGCCGCCAGCCGCGAAAGGGCAGGCGCGCTTTGGATGCCGTAGCCGCCCTGGCCGATGAGCCAGAAGAAGCCTTCGACCTTCTCATCAAAGCCGCAAACCGGATTGCCGTCGGGCACGAAAGACCGAAGCCCGCCCCAGCTATGCTCCACCCGCGTCACCTCGAAATCGACCGCCTGCTGGAAACGGTCGATGCCCTCGGCCAGCGTCATCTCATCGGCGAAGGCGTCATGCGCCTCCACCGGCGATGCATCGGCGGGCGAGACCAGCAGCTTGCCGCTCTGGGGCTTGCAATACCAGGTCTCACCCACATCGCCCGTCATCGGCCAGTCCATCGGGTCGATATCATCGGGCAGGGGGACGACCGCGATGGAGCGCCGCTTGGGTTGCAAGCCAAGCGCGCTCGCCCCTGCCAATTTCGCGACATGATCGCCCCAGGCGCCCGCCGAATTGACGATGGTTGTAGCGCGGAATGGACCTTTTGAGGTCTCAACGGTCCACGCGCCATTCGCGCGCTCCAGTCTCTGCACCGGCGCGGAACAAAAAACCGTCCCGCCACGCGACTTGATGAGGCGAAGATAGGATTGGTGCAAGAGATCGACATCGATATCGGCGGTGCCGGCATCGAGAACGGCGCGGCGCGCGTAATCTTCCCGCAGCAACGGAAACAAACCCCGCGCCGCCTCGGCCGTGATCTCCTGCAAGCCCTGTCCTGACGCCATGAGCCCGGCAAAACTGTCCTCCTGCCCCTCCGGCATCAGGAACAGGGTCTGGCGTGGCGTCAAAAATCCCCCGTCCGTGAAATGCGTCCGCGCGGCACGAGTGAGCGCGCGGATAGGAGGAGGCCCATAGTTGGGTTCATAGGAAGCAGCGGAACGTCCGGTGGAATGAAACCCCGGCCTCTCCTCCATATCGAGCACGAGCACTTTGTGCGTGTCCGCCAGATGCGCCGCCGCCGAGGCACCGGCAATCCCGGCGCCTATCACGATTACATCGAAGTTCGAAGCCATGGGCCGCTCCTTATCCGCCCGCTCGCCTCTTGCGCAAGGCAGTCACTTGCGGCCAATCTGCCTCCGCAAAAGAGGGCATCCATGAGCAAATTCAACCAACCGGTCCCGGGCCTTGTCACGCCGCGCTTCGGCGGCATCGCCACCTTCATGCGCCTGCCGCATGTGCCCCTTGAAGCCGCCAAGGATATCGATATAGGCCTCGTCGGCATTCCATGGGATAGCGGCACGACCAACCGGCCCGGTCCCCGTCACGGCCCCCGGCAGATGCGCGACCAGTCATCGATGGTCAGGCGCATGCACCAGACGTCTCACATCGCGCCCTATGATCTTGCCAACGTGGCCGACCTCGGCGATTGCCCGGTCAATCCCGCCGACGTGAATGACGGGATGCAGCGGGTCGAGAGCTATTTCAAGAAACTCGTGGGGAAGGGCATCAGGCCCCTGTCGGCGGGCGGCGATCATCTCTGCTCGCTGCCGGTGCTGCGCGCGGTGGGCGAAAAGCAGCCGGTCGGCATGATCCATTTCGATGCCCACACCGATCTCTATGACGGTTATTTCGGCGGCTTCAAATACACCCACGGCACGCCCTTCAAGCGCGCCATCGAGGAGGGCGTGCTCGATCCCAAGCGCATGATCCAGATCGGCCTTCGCGGCTCCATGTACGATCTCGCCGATTTCGAGTATGGCGAGAAGATGGGCGTGCGCCTCGTTCGCATCGAGGAAGCCATGGAGAAAGGCCCCAAGGCCGTCATGGCGGAGGCCCGCAAAATCGTGGGCGATGGCCCCATCTATGTGAGCTTCGACATCGACATGCTCGATCCCGTCTATGCGCCGGGCACGGGAACGCCCGAAATCGGCGGCTTCACCACCTTCCAGGCGCAACAATTGCTCCGTGAACTGAGGGGTTTGCATATCATGGGCGCCGATGTCGTCGAAGTCTCGCCGCCCTTCGATCCCTCCGGCATGACGGCTTACGCCGGCGCCACCATGATGTTCGAAATCCTCTGCTCCATGGCCGAGGACGTGGCCAAAAGGCGCTGAAGTGAAATCCCCGATTTCGTCATCCCGGCGAAAGCCGGGACCCATCTATCAGCGTGACGAACGCCAATGATGGATCACGCGAGCTTAACCGTGGGTCCCGGCTTTCGCCGGGATGACGAATTGGGGAAGAGGATTCAATTTTTAGACAGAATCCGCGCGCTTACCGGCTGGCGCCGCGCCGTCATGGCGCTGGCGGCGGGAGTAGCCACCGCCCTGTCGCTGCCGCCCCTCAATCTCTGGCCCGTGCTGTTTCTCGCGGTGCCGATTGTTCTGCTGCTGCTGGAAGGCCTCCCCCGCCGGGCCATCCGCACATCGTTCCTCACCGGCTGGCTGTTCGGGGTCGGCTATTTCCTCTTCGCCCTGCAATGGATCGGCTTTGCCTTCTTCGTTGATGCGGAAACTTATCTGTGGATGATGCCCTTTGCCGTGGGCGGCCTCGCCGCCGCCATGGCGATCTATTGGGGATTGGCGGCACTCGCGGTCAACGCTTTCGGATTGAGGGGATTGCGCCTCGTTCTCGGCTTCGCCGCGGTGCTGGCGCTCGCCGAGTGGCTGCGCGGACGCCTGTTCACCGGCTTCCCCTGGGCAGCACCGGGCCTTGCCGTGGACGGCATGGGAGCAGTGGCGCAATCCGCCTCACTCCTCGGCATGACGGGATTGACGCTGCTCATCATTCTCTGGGCGGGATTGCCGCTCGTGTTGATCGGCCGCCGGCATCGTATCGCGGCAGCGGCGCTCCTGCTGCTCCTGCCGCTCGCCTGGGCCTATGGGTCCTATCGCCTGTCATCGGCCACCAACGCGAATGTTGCCGATGTCAGGCTCCGCATCGTGCAGCCCAATATCGCGC
The DNA here is from genome assembly GCA_041745135.1 of Aestuariivirga sp. Classification (GTDB taxonomy): domain Bacteria; phylum Pseudomonadota; class Alphaproteobacteria; order Rhizobiales; family Aestuariivirgaceae; genus Aestuariivirga. The sequence goes on along the minus strand of JBGTJO010000109.1, from coordinate 3,590 downwards.
AGGACGCCAAGTGGCGCGACGACAATGCCCGGCCGATCTTCGAAACGCTGCTCTCCCTGTCATCCAGGACTTCGCTGGATGGGCCCATCACTCATATTATCTGGCCTGAATCGGCGGTTCCCTTCCTGATCGATGAAGGCGGAGCCAGGAACGAACTTGCAGCGATGCTCAGTGGGCGGACGGTTTTGCTCACCGGGGCGCTTCGCCGGTCGCAACCCGGCAATATCCATAACAGCATCATCGTGTTCGATGGCTCGGCGGACGTGGCGGGGAGATATGACAAATGGCGGCTGGTTCCCGGCGGCGAATTCCTGCCCTTCGCCGCAGCGCTCGAGCCACTGGGCTTTCGCAAGGTGATCACCGTTCCCGGCAACTTCGCGCCCGGTCCCGGATCGGTCACCTTCGACATTCCCGGAGCGCCCCCGGTTTCCCTATCGGTGTGCTATGAAGCGGTCTTTCCGCACGGGCTCATCGATCCCTCCAAGCGCCCGGCGTGGCTCGTCAACGTCACCAATGACGGCTGGTTTGGCCATTCCACCGGTCCTTCGCAGCATCTGGCCCAGGCGCGGCTTCGCACCATCGAGCAGGGACTGCCCATGGCGCGCGCCGCCAACACCGGCATATCGGCGGTGATCGATCCTTATGGGCGCATCACCGCTGCATTGGCGCTTGGCCGGCGGGGCGTGCTCGATTCGAAGCTTCCTAAAGCACTGCCCCTCACCCTCTACGGCCGTTACGGAGACTGGATATTCGCCGCGCTTTTTTGTGCTGTGCTTATATTCTTAGCCACACTTCGAGACAGGTCGGTTAAGCATTAACGGTAATTCGATTGCGCCGTTTTGGCGACTCCATTATGCCTGCGGAATGGCACGGCGAGACCCCAATTTCATTGACGTTCACGTGGGCAACCGCATCCGCATGCGCCGCCAGATCGTCGGCATGAGCCAGGAAAGGCTGGGCGAGCTTTTGGGCATCACTTTCCAGCAGGTGCAGAAATACGAGAAGGGCACCAACCGCATCAGCGCCAGCCGCCTCTATTACTGCGCCAAGACCCTGGGCGTCCCCGCGCAGTTCTTCTTCGACGATCTCCCGGGAGTGGACAGCGATGCCGGTTTCGGAGAAGCCCGCGAGGAGGATTCGGTAATGGCCGCGCTCATGAATCTCGACGGCGTAGCCCTTGCCCGCGCCTTCCGCGATGCCGACAGCAACGGCAAACGCAAGCTCATCTCCAGCATGGCCCGCCTCATCGCCGACTCGAAGGAGTAGAAGGCCGGATGAGGACTCTTTGCCAAAGCTCCGCCCCTCCTTGACCCCATGCCCCATCGCTGCCAAACACCCGCCCCATCAGGGGCGAATTTCAAAACATGTTGCGCAAGAATTATCTTTTCACCAGCGAGTCGGTTTCCGAAGGCCACCCGGACAAGGTCTGCGACCGCATCTCCGATGAAGTCGTCGATCTTTTCTACCGCGAGGCGCTGGAGCAGGGCATGGACCCCTCGCACGTCCGCGTCGCCTGCGAGACGCTGGCCACCACCAACCGCGTCGTGATCGCCGGCGAAACGCGCGGCCCCTCCTCCGCCACGCCCGAGAAGATCGAAGCCGTGGCCCGCCAGGCCATCAAGGACATCGGCTACGCGCAATCGGGCTTCCACTGGCAAACCGCCAAATTCGAAATCCTCCTGCACGCCCAATCCACCGACATCGCCATGGGCGTCGATGCCGCAGCGCAGAAGGACGAAGGCGCCGGCGACCAGGGCATCATGTTCGGCTACGCCTGCGATGAAACGCCGGAACTGATGCCCGCACCTCTCTACTATGCGCAGCGCATCTTGAAGCTCCTGGCCGAGGCCCGCCACAGTGGCAAGGAGAAGGCGCTGGGCCCCGATTCAAAAAGCCAGGTCACCATCGCCTACAAGAACGGCAAGCCCGTGGGCGCCACGCAGATCGTCGTGTCTCATCAGCACACGGACGAAAACCTGACCTCGAAGGACGTGTTCAAACTGGTGAAACCTTATGTCACCAAGGCGCTCCCCAAAGGTTGGATCACGCCGGACACCGTCTGGCACGTGAACCCCACCGGCAAGTTCTTCATCGGCGGGCCTGATGGCGATGCCGGCATCACCGGCCGCAAGATCATCGTCGACACCTATGGCGGCGCCGCCCGCCACGGCGGCGGCGCTTTGTCGGGCAAGGACCCGAGCAAGGTCGACCGCTCGGCGGCTTACGCCGCGCGCTATCTCGCCAAGAACGTGGTGGCCGCGGGCCTTGCCAAATGCTGCACCATCCAGCTCTCCTACGCCATCGGCGTGGCGCAACCGCTGTCCATCTATGTCGACACCCACGGCACCGGCAAGGTGAAGGAGAGAGCGCTGGAAAAAGCCATCGCCAAGGTCATGGACCTCTCCCCCCGCGGCATCCGCAAGCACCTTGGCCTCAACCGCCCCATCTACGCCCGCACCGCCGCCTACGGCCATTTCGGCCGGGCACCCGAAGCCGACGGCGGCTTCTCCTGGGAAAAAACCGACCTCACGAAAGCCCTCAAAGCCGCGGTGAAGTGAAGGAGCCGGTTCCGCGTCACCAGTTTTACGGGCGGCGCAAGGGACATGCGCTTCGTTCTCACCATTTGCAGTTGGTCGCGGAACTCCTGCCCAAGCTCCGCTTCGACCCAACCCAATTTCCGTCACCTCACTCACAATTTCCGTCACCCCAGCGAAAGCTGGGGTCCAGCTTTGACATAGATTCCGGCGTTCGCCGGAATGACGTTGATCGGGTATGGCTCGAAATCGGCTTTGGCGGCGGCGAACATCTGGCCCATCAGGCCGAGCTCCAACCGGACATAAATTTCATCGGCGCCGAACCCTTCCTCAACGGCGTCGCCAAAGTTCTGGCTTTGATCGAGCAAAAACGCCTCGCCAACATCCGCATCCACGATGGCGACGCCCGCTACCTGCTGGAAACCCTCCCCGACGCCTCGCTCGAGCGCATCTATCTCCTCTATCCCGATCCCTGGCCCAAAGCCCGCCACGCCAAGCGCCGTTTCGTCACCGCCGAAACCCTCGACCACTTCCACCGCCTGCTGAAACCCAGGGGCCTCTTCCTGTTCGCCAGCGACATCGCCGATTACGTGGACTGGACCCGCCAGCATATGGCGGCCCATGGCGGCTTCGCGGAAGAGGGGAATCCGCTGGAGCCGTTCGAGAACTGGATAGAGACGCGCTATGAAGCCAAGGCACGACGAGAGGGCAGGCAGCCCGCGTATTTGATTTTCCGGCGGCTAGATGATGCGTGAAAATTTACCGCAAGGTCATCCATGTTTGTGGACATGAATTGGAAAATAATGGCATCCAAAACACATGCAATTGGCATCCATTATCATCGCAAAACAACGTTATCGCGCACTTTTCAAACCCTTGAAATAACCTCCGTTTCACGTGAAACAATTCCTAGGATGCGGCATCTCGGCGGTTGTTGCAATCGATGTCCGGCAGGCGTATATGAGCCTCAACTTAGGTTCACTCACATAGCCACTTAAGGTGGCGGTCATGAGAGTGGGTCCCAGCCCGGGACCCGCTTTTTTTATTGCCTGAAGG
>JBGTJO010000108.1:0-14372 GCA_041745135.1 Aestuariivirga sp. | reverse complement strand
AAGGACACCATGCCCGCTGCTTCCTGCCCCCGGTGTTGCAGCGCGTGCAGGCCGAGTGCCGTGAGCGTAGCCGCGTCGGGGTGGCCGAAAATACCGAAGACGCCGCATTCCTCGCGCAGGCGGTCAGCGTCGAAATCCATATCGAACTTCATTGGGTTTCGTCCTGGCCGAAAGCGGGCTGCTGTGTGGGCTCGCCAGTTCCCTGGATAAGATTGTCGAGGCCCTGGGTCGTGTTGTTCTGATATGTGGGCTCGGGCTCGGTCTTGGTTTCAGCTGGAGTTGCATCCGAAGTGGTGGCGAGCGCGGTATTGAGGAAGGTCTCGGCAATATCCGGAGGCATGAAGGCCAGCAGTTTTTCTCCGACTTTCTTGATCACAGGCAAGCTCTTCGCGTCGCGAACCCAAACCTCCTGCTTGTCGTAGGGCAGCAGCCAGCCATAAAACAGGAAGGCGATCGCCACCAGAACCAAGCCGCGTGCGAGGCCGTAGATGAAACCCAGGCTGCGGTCGAAAGCGCCGGCGGAACTGTCCACCACCAGATCGGAAATCTTGACCATGATGACCGAGACCACAATCAGCACGACGATAAAAGTCACGGCACCCACGGCAATCTGGGCCAATATCGGCTTGTCCACATAGGGCAGGGCGAAATCGATCAGTTGCGGCTGCCGGATCGCGTAATAAGCCGCCAGAGCGGCGAGCGCCCAGGCCGCCAGCGATAACACCTCGCGAGTGAAGCCCCGCATCAGGGCGAGCACGCCGGAGATCAGCATGATGCCAATGAGAATGAGATCGAGGAGCTGAAATCCCATGCGCCGCTACCCTTGCTGTCAAGCCGACCATATAGGCGGGATTGCCGCCGCCTTCTAGGCGATTCGTCGCTGGCCTCTATCCTGCGAAGCGCTCCAGGCCACCAGATCCATGATCGTCTCGATCGACTTGATTCTGAGCCCCCGGAACGCCGCCGGATCGGTCGCGGCCGCAATGACGGCGTCCTTGAGCCCGAGCTTTTGGGCTTCCTTAAGGCGGGCCTCCGTCTGGCTCACGGGACGAATGGCGCCCGAGAGAGCGATTTCACCGAAGATCGCCGTGCCGGGCGGAATGACCGTGCCTGTTAACGAGGAGAGCAGGGCTGCCGCCACGGCGAGATCGGCAGCGGGTTCACGCACCCGCAGGCCGCCCGCCACGTTGAGAAAGACATCATTGGCCCCGATGGTGACGCCGGCGCGTGCTTCCAGCACGGCCAGGATCATGGCGAGCCGGTTTGAATCCCAGCCCACAGTGGTGCGCCGCGGCGTTCCCAACGGCGAGGGCGCTACAAGTGCTTGAACCTCAATCAGCAGAGGGCGCGTCCCCTCCATCCCCGCGAACACGGCGGTGCCGGGTGCGGCGCGTTCGCCCGATCCCATGAACAGCCGCGAGGGATTGGTAACTTCCGCGAGGCCCGCATCCGACATCTCGAAAACGCCGATCTCGTCAGTCGGGCCAAAGCGGTTTTTCACTGCGCGCAGGATGCGGAACTGGTGGCCCCGGTCGCCCTCGAAATAGAGCACCGTATCGACCATGTGCTCGATCACCTTGGGCCCGGCGATCTGCCCATCCTTGGTGACGTGGCCCACCAGCAGCATGGCCGTGCCCTTCTGCTTGGCAAAGCGGATCAGGGCTTCGGCCCCCGCCTTCAATTGCGAAACCGTGCCGGGCGCCGCCTCGATCATCGGCGACCATATGGTCTGAATCGAATCAATGACTGCGACGGTTGGAGGCGCTGCTTCGTTCAAAGTGGCGAGGATATCCGAGACGTTGGTTTCGGTGGCAAGCAGTACAGCACTATCATCCAGGCCAAGGCGCTGGGCGCGAAGCCGCACCTGGGCGATGGCTTCCTCCCCCGAGACATAGACCACCCGCTCGCCCTTGCGGGCCAGGGCGGCCAGCCCCTGGAGAAGGAGCGTGGATTTCCCGATGCCCGGGTCGCCGCCGATCAGCACGCCTGAGCCCGGCACAAACCCACCGCCCGCCACCCGGTCCAGTTCGCCGATCCCGGTGACGATGCGGGGCGGGGCGGGGCTCTCGCCTTTAAGGCCCACGAGGCGCGTCGGCTTCCCCTTAGGCAAGGAAGCGCCCTTAGCCCCGGAGAGGGGGACTGCGGCCGGCTCTTCGACGATGGTGTTCCAGCCGCCGCAATTATCGCAGCGGCCCGACCATTTCGATGTCAGCCCGCCGCAGGATTGGCAGGCGAAATTGGAGACCTTGGCCATGGTTCATCTAGACGGAACAATTAGAGAACGCAACAGTTAGTTAGATGAGGAGGCCGTGTTAGGATTGCCCGCTGAGTCGCATAAAGGGGGGGATGAACCGATGACAACCGATCTCAAAATACTGGCTTGGGTGGCGGCCCTCACCGCCCTCATGTGGCTGCCCTACATTCTCGCCCGAATCATGGGCTCGGGGCTGATGCCCACGCTCACCTACGCAGCCGATAACGATCCGCTGCCTGGCTGGGCGGCGCGCGCCAAGAAGGCTCACACCAATGCCGTAGAAAATTTGGCGCCCTTCGCCGCCGTGGTGCTGGTGGCCCATCTCACCGCGTCGGCCAACGCCACGACGGCGCTATGGGCGACAATCTATCTATGGGCGCGCATCGTGCATTATCTCGGCTATACGGCGGGTGTTCCTTTCGTGCGCACTTTGTCCTTCGCTGTGGGTTGGCTCGCCATCATGATCATTTTCTGGCAGATCGTGGGTTGAAATTTCCGCCCGCCGTGACATATTGGGCCGGTGTCAACAATTGAAAGGAGGTGATCCTATGTCGAGTGAGTTCACAGCGTTGGGAGACCTCGTGCGGATCGCTGGCGTTACGGGAGTAAGCGCCTGACGATCATGAATACGGGATGCTCCTAACGCATCTCACGGAAGGGCCGCTAACCACGCGGCCCTTTTTTAATTCTCCTCTTCCCTTCGGGGAGAGGAAGGGGCCCAAGCGAAGCTTGGGAAGGTGAGGGCCGCGACGAGGCGCAACGATGAATACGAGTATCCCCTCATCCTCCCATCGCTGACGCGATGGGCCCCTCCTTCTCCCTATGAGAGAAGGGAATTCACGGCTTCAACACATCCATGTGGATGGGTCCTTCGGCTCGGCCGTGGATGAACTGCTCGACATAAGGGTTGCCGCTCCGATCGATTTCGCTTGCGGGTCCGTGCCAGACGATCTGGCCCTTGTGGATCATGGCGATGAAGCTGGCGATCTTGCGGGCGGAAGCCATGTCGTGGGTGATTGAGATGGTGGTCGCTCCCAGGCGCTTCACGCAATCGACGATGAGATTGTTGATGACATCGGCCATGATGGGATCGAGGCCGGTGGTAGGTTCATCGAAGAAGATGATTTCCGGATCCGCCGCGATGGCGCGCGCCAAACCCACGCGCTTTTGCATGCCGCCCGAGAGTTCGGCAGGGTAGAGGTTGGCGACCTCGGGGCCGAGGCCGACCTGGCCCAACTTTTCGAGCGCGATGTCTTTAGCTTCAAGGCGGGCCATGTTGCGTCCCTGGATGAGGCCGAAGGCCACATTCTCCCAGACGCTCAGTGAATCGAAAAGAGCCCCACCCTGGAACAGCATCCCGAAACGCGAGAGATAGCCATCGCGATCTTTGCCTTTCAGCCCCACGACATTCTCACCGCCAATGCGGATCGAGCCCGAGTCAGGATGAAGAATCCCCAACACGCATTTCAGCGTCACCGATTTGCCGGTGCCCGAGCCGCCGATGACCACGAGAGAATGGCCCTTGGGAACGGCAAGATCGATGCCGTTCAGCACATGCTTCGCGCCGAAAGATTTAGTGACACCCTCAAGGACGACATGATCCTCCGCCATCAGCTCAGTCCGTGAACAGGAGCGACGTGAGAGCGAAATTCGCCGCGAGGATGAGGATCGCGGCGGAGACGACGGCGTTGGTGGTGGCCCGGCCTACGCCTGCGGCACCCCCCTTCGAATTGAAGCCGTGATAGCACCCCATCACCGCGATGATGAAGCCGAAGACGGCGGCCTTGATGAGGCCGGAGGTTACGCCAGCGACATCCAGAAAATCCGTGGTGGTCTTGATGTAGGCGTAGCCATTGAGATCGAGCGAGCGCGTGCCCACGATATAGCCGCCCATGATGCCGATCGTATCGCCAATGGCGACCAGCACCGGGAGTGCGAGCACGGCGGCAATGATGCGGGGCCCCACCAGATATTTGAACGGATTGGTCGCAAGTGTCACCAGTGCGTCGATCTGCTCGGTAACGCGCATGGTGCCGAGTTCAGCCGCAATGGAGGCGCCCACACGCCCCGCTACCATAAGGCCCGCGAGCACCGGCCCCAACTCACGCGTCATTCCCAAGGCCACGATGGTGGGCACTGCATAACCGGCGGTTCCCGGGGAAGAGCCCGTGTAAATCTGCAATGCCAACGCGCCGCCCGTGAAGAAAGCGGTGAGCCCGACCACGGGCAGCGAGAAATACCCGATGGTGATCAACTGTTCGACTATCTGCCGGGGAAACATCGTCGGTGTGAGCCCTTGAACCAACGCATCCTTCAGGAACAGGGTGACGCGCCCCACCTCCTGAAAAAGAGCGAGTGTCGCTCGGCCGATATGGGCAAGAATGTTCAAGATATTTCCGATTCGATCCCCGAATAGTGCCTTGCATAGCGGCTGCCCAGGCGGGTGAGCAACTCGTAGGAGATGGTGCCGGCCCAGGACGCTGCTTCATCAATGGAGATGTGCTTGCCGAAGATTTCGGCGCGGCCGCCGCGAACCACAGAGGCAGACGGGAGATCGGTTACATCGATTGCCATCATATCCATGGAGATGCGTCCGACGATGGAGCAGCGCCGGCCGCATACGAACACTTGCGCCGGTTCACCTTGTCTTGAGCCGAGTGCGCGTGGCACGCCGTCTCCATACCCTGCGCCGAGCACGGCAAGGCGGCTTGGGCGGCTTGCCCTCCATGTTGCGCCATATCCCACCGTCTCTCCCTCTTGTACGGTACGGACTTGCATCACGGTTCCCTCCAGGCGTGCAACCGGCTCCATGGGATTGGCTGCCGCCGGTGTGGGATTGCCACCGTAAAGCGCAATGCCGGGACGCACGAGGTCGTGGAGGTAGTCCGTACCCAGAAAGATGCCGCTCGAATTGGCAAAGCTGGCGCGCACGCTAGGAAGCTTGTTGCGGACTTGAGCAAATGCATCGCGTTGTTTGACGTTGAGCAGGTGGCTGGGTTCATCGGCGCAAGCGAGATGGCTCATGACCAATGTGGGGTTGAGCCCTTTCATCATTGCGGCATCGTCGAGGAGCGCGGAAAATTCGGCAATGGAAAAGCCCAGGCGATTGATGCCGGTATCCACATGCAGCGCGCAGGGCAGGGCCTTCCCCAATGTCGCCCATTCGCGAGCCTCTTCACCGCTCACGAGAGCGGGTATCAAGTTCAGCTTGACGTAAATTTCAGCCTGCCCGCTGGCGAGGCCATCAAGCACATAGATGATCGCCTCGGGCAAGACCTTGCGAAGTTCCTCCCCCTCCCGGAGCTTCGCCACGAAAAAGCTGCGGCAGCCCGCAGCCCACAAAGCCCGCGCCACCTGTTCCAGGCCCAAGCCATAGGCATTGCCCTTAACCGCGGCGCCGCATTCTGCGCCTCCCGCCTGCTTCGTCACAAGGCGCCAATTGTTCTGCAAGGCTCGCAGATCAATCGTGAGCGCCGCGCCTGCGTGGTCCTGAGGAGCAAGGGTCATGCGAGGATGCCAAACAGCCAGAGCACGAGCGGGATCGTGAGTGCCGCGCAGATGACTTGCAGGGTCAGAATATTCGCAACAAGCGGGGCATCGCCGCCCATTTGCCGGGCCAGAACATAAGCGCCGGAGCCCGTGGGCACGGCAGCGCACAGCATAGCGACCGCGGCGGCGAGGCCAGTGACGCCGAACATTTTCAAACACACCGCCATGATCACCGGCATGACGAGAAGCTTCAGCACTGTCGCTGCAAGCACCGGCGCCCTCGCCGATATTGCCTCATCCACCCGCAGTCCCGCGCCCACTGTGAGCAGGGCCAGACCAAGCGCTCCCTTGCCGATCATGTCGAGAACTTGAATGCCCATGGCCGGTGCTGGCAAGCCCAGGATTTTCCACAGCACTCCGCCGACCGTGGAAAGGACGAACGGGTTTTTGACGATGGCGAGAAGGATTGTCCGTGCATCGGGCGATTGGCCTGCGACAAGCATTGAGATCACGATCACGCAGATGACATTGAGCAGCGGCGTCATGGCCGCAGCGCTTACCGCGCCGAGTGCCAGCGCCGACGGGCCAAAATAGATCGGTATGATGGCGAAGGCGATGAAGGTGTGCCAGCGGGTGGCGCCTTGGAAGAGACTGGAGAATTGCGGACCATCGATTGCGAGCGCTTTGTACAGTGGACGGCGCAACACCAGCAGCACGGCGGACATAATCAAAACGGCCAGCATCATGGCGAGCGCCATGCCGAACACCGGAATTCCGGAGAAATCAGCGGCGACGATTTCCTTGAAGAAGATTGCGGGAAACAGCACGAAGTAGCAAACGTGATCGACCGCAGCCCAGTGGCCTTCTCCGATTAGCTGCGATTTCCGCAAGGCGAAACCCACGAGGATGACGATGAATACAGGGAGCAGGGCGATGAAAGCGGCAGTCACTGGATGACTCTCGCCAGCGCGATGATGACGGGGATTGAAAAGAAAGAGACGATGGTCTGTACCGTTACGGTAGCGGCCACCAGGGGCGCGTCGCCGCCCATCTGCCGGGCCAGCACGTAAGAGCTCATGGCCGTGGGCACCGCAGCGCAGATCATGCAGGCAACGAAGGCCGTGCCCGTCACACCCATGGCAAGGCTCCAGACGAAGACCAGTGCTGGCGTGCCGAAAAGTTTCAACACTGTGCCGGCCCACACGGCAGGCGAGGGGCGTATGGCCTCCTGAGTCGAAAGCCCTGCGCCGACCATGAGCAGGCCGCAGGCGATGGCGGCTGAGCCGAGCATGCCCATCGCCGTCATGACCGGCGCGTAGATGGTGATCCCGGCGAAGTTGATGAGGAGTCCCATGGCGGTCGCCCAGATAAAGGGATTGCGGAAGACGATATAAGTAGTCTCGCGCCAGGTGAGTTCGCGACCTGCCGAATTGATCGCCACCACATAGACGGCCATGACATTAGCAATCGGCACCAGCGCCCCCATGATGACGGCGACAAGGGCCACGCCCACATCGCCATAGAGCTTGGCCAATACGGGAAGGGCGATGAAGCCGTTCCAACGGGTGGCACTCTGGAAGAGGGAAGAATAGGACGGCCCGTCGATCGCAAGCCCCGCCATGATGGGCTTCCTCGCGATGAGCAGCACCAACGCCATGGTCAGAAATGCGCCGATCATCGTAAGCGCGATGCCGGTAAGAGGCAATTGCGATATGTCGGAGCGGATCAGCGTGTCGCCAAGCAGTGCGGGAAAGAACACCCAGTAGCCCAGCAGCTCAACGCCCCGCCACATATCCTCCGGCACCACGCGCCGTTCTCGCAATCCCCAGCCCAGCGCGATGAGCAGGAAGACCGGGAGTAAGGTTTCGAAAGTGGAGGTCATTGCAATCCCGAAACCGCACTTTTTCCGTCACCCCAGCGAAAGCTGGGGTCCCGCTTTTCGCTCTCGCTGGGGGCAAAGCGGGATTCCAGCTTGCGCTGGATTGACGGAAAGAAAAAACATGCGGCGATAGGGTTCATCTCAGCGAATCCAGCGCCGCCTGCAATATCCACGCGGCGGCGAGCTTGTCGACAACCGCGCCGCGCTTTACGCGTGATGCATCCGCCTCAATCAACATCCGCTCGACTGCGGCGGTCGAAAGCCGCTCGTCCCAATAGACGATGGGAATGCTGGTGAGCTTGGCCAGATTGCGTGCAAAGGCGCGGGTGGATTGAGCGCGTGGACCCTCGCTTCCGTCCATGTTGGCGGGAAGTCCCAGGACGATGAGCCCGATATTCTCGCGAGCCGCGATTACCAGCAGTTTCTCCGCGTCCGCTGTAAATTTTGTCCGGGCAATCGTCTCAATCGGGGTGGCAATCTGGCGGGTCCGATCACTGGTGGCGATGCCGATGGTTTTTGTCCCGAGATCAAGACCCATGAGCCGCATCGGCGACGGCACCGCCTCTAAAGCGGTCTTGAGGGGGACATCGGAAGTGGCCATGATGCCTTGCTACCCGATTTGCTATGTGGGTCAAAAGGATAAGCGCATGCCTGAGCAGAATGAGCGTCCCGTGGGACAAGTGGTCGATCCGCTGCCGCCGGGCAGCAAGCCCGACATGCGGCCATTGCCCGGGCGCTGGATCAGGCTGGAGCCCGTCTCGACGGCGCGTCACGCCCAGGATCTGCATGACTCCTTCACTGGCAACGATCCGCACGGCCACGTATGGACCTATCTCGCCTACGGTCCCTGGGAGTCGTTTGAGGTGTTCGAAACGTGGCTGAAGGAACGTGAAGCCTCGCGCGACCCCTGGTTCTATTCGTTCATCAGCCGCGACACCGGCAAGGCCTGCGGCATGGGCTCCTTCATGCGCTGCGATGCCGGCAACGGCGTGATCGAGATCGGCCATATCTGGATGGCGCCCGGCCTGCAGAAGACCCGCGAGGCAACGGAAGCAATCTTCCTGATGATCCGCCATTGCTTCGACGATCTCGGCGTGCGGCGGCTCGAATGGAAATGCGATAATCTCAACGCGCCCTCGAAGCGGGCGGCGGAACGTTTCGGCTTCACCTTCGAGGGAGTTTTCCGCCAGCACTTCATCGTCAAAGGCCGCAACCGCGACACGGCCTGGTACGCCATGCTCGACAAGGATTGGCGCCGGGTGCGCGATGCCTTCGAGACCTGGCTGAAGCCCGAGAATTTCGACGCGCAGGGCCGTCAGAAAGCCAAGTTGCAGGTTGCTTAGACGGATGCTATCTGCCCGCAATGTCAGTCGATCAGGCAACCGTCCGGCGCGTGGCGCGCTTGGCGCGTATCAAAGTCAGCGAAGAGGATGTGCCCCGCCTTGCGGGTGAATTGAACTCCATCCTGCATTGGATCGAGCAGTTGAACGAAGTCGACATCTCGGGGGTCGAACCGCTGACCTCCGTCGTCACCATGAAGATGAAGTCTCGCAAGGACGAGGTGACGGACGGCCACTACCCCTCCGACGTGGTGAAAAACGCCGCCGCACAAGAAGACAATTTTTTCATGGTGCCGAAGGTGGTCGAGTGACGCTTTGTCCTATGTTTGTCATTGCCAGGCTTGTCCCGGCAACCCATTGTGCCAACAACTCAGCGCTCAAAGCTTCGGATGAATGGGTCGCCGGGACAATTCCGGCGAAGACAGACAAGAGAGAGTTTTAGTGACCTCTCTCACCTCCCTCACTATCGCCGACGCTCGCGACGGATTGAAGAAGAGAGACTTCTCAGCCCTTGAGCTCGCCGACGCTTATCTCGCGGCGATGGAACGGGCGCGGATACTCAACGCCTATATCGTCGAGACGCCCGAGAAGGCCCGAGATATGGCGAAGGCCTCCGACGCCAAACTTGCCAAAGGCGAAGCCGGTCCGCTGGAAGGCATCCCGCTGGGCATCAAGGATCTCTTCGCCACCAAGGGCGTGCACACCCAGGCGGCGAGCCATGTGCTCGACAATTTCAAGCCGCCCTATGAATCGACCGTGACCGGCAATCTCTGGCGAGATGGCGCCGTGATGCTGGGCAAGCTCAACATGGATGAGTTCGCCATGGGCTCCTCCAACGAGACGAGCTACTACGGCAATGTCATCAATCCATGGAGACGCAAGAATTCAAATGCGGCCCTTGTGCCCGGCGGCTCCTCAGGCGGCTCGGCAACGGCGGTAGCGGCGCATCTGTGCGCGGCGGCAACCGCAACTGATACGGGCGGCTCCATTCGCCAGCCCGCGGCTTTCACCGGGACCGTCGGCATCAAGCCAACCTATGGCCGCTGCTCGCGCTGGGGCATCGTTGCGTTCGCCTCTTCGCTTGATCAGGCGGGCCCCATTGCCCGCGATGTGCGCGATGCGGCGATCATGCTGAAATCCATGGCCAGCATCGATCCCAAGGACACCACCTCGGTCGATCTGCCCGTGCCGGATTATGAGAAAGCCATTGGCCGTCCGATCAAGGGCCTCCGCGTGGGCATTCCGAAGGAATACCGCGTCGATCCCATGCCAGCCGAGATCGATGCCCTTTGGTCGCAAGGGGCCGAATGGTTAAAAGAGCAGGGGGCGGAGATCATCGACATCTCGCTCCCGCACACGAAATACGCTCTTCCCGCCTACTACATCGTTGCCCCCGCCGAAGCGTCGTCCAATCTTGCCCGCTATGACGGCGTGCGTTATGGGCTCCGCGTTCCCGGCGACGACATTGTATCCATGTACGAGAACTCCCGTGCTGCGGGGTTCGGCCCGGAGGTGCAGCGCCGCATCCTGATCGGCACCTATGTGCTCTCGGCAGGATATTACGACGCCTATTATGTCCGCGCCCAGAAAGTCCGCACACTGATAAAGCGGGACTTCGACGAAGCTTGGAACAAGGTGGATGTTGTGCTTACGCCCGCCACGCCTAACCCCGCCTTCGCGCCGGGCGAGATCACCGATCCCATTCAGATGTATCTGAATGATATCTTCACGGTTACCGTGAACATGGCGGGCCTGCCGGGCATCGCGGTGCCCGCCGGCATATCGTCCGATGGCTTGCCGCTGGCCCTTCAGCTCATCGGCAAGCCATTCGATGAAGAAACGCTATTCCAGGCAGCGACCGCAATCGAGCAGGCAGCCGGCAAATATGAACCACCTAACTGGTGGTGATATCTATCGGCTAACTGTGTCTTCCGGCAGCGGCGTCACCACGTTCCAGTTTCCGCAATTACGGGAAGTTTCCGTTACGATGCAGATATACCGGTAATTGCCTTCAACATAGGTTTCGTATGTAGCCGCCATTGGGGCCGACAGAGGCACGGATAGGGCGCCGGCCAGCGCCAGAGCGGAAAGAATGTATTTCATCGCTATCTCCTGTTCCGAATGCAGAATTCCAGATCGAATCCACATCACGAAATCTCAAACAGCTGGCATTGCGGAAAGTTCCATTCCCAGACGGGTGGACGGCTACTTCGCCCCGGGTTGGGGCACCAGGCGGAGATAGGGCTTCAAGGTTTTCCAGCCGCCGGGGAACTTTTCCTTGGCGGCCTCGTCCGATACGGACGCCAGGATGATCACATCCTCGCCCTGTTTCCAGTTGGCCGGGGTCGCCACCGACTTCGTGGCGGTGAGTTGGAGTGAATCGATCACCCGCAGGATTTCATCGAAATTCCGTCCCGTCGTCATGGGGTAGGAGAGGTTCATCTTCACCTTCTTGTCCGGGCCGATGATCAGCACATTGCGCACCGTGGCGTTGTCGGCGGCGGTGCGGCCTGCGGAATTGCCCGAAACATTGGGATGGATCATGCCGTAGAGCTTGGCCACGCTGAGATCGGGGTCCCCGATCATGGGATAATTCACCGAGGCGCCGGTCACATCCTTGATGTCTTGTTTCCAGCGCTGATGGTCGCCAACCGTGTCGATCGAGATGCCGATAAGCTTCACGCCGCGTTTGTCGAACTCGTGCTTCATCTTGGCCAGGGAGCCGAGCTCGGTGGTGCACACCGGCGTAAAATCCTTGGGGTGCGAGAAGAAAACCGCCCAGGACCCTTCGATATATTCATGGAATTTGATCTTGCCTTCGGTGGTGTCGGCTTCGAAATCGGGAACGGTGTCGCCGAGCTGAAGTGTCATTTTGGCCTCCTCTTCTTATCCGTCCAATATAGCCCGGCCCCCGTTCGGAATAAAGAACCAAGCGTCCGGCGAATCGCGCAGGGGAGCTTTGCGGGAATCGGATGATTTTGCCATTGTTGCCCAAATCCGGAGTTGCCCATGCGCTTCATCCAAAGCATCCCCATCCTCGCGGTGGTCATCGCAGTTTATAATCTGTTGGCCTTCAGCGGGGGCATGATGGATGCGGAGTCGCTGCTCTTCAGTTGGGTTCTACCCTCCGAGGTTGAGGTGTTTTTCAACGTGGGCGCCGTATTCCTGGTGGCGGGGCTGGTGGCGCTGTTCTTCGAAATCCTCAAGGCCGCGCGGCTGGGCAACGCCACCATCGTTGACCATATGCTCTCGACAGCGACATTCATCGTGGCGCTCATCGAATTCATCCTCGTGCCCGCCTGTGGGACTGTGACGTTCTTCCTGCTCACCATGATGGCGCTGATTGACGTTGTCGCCGGTTACACCATCTCGATCCTGGGCGCCCGCCGCGACTATTCCATAAGCCGCGACGCTAACCTTTGATCATGGCCTTCGATGGAACCATGGCGCATGCCATCAGACTCACGGCGACGGAGAAAGCGATTTTCCGCAAGCTCGCAACGCCTGAGAAAATCCAGCAGTTTCTGACAGAAATGCCGAGCAATCCCGAGACCGCCGGCGACACTTGCTATTCCGCGAGGGCGGCGCTTCGCGAGAATTGCTGCCACTGCATAGAGGCCGCATTCATTGCCGCCGCCGCGTTACTGCTGCATGGGCGCCCCGCACTGCTCATGGACTTTCAGGCCGAAGGCGACGACGATCACGTGCTGGCGCTGTTTCGTCATGGCCGCCATTGGGGCGCCATTTCCAAGAGCAATTCCATCTGGCTCCGGTGGCGCGATCCCATCTATGTGAACCCTCGCGAGCTCGCCATGAGCTACTTCCATGAATATGTGAACGGCGAATGTAAAACTCTCCGCCGCATCTCGAAGCCCTTCGACATCGGCGCCTATGACGCGGCGGATTGGCTGACGGCGGAAGGAAATTGCTGGGATATGGCGGCGGAACTCGACGCGGCCCCCCATGTCGATCTAATCGACGCGCCACAGGCCCGGCGGCTGCGCAGCCGCGAACGCTTCGAGATTGAAACTGGAATGCTCCGCGAATTCCGCGACGACGGCCGCCGGCACGTCATCAGGCAGCGAGCGTCGCGCCGATCCGGCCCAGCGCGCGTTTGAGCGCCTCAAAACAGGAAGCATCGATCGCCGTGCCAACTTCTCCTGCCATGATCGACAACGCGCGGGGAATCGGCATGGCCGCGCGATAGGGCCGGTCGGCGGTCAGGGCATCGAAAATATCGGCAACGGAGAGAATGCGCGATTCAACTGCAATCTCGCCGCCGCGCAGACCTTTGGGATAACCGCGGCCATCGAGACGCTCATGGTGAGCGGCGGCGACGGGTGCAAGCTCGCTGAACGCCGAGATGCGCGACAAGATCGTTTCCGTGTACGCCGCATGCTGTTTCATCGCCACCCATTCGGCGGCGTCGAGCTTGCCGGGCTTGTCGAGGATCGTGTTACTGACGCCGAGCTTGCCGATATCGTGGAGCAGGGCGGCCCGCTTCAGCCAGCGCCGGCGTTCGGGATCGACGCCAAGTTCCTCCGCGATCATGTCGGTATAGAGTGTCACGCGTTCACTGTGCCCGCTCGTATAGGGGCTCTTGGAGTCGACCACCTGCGCAAACCCTGACGCGATATCGTCAAGGTAATCGCCGTCGACCACCGCCATGTCCTGCGCGGGCTCCAACTCGTAAATCACCTCTTGCAGGTCGCTGCCCTCAAGCGCGTCCCAGAATGATGGCCGCGCCGCGACATCCTCGAACACCGCGGCGAGCTTCGGATCGAACCATGTGCCCGAGCGGTGCTTTACTTCCCGCCGCGCGGCATCCTCGCCACCGGCCTTGTGAAAAACATCCGCCACCTGGGCGAGGAGGGCGATGCGGGAATAAAGCGGAATAGCCGTTCCCGCGATCCCTTCCGGCATGCCGCTGCCATCCCAGCGCTCATCCAGATTCTTGATGCCCTGCGCCACCGCTTCGCTGAAGCGCATCTTGCGCGCGATATCGGCGCCGCGCTGGCAGCGTGTCTCGATGAGTTCCGTAGCCAGCTTGCCGCCATTCTGGAAGATGTTGATAATGGCGCGGAAGCGTTCGGCCAGCCCTGCATTGAGCCCCGTATGGCCGAGCACGAAGCGCAGCGCCTGCGGCAGGCTGCCGTCGATCCGCTTGAAGTCGTGCTTGAGGGTGAGATCGTCCGCCAGATAGAGCTGGCAGATGCGCGCGGCATTGCTGCTGCAGCCCACATCCTTGAGCAGGATCGTATAATAAAGTTCCCACGCCTGAGTCTCATCGAGGCCGAGCCCATCGCTGATCTGCATGCCGATCCAGCAGCAGCGCACGCAATGCCCCGCCGGTTGGCCCTCGGTCAAATCAAGCGCATGGCTCAGC
The DNA here is from genome assembly GCA_041745135.1 of Aestuariivirga sp. Classification (GTDB taxonomy): domain Bacteria; phylum Pseudomonadota; class Alphaproteobacteria; order Rhizobiales; family Aestuariivirgaceae; genus Aestuariivirga. The sequence continues at coordinate 24 of JBGTJO010000108.1, read as the reverse complement.
GCCCCCAGCAATTCCGCCAGGCGG
>JBGTJO010000107.1:0-3222 GCA_041745135.1 Aestuariivirga sp. | reverse complement strand
GGCATGGTGAAATAAATCGCCACCGAACTCGCCATAGGCATCGCGGCGATCGACAGGATGAAAGTGAAATAACCCACGCACAAAATGATGGAGCGAAACAGCACGCGGCCCAAGACGGGCGTGGCCAGGCGGCGGAAGCCGCCTTCGCGATACAGCAACGCTGCAAGCAAGGGAAACGAACCGATGCAGCGGAAAATGATCGCCTCATAAGCGGCGAAACTTCCCGACATCACCTTGACGATGGCATCCTGGGTCGAGGCAAAGCCAATGGCCGCGAGAATGCAGGCAATCGCCAATATCCTGTTATCGCGGTGGGGGCCGTCCATCAGCGTGCCATAGCCTGAAGGCCACAGGCCGGAAAGTGGCGGATACGCCGGGCAGGTCTTGCTATTTTGCCGGGCAAGGACAGAGCCCGACTTGACACACAAGTTCCCAGGCGCAACTCTCTCGTCGCACTTGAATTTCAGGAGCATTGCCGATGGCCGCGCTTACTCCACTGCAGAACAAGCTTTCGAAACGCACCCAGGCTTTGTTGAATCATCCTCAGGGGATGGGGAATTATTTTACCTTCAAGGCCGCCATCGACATTCTGGGACTGGATTGGGAGGCCGTGGCGCCGGGCGGGGTGTATGCGGCGACGGGGGCGGGTTATTTCGACATGGGCTATATGGCCAACCATATCGGGCCGCCGGCCTCGGCGCTCAAGGCCCTGCAAGAGGCGGCGGGGCGGCCGGAAATCGTTTCAGTCTATCCGCCAGATTGCATGCCGGAACTCAAGGCGCTGGTGGCGGAGAAGAAATTCAGCCGCAAGCTGGGCGCGGATTTCGAAGTGCTTGGCGTCGAGGGAGCGCAGGGCGGCATCGGCTATACCTATCTCACCTTCCTCGATCCGGGCGATGAAGTGATCGTCACCGATCCGGGATATTTCCATTTCGTGCCGGCGGCGGAGTTGTGCGGCGCGAAGATCGTTCCCATCCCGCTCAACCAAGGCAATGGCTATCGGCTCAAGCCGGAAGACGTGCGCGCGGCGATGACGCCCCGGACCAAGATGATTGTGGTGTGCGATCCGATCAACCCGTTCGGCACGGTGCAGACGCGGGAGGAATTGCTGGCGATCGCGCAAATCGCGCGCGAGCATGGCGCGGTCATATTCAACAACATCACGCACAATACGCACCAGACCGACGCAAAGGCCGAGCAGATTCCGATGGCGTCGCTGCATGGGGCGGGCAGCGACATGAGCCATGTGATTTCGGTGACCGGCGTTTCCAAAGGCTACGGCATGCCGGCACTGCGGGTGGGTTTCATGGCGGCCCACCCGGATCTCATTCGCGGCGCGTTCCTTGCCAAGATGGAGCTCACCAAGATTCACATCAACTATCCGGGGCAGTTCGCGACGCTCGCCGCCATGCGCGACCATGAATATGTGAAGCGCTCGACGGAGATCATCCGGCGCAACTTCGCGCATCTGAAGGAGACGGTGGCGGGGACGCCGGGCGTCAGCATTCCGGTGGAGCCGGCTTTCGGCTTCTGCACGGTCATCGATGTTTCGGGGACCGGCGTCACCGCGCAGGAGATTACTGTGGGGCTGCTCAATCACCGGATCGCCGTCATCCCCGGTGACGGCCTGGGCGATGCCGGTTGCGCGGATTATATCCGGCTCAACTATTCCTCGCCGGATATCTCCTGCTTTGAAAAGTTCCGCCAGGCCTTGCCGAAGGCGATCGCTGAGGCCAAAGATGGGCGCTACGCGGCGGCGGTCGATGCCTTTTTCGCGCGGGCCGATACGAAACGGGGCGATGTGATCCGCAAGCGGTTGGGCTTGAGCAACCGGTCTACGGAGCGTATGGCGGCGGCGGAATAAGAAATGTCAGCCGATCAGCTCCAAACCCACAGCTGTGGCCTCGCCGCCGCCGATGCAGAGGGAGGCTATGCCTTTTTTGGCTCGGCGGGCGATCATGGCGTGAAGCAGGGTGACGACGATGCGGGCGCCGGAGGCGCCGATGGGGTGGCCCATGGCGCAGGCGCCGCCGTTGATGTTGACGATGTCGACGGGGAGGGAGAGATCGCGGAGCGCCGCCAAGGCTACGACGGCGAAGGCTTCGTTGATCTCGTAGAGATCGACCTCCGATGAGTGCCAGTTAAGTTTTTCGAGGAGCGTGTTGATGGCGCCGATGGGGGCGGTGGTGAATTGCGCAGGCTCGCGCGCGTGGCCGGCGTGGCCCGCGATGACGACCAGCGGAGCCGCGCCGATCTTCTCAGCTTCGGAGGCCCGCATGATGACGAGTGCCGCGGCGCCGTCGGAAATCGACGAGGAGTTTGCCGCCGTCACCGTGCCGCCTTCGCGGAAGGCGGGGCGGAGTTGCGGAATGCGCACGATCTTGGCCTTGGTGGGTTGCTCATCGCGCGATAAGCCATCGGCCGCCACAAGTTCATTCATGAACGCGCCTGACTCATGGGCAGCGTTGGCGCGCTCCAGCGAGCGGATGGCATATTGATCCTGATCGGCGCGGGTGAACTGATAGGCTTCCGCCGTATCCTCCGCGTAGGTGCCCATGAGGCGGCCGGAATAGGCATCCTCGAGGCCGTCGGTGAACATGTGGTCTTTCACTTCGCCGTGTCCGAGGCGGAGGCCGCCGCGGGCCTTGGGGAGAAGATAGGGCGCGTTGGTCATGGACTCCATGCCGCCAACCAAGACGCGGGTGTTGCTGCCGGCGACGATCGAGTCATATCCAAGCATCAGCGCTTTCATGCCGGAGCCGCAGACTTTCGAGACGGTGGCGGCGGGGATGCTTTGCGAAAGCCCTGCGCCGAGGGCGGCTTGGCGCGCGGGATTTTGCCCCAACCCGGCAGGCAGCACATTGCCCATGAAAACTTCATCGACGGCGTCGATACCGGAGGCGGCAAGGGCCGCCTTGATGGCGAGCGATCCGAGCTTTGGAGCGGACAAAGGCGACAACGCGCCCTGGAAGCTGCCGACGGGGGTTCGCTTGGCGGCGGTGATGACGATGGGGTCTTTGGTCATGGCGCCCATGGCGGCTTGGTTTTTGAGAAAAAGGCTTCGATGCCGTGGCGGGTTTCGGCGCTTTCCCAGCGGTCGGCGAGTGCCGCCACGGCCTCCAAATGCGAGATGGTGCCCTCCGCCACGTTGCGCAAGAGCTGTTTTGCCGCCGCGATGGCGCCGGGCGCCGCGGCCAGGGCCAGATCGAGGTGGCGCTCCAT
>JBGTJO010000106.1:0-13825 GCA_041745135.1 Aestuariivirga sp. | reverse complement strand
GCCAGAGATTTGGTGAGGCCGATCACCGCCCATTTCGCCGCCGCATAGGGTGTGCGATTGCCGAAGCCGTATAATCCCGCCGTGGAGGAGAGATTGATGATCGTGCCGGATTTTTGCGCCTTCATCACCGGCGCGGCGCGCCGCGCGCACAGGAAATGCGAATCGAGACAGATTTCCAGGCATTCGCGCCAATCGGCATAGTCGATATCATCGACGGGCGCCGTCGGCCCCTTAATGCCGGCATTGTTCACCAGCACATCGAGGGAGCCCAGATCGTCCAGCGCATCGTCGAACCAGGCATCAATCTCGCCTTCGCTCCGGACATTGACATGGGTCGCCGCGATCTCGGGAAATTCCTCGCGAAAACTCGCAAGCGCCTCCTCGTTGACATCGCAGATATGAACCTTCGCCCCCTCAGCCGCAAAAGCCTTGGCGATCGCCCGGCCGATACCCGCCGCTGCTGCCGTGATCATGACTCGCTGTGACACCTGCCCAGTCCTCCAATATGTCATCCCCGCATTTATTGCGGGGACCCATTGTACCGAATGCTCGCCGATGGAGTTTGCGGCACGATGGGTCGCCGGGACAAGCCCGGCGATGACATGTTATTTCAACACCAGCCCCGCGCCGATCTTGTGCTTCTTGAACAGTTTCATCATGTCGACGAGGATCTCATTGCGCTTGGCTTCTATCTCGGCCACGCTCCGATCTCCAGCTTGAGCTTCGCATCCTTCCACTAGGCGCTTTTCAAGTGCGGCGTTCCATTTGGGGAATTTCAAATCGGTCCACGGCAATTCGAGCGTTGGATCGAACTGCTCGATGAAGTGGCGCATGCCGCCGGGGCCGCCCGCCACGTGATAGGTGAGGAAGGATCCCATGAAGGCCCAGCGCATGCCGGCTGAATAGATGAGCGCGTCGTCGATGTCGCCTGTCGAGCCCACATCCTTGTCGAGAATGTTCAGAGCCTCGCGCCAAAGGGCTTCCTGCAGGCGGTCGCAGATATAGCCGTCGATCTCCTTCCGGAGACGCAGCACCTTCATGCCGATGGATTCGAAATATGCCGCGGCGCGACTCATGGCGTCTTCCGAAGTCTTTTCTCCCGGCACCAGTTCTACGAGCGGCAACAGATAGACAGGATTGAACGGATGCCCGATGAGCACGCGTTCGGGATGCCTGCACTCCGACTGGAGGCGTGTCGGCAAAAAACCCGACGAGGACGAAGCGATAATCGTTTCCGGCCGCGCCACCGCGTCGATGTCGCGGAACAGCCTGATCTTCAGAGCTTCGCGCTCGGGCGCTGCTTCATGCACAAAATCAGTTTTCGACGCCATCGTCGTGAGGTCAGTCGTGAAGGTGAGCTTGCCCTTCACCTTGGGCTTGCCCAGCAGCCTTTCCATGGAGGGCCATGCAACTTTCACCGCGGCGCGGAGTTTCGCTTCCGCTTCCGGATTGACGTCATATGCAATGACGTTGATACCGCGAATGAGCAGGCGTGCCGCCCAGCCCGCGCCGATAAGGCCCGTGCCGGCGATGCCAACGGTCTTGATGGCCGTCATCTCAAGACCTTGCCTTCAACTGCAAAATCTCGCGGCCTTCGTTCGGTGTTGCAACCTTGGGGCCGAGCAGCTCGATGATCTTCACCGCCTTTTCGACGAGCTTGCCGTTGGTGGCGTGAACGCCTTTTTCAAGCCAGAGATTGTCCTCAAGCCCCACCCGCACATGGCCGCCCAGCAGCACGGCCTGCGCCACCGCTGGAAACTCGTTGCGCCCGATACCGAAGGCCGCCCAAATGGCGCCCGGTGGCAATTGCGCTTTCTGATACGCCATGGTCTCGCTGTCGTAAGGCGCACCCCAGGGAATGCCGAGGCAGAGCTGGAACAGCGGCGGCCCGTCGATCAGCCCTTCGGCGCAAAGCTGCTTGGCGAACCACAGATTGCCCGTGTCGAAAATCTCCATCTCGGGCTTCACGCCATAGGATTTGATGAGCTTCGCCTGCTCGCGTAGTTGCGCCGGGGTTTGCACGACGATGGTATTGCCGTCGCCGAAATTGAGCGAACCGCAATCGAGCGTGCAGATTTCCGGGCGAAGCTCCTTCACATGCAGCAGGCGTTCGGCCGGACCCACAAGATCCGTACCAGCACCCCATTTCATCGGCGTCTCACCGGGCCCCACTGCCACATCGCCGCCCATGCCGGCGGTCAGGTTGATGATGACAAGCTTGTTCTTAGCGCGAATGCGGTCCACGACCTCCGCATAAAGGTGAACGCCCCGCGCCCCCTTGCCAGTTTTTGGATCGCGCACATGGCAATGCACGATCGTGGCCCCGGCGGATGCTGCCTCCAGCGCCGCATTGGCAATCTGCTCCGGCGTCACGGGGATCGCCGGGTGCCTGCCGACTGTATCGCCAGCACCCGTCACAGCGCAGGTGATGATGATCTTGGGATTCATGGGGGGAGGCTCCTCTCGCGCGGGGGACACTAAGCCGGGGAAGCGCGCGGCGGCAAGCCGCTCTACTCGACGGGCCGGTGAATTCCAACGCCGGCCGCGACCAGAAAAATACCGGCGATGTCGAGCCGCCCCGGAATTTGCCCAAGCACGACAGCACCCGTCACCGCGGCGGTTGCGGGCAGCAGGGTCAGCATGAGGGCGAAAGTCGCGCGCGGCAGACGCGCCATGGCCAGCTGGTCGCACACATAGGGAATCACCGACGACGAAACCCCAACGCCGATGCCCGCCAGAATGAGCAGGGGGAACGAAAGCACCGGGGCTAATTCAGTAAGGCCGATGGGAAACGCGACGACCATCGCCACGAGCATCGCTGCAGCCAGCAATCCGATTCCGCCGGCGCCGGAACTCCTCGAGACGGCGTGCCCCAGCACGACATAGGCTGCAAACAGGATGGCGTTGGCGATGGCGAATGCAAGGCCCAGCCAATCCGACGATGGCTGAAGGCCCGTCAGCAGAAAAACCCCGCCCACGGCCACGGCGAGTGCGACGATATTGCGAAGGGTGCGGACGCCGATCAGTGCGAGCCCGATCACCGCCACGAATTCGATTGCCGCGACCGTCGCCAACGGCATGCGGTCGATGGCCAGATAGAAGGTTGAATTCATCAGCGCCAGCGTGACGCCCAGCGCTGCGATCAAGCCTCTGGTCCGCCGATCGGCCGTTGCCCAGAGACGCCACGGCCTCCGCCAGGCCGCAAAGAACACCGCCGCAGTGGCGATGCGAAGCCAGGCAACGCCCAGCGGCCCCACATGCGCGAAGAGGAGCACGGCAAAGGACGGACCAAGGTAATGAAACACCGCGCTCACCATGAAATACGCGTGAGGCGGCAGGCGATGCACAAGCAATTCCACGAAGGGCATATTCGGACAATGACAGGTTCCAACAATCAAAAGGCTGACAATCGAAGCATTATCGCGTAATACTCCGCTGAATAGGAGGTTAAATTGGCAAATCTCAAGAAAAACGCGGCTGCTGTTTTGGATGAGCTTGACCGGCGCCTGTTGGCGGCACTTGACCGCAACGCGCGGACGCCGGTTGTCGACCTCGCCCGCCTCATAGGCTTGTCGCCCCAGAGCACGTCGGACCGGATCGGCCGTCTCGAAGATTTAGGCGTCCTTGCAGGGTTTACAGTGAAGCTCCACCCGGCGGCGCTCGGCCTTGCGATCGGCGCTTATATCCGCATCCGCCCCGCCATGGGCGAACTCCAGCGCGTGGCGGGGCTGGTGGCGGACATTCCGGAGATCATCGAATGCGACCGCACCACGGGCGATGACTGCTTCGTAGCCAAGGCTTTCGTCGCCAATGTCGGCGAACTCGAGCGCATCATCGACAAGCTATTGCCTTTCGCGCAGACCAACACCTCGATCATCCAGTCTTCCCCGGTAAAACGCCGGCAGCCGGTGTTCTAGTCCATGTCCTCTCCCAGCGCGCGCGGGGCGAGGACTAAATTAAGCCCCGCCTTGCCAAACCCTGATCGCGTCATTCGGCCAGAGCAGCATGATGATGTTAAGGGCGAGGTTATCGCGGATGACCATGGCGGCCAGCACCTCCATGGCAAGCCCCAGCACGACGATGAGCCATACCGGCAGGCGCGAGGCTAGATAAAAGCCGAGCGTCATCGCAAGGATATCGGACACCGAATTGAGCACGCTATCGCCGAAATAATCGAGCGACACGGTGACGCTTCGATAGCGGTTGATGATGAAATCGGTGTTTTCGAAAATCTCCCAGGCCGCTTCGATTGCCGTCGCCATGGCAAGCCGCAAGCCACTGGGCAAACGGCGCGCCGCAAACCACAGGGCGCCATAGAACAGAAATCCGTGGATGTTGTGGGAGAGGGTGTACCAGTCGGTGATGTGCTGGGAATTTTCCGAACTGAAAACCGTCCCGTGCCAGAGCTTGATATAGCCGCACTTGCAGATGGGTTCGCGTCCCATCAGCAGGAGAATGATCGCTGTTGCGGCAATCAGCACAACCGCCACGACTGCCCAGCGAAGTTTTGGTTTCGCCGCCCCGCTCGAATCGCTCATAGCGGCAATCTACTCACTGCTGCTCATTCACCATAGACACGCCGCAAGTTCCAAACCTCTTCCGTCATCCCGGCGAAAGCCGGGACCATCCAACAGCGTGAAGACTCTGCGAGCATCCGTTCCTTGTTTACCGTGGGTCCCGGCTTTCGCCGGGATGACGGACGTGAGCAAGCGGCCTTCTTTTCATCTCACAGGGTGAGTTCCCATGTTTCGCCCTCGAGATCGCAGCCGAAACTTCGGTGGGGCTCGGATTTTACGAGCACATAGCCCTCCTTCTCGTAAATATGTCGTGCGGCGAGGAGGGTTCTCTGCGTCCACAATACAATGCGCGCGTAACCCGCTTGGCGCGAAAACGCCGTGCAGCGTTGAACCAGCGCGCGGCCAAGCCCGGAACCTCGCGCTTCGGGCTCGACATAGAGGAGCCGAAGCCGGGCCACGGCTTCCGTTTCCTTGACGAGGAAAACGCTGCCGAGAACCTTGCTATGCCTTTCCGCAACCCAGCAATTTTCCCGCGCCGGATCGAATTTCAAGACAAAGTCCGCCAGGATTTTTGCAACCAGGGCCTCATAGGTGTGGTCCCACCCATGCTCCTGTGAATAAAGAAGCCCCTGCCGGTGCGTGATCCAGCCCAAATCGCCAACCTTGAAGGAACGGAATTCGACGGGTGCAGTGGCCATGGCTTTTGCAGTTAGATTAGTTTCAATGGTCTGCATGGCGGCAAGAGCCTCTGCCGCACCGGCAGCGGACATCGATGACAGGAAACGGCCCGCGGCTTGTGCCGCGCGGTGGTTCAAATCCGCGAAGGCAGCGCTTCCCCCGGGCGTCAACATGAGATTGACGCGGCGCCGATCTTGTTTGTCAGGCCGCCTTTTGATCAGTTTCCGAGCGGCGAAACGCTTCAAAATGCGGCTGAGATATCCTGCATCGAGGGCGAGCCTCTCGGCGACCTCCTGCGGCTGGCCTGGCGCGTTCGCCAGTTCATAGAGCACGCGAGCCTCGGCAAGGGAAAACTGTGACTCAGCAAGATGTTCATCCAGCAGTCCAATCTGCCGGGTGTAAAACCGGTTGAAGTGGCGCACTTGGCCGATAGCCTCGGCACCCACGGAATCGAAATTCATGCAATTCCCCTATCAATTGACTTAGTCAATCATATTACTTGATGATGTCAACTGTATTATGGGGCAGTGGGCGCGACACCTGTTGCAGGGAAATTGGAAAAAGTGCCACGATCCAGTTTCGTTGCACGAGGATCGCATGGACCCGGAGACGATTGAAAGACTGCTGGCGTTGGCGGCACGGCACGCCGCGCGCTTCCGGGCGCAGTCGAAGGATTGGCCCCAGCGGCCGCAGCGATCCTATGAACAATGCCGGCAGGCTTTCGATGGGCCTCTGCCGGAGCGGTCGCAGCTTCCTGAAGAGGTGATCGGCGATCTGGTCGCAGCTGCCGAACCGGGCCTCATGATGGCGACGGGCAACCGTTTCTTCGGCTGGGTGATCGGCGGCTCCCATCCCGTGGGTGTTGCCGCCGATTTCCTGACCAGTGCCTGGGGCCAGAATGTCGGCAACCATGTGGCCGCACCCGCGGGCGCTGCGGCGGAAACGGTTGCGGCGCGCTGGCTGCTCGAAATTCTCGAACTGCCGCCCGGCTGTTCCATAGGCTTCGTCACCGGAGGGACGGTTGCGAACTTCGTTTGCCTCGCGGCGGCGCGGGGCGAGGTGTTGCGTCGCGTTGGCTGGGATATCGAGGCGAAGGGATTATTCGGCGCGCCGCCAATCACCATCCTCATCGGCGATGATGCGCACACCACCGTGTTTTCAGTCCTTCAGTACCTCGGCCTCGGCCATAACAGTTTGGTGCGAGTGCCTACGGATCATCAGGGGCAAATCGTGCCCGCCGCCTTCAGGGAGGCGATCGGCAAAGCGAAATCGCCGATCATCGCCATCCTGCAGGCGGGACAGATCAATACAGGTGGCTTCGACAATTTCTCCGCCATCATTCCCGCCGCGCAGACGAGGGGAGCGTGGGTACATGTGGACGGCGCCTTCGGCCTATGGGCGAGAGCCAGCGCGACGACGAAGCATCTCGCATCCGGAATTGATCTAGCGGATTCCTGGGCGACGGACGGCCACAAATGGCTGCAGACGCCCTATGACAGCGGCTATGCCATCATGCGCGACGAGCTCGCCCACCGCCGCGCCATGACGATTGCCGCAAGCTATCTGCCGATGGCGGCGGAAGGGGAACGCGATCCCACCCACTACGTGCCGGAACTCTCACGACGGGCGCGAGGCTTCGCGGCCTGGGCGATGCTCCGCCACCTCGGCCGCCAGGGTATTGCGGAGATGGTTGAGCGCCATTGTCGCGTGGCGGGTTTCATGGCGGCGAAACTTGCCGCCGAGCCCGGCATCGCCATCCTCAACGATGTCGTGCTCAATCAGGTGATCGCGCGCTTCGGCGCAGACGATGAACTAACCATCAAAACCATCGCCCGCCTCCAGGAGGACGGCGTATGCTTTGCCGGCGGCGCCAAATGGCGCGGCCAGCAGGTTATGCGGATTTCGGTGATCGGCTACGAAACCACGGAGGCCGAGGGTGCCCGCAGCGCCGAAGCCATGATCAATGCCTGGCGGATCGCAAAGCAGAGCGGCTAGAGCAGCGGACCTTCAAGCAAATCGAGGTCGTGCGATATGCGCCTTCTCCCGTGCCGCAAGGCATGGGAGAAGGTGCCCGAAGGGCGGATGAGGGTTGCCGCAACGAGGAAGCGATCGACTTTTATGCGCGCTTCAAGAGGCCCTCATCCGGCCTTCGGCCACCTTCTCCCATCCCGGATAAATCCGGGAAGGGAGAAGGCGTATATGGCACGAACTGGATTTACTTGCCGGTTGATGCTCTAGGCATCGAGTCCCGGCACCTCAAGCAGCGTGCAACCCTGGATGCGCCACGTGCCATCCGGCTGCCGCTGCATGGAATAGAGCGCCTCATAGGTCTTGCCGTCCGGCCCCACGAGCGTAACCTTTTGCGACGGCCGGCCGAGGGGATCGTTCCCCGTTTCTCCAAAGCGGAAACTTTGCGGCCGATAGACCGGCGGATAGGCCCGCTTCACCATGTCCATGAAGACGTCGGCTGTGGGGAATATCTGGTGAAGGCTTGGAGCGGCGAAACCGTACGCCTTGGCGCCATTATCGGCACGGAAGGCCTCAATCTGCTCGGAGATGATACGCTGGAACTGGGCTCGGTCAGCCTCATTTAGCTCCTCCGCCCGGGCAGCGGGGGAAAAGAGGAGGAGCAGCGAGAGAACGATGGCGCGGAGCATGGCAGCCTCGACTTCATGGTGAGTCCTAAGGCATATACGCCTCACACCTGCCAACGGTTTCATCTTTATCGAAAGGAAGTGCAAATATGCAGCTCAGGAAAGTGAATCTGGCGGAAAAGCTTGCCACCTTTGACGATCGTTACAAGCCAAGGACGGTCGCACAATACAACGATCTTGATGTCATGGTGGCAAAGCTGGAAGGGCCCTTCATCTGGCACAAGCATGACGACACAGACGACTTTTTCCTTGTGGTGAAAGGCGAGCTTGACATTGAGCTGCGGGATCAGACGGTGAACTTGCGGCCGGGCGAAATGTTCATTGTTCCGCAGGGGGTGGAGCATCGGCCGGTCGCAAAGGGCGAAGTTCATTTGCTGCTGATCGAACGCACCGGCACCCCCAACACGGGTGATGCGAAAACCGCAGCCCCCAGGCAGACAATCTGATGACGCCCGATCGTACGATCCTGGAACAGGCCGCGGACTGGCTCAAGTCCGGGCGCGGCGTCGCCATTGCCACGGTGGTCGAGACCTGGGGTTCAGCGCCGCAACCCGTCGGCAGCCAGCTGGTGATCGACGGCGAGGGCAATTTCATGGGCTCCGTTTCCGGCGGGTGTGTCGAGGGCGCCGTGTTGAGCGAGGCGCTCGACATCATCCGCTCCGGAAAGCCGAAGCTTCTGGAATTCGGCGTGGCCGATGAGACGGCCTGGAAGGTGGGTCTGGCCTGCGGCGGCCGGATCGGCATCTATGTGGAGCCGCTTACGGAATGAAGCGCGCCATTCTGGAGCAGCTTCTGGAGTCGCGGGCAAAGCGTCATGCGGTGGCGCTGGTAACGGACATGCGGAACGGCGAACAGCGCATCCTCCAGCGCTCCGCCATAGCCGGTGATCCGCTCGCCTCGCAGCTGGAGGAAGGGTTTCGCTTCGACCGGTCCGGCATACATGAGGGTTGCTTCCTCAACATCCACAACCCGCCGCTCCGTCTCCTGATCATCGGCGCAGTCCACATCGCGCAGGCCGTCATCCCCATGGCGCAGCAGGCAGGCTACGATGTGATCGTCATCGATCCCCGCGGCGCTTTTGCCACCGGTGCGCGTTTTCCCGGCGTGACACTGCATGCTGAATGGCCCGACGAGATCGTTCCGCGGATCGGGCTGGACGCGCGCACCGCCATGCTGGCGCTCACCCATGATCCGAAGATCGATGATCCAGCACTGCACGCGGCGCTCAAGTCGGAGCTGTTCTATATCGGCGCGCTCGGCTCCAGGAAAACCCAGGCCGCCCGCCTGGCGCGGCTCAAGGATAAGGGTTTCACCGAAACCGACATCGCCCGCATCCATGGCCCTGCCGGACTTGCCATCGGCGCCAAGGGTGCTGCCGAGATCGCCATTTCCATCATGGCGGAAGTGACCCGCGCCTTGCGCCTCGGCGCGTAGATGCGCCAGGCGCCGCGCATCGCCGCGCTCGTGCTGGCGGCTGGCACATCGACCCGCATGGGCTCCAACAAGCTTCTCGCCGATCTTCACGGTGCGCCGCTCGTCCGGCGGACCGTGGAGGCTGTGGCTTCATGGGCGCTGGGAGAGATTATTGTCGTCACAGGTCACGAAGCCGAGAAGATTGCCGAGGCACTGGAGGGCCTTAACGTGACGATGGTGCACAACACCGATTACACATCTGGCCTTGCCACAACCTTGCGCCGGGGACTCGATGCTATAGTTTATGCAGACGCAGTCCTCGTTTGCCTAGGCGACATGCCGCTGGTTGAAGCTGATATCGTGCATCACCTCATTGCGGCTTTCGATCCCGGCAATCACCGGACGATCTGCGTTCCCGTGTACAAAGGTACGCGCGGCAATCCGGTGCTGTGGGGCAAGGCACATTTTGCGGCGATGACCTCACTCACGGGTGATCGCGGCGCCAAAGGGTTGATGGAGCAGTTCGGAGAGAACGTGGTCGAGATCGAAACCTCGGACGAAGGAATCCTGCTCGACGCCGACACGCCCGAAGCGTTGGCGCGAATTAGAGGAAAAATTCTGTAGATTGTCATCGCCGGATTTATTCCGGCGACCCATCGCTGAGAAAACCCGCCCTGAGACTTGAATGGGTTGCCGGGACAAGCCCGGCAATGACAAAACTGACTAGATCAACATCAGCGCCATGAAGCTGGCGTGGCCTTTGCGCCCGACGATGATGTCGTCTTGCACCAACACTCCGAGGCGTTGACCAGCCCTATGTAAATCACATACGCTGCCAGCCCAGACTGTAGGCCTCACCCCCAAAGGGTCGAGCGATCTGTGGCCATCCGATTAGGTGTGGGGGACGGAATGACAATACGATTCCTTCTATTCGGCCTTCTTTTGTTAGCAATGAGCGTACCTGCCCCAGCAGCCAGCGAAGAGCCGCCCGGCGCAGCTGAGTTGATAGCCAAACATCGTTCTCATCCCTGTACAGTTTTCAGTGCTGGCATCATGCTGAAATGGCCGGAGCGTACATTAGCGCCACTTCGAGAGGCATGCTCGAAGGATCCTGATGAAGTCAGCTGCCTCCATGCGAAAGAAAGTCTCGAGCCTGATCAAGCCGGGAAGCTGACCTGCCACGCCGCGGAGAATGTATTGGCAGAAGCAAAACGTCTGCGGGAGACGCCATACCAGATGTCCCCCGATGAGGTGTTTCGCATCCAGACGATATTGATCGAGTGCCATCAAGCCAACCTTGGACTGCCGGACGGAGTGCTAGGGACGAAGACCAAGGCTGCAATTGAGAATTGGTACTCTCTCGTCTTCAATAAAGAGAAATTTGAAGAGCTCGCTAAGGGTTGTTCCGGCGAGAGGCGCGCCTACGCCGCCGCAAGTATCGCCCGTGACGGAGTTATAAACACACTCTCGGATTACACGTCGGGTGTAGCCGCCCTGCGAGCCATCCTTGATGCTTGCAGGAAGCGTTCGACGGAGCCTGATACGTGCAGCGGCATGGTTGCAACTCGCTTTAAGCGTGTAAACCATTTTATAGGGACGGCAATCGCGGTGGCACGATGTAATAAAGAAAATGGTGTTTGGACATTTATGAATAGAGGCCCCGAGAAAGAAGGTGCGCTCGCCTATCTTATTGTCGACATTTATGAAAAAGGACTTACCGAGCAAGATTGCGAAATTGTTTTTGCCATTCCCTCTCCAATCAATTGACTCCGCATTCTCATGGATGCCGACACGCCGGGACGCGCTGGCGAGGATCAGAGAACGGTTCATTCGATAATCTGTGAGCGCAGGTAACCCTGGAGATAGAGAAGCGCTGTCAGATCGCCATGATTGATGGTGATGCGGGCCTGTTCCTGGACTTTGGGTTTGGCATGGAGGGCAACACCCATGCCCGCGGTGAGCAGCATGGGGATGTCGTTGGCCCCGTCGCCCACGGCAAGCACATCCTCCGGAGCAATTGCCAGCTCTCCCGTCAGGCGATGAAGAATGGCGACCTTCGCGTCCTTGCCGAGAACGGGTTCGCGCACAGCGCCGCTCAGCTTGCCGTTTTCGATGACGAGATCGTTCGCCTGATAGCTGTCGAACCCAAGGCGCGCGGCGACCGCGGAGGTGAACTGCCGGAAGCCGCCGGACACTAGAGCGGTGTGAGCGCCGTGGGCCCTCATTGTCGAAACCAGCGCCCGCCCGCCCGGGACATAGGTGATCCGCTCCCGGAGGATCGTCTCAATGACGCTTTCATCAAGCCCCCGCATGAGCGCCACGCGCTCGCGCAGCGACTCTGAAAAATCGAACTCGCCCCGCATGGCGCGGTAGGTGATGGCCTTGATGGCCTCGCCGGCGCCCGCCATGACGCCGACCTCGTCGATGCACTCCTGGTGGATCATGGTTGAATCCATATCCGCGATCAGCAGGCGCTTGCGGCGGTTGGCTTTGGGCACCTCGGCCACGTCGATCGGCAACCCCGCCGCCGCGGCGCGAAATTCCGGCAGCCGCTCGAAGGTGTCTACCTCCGCCGCCTCGCCCTCCGCGAGCCAGCGCACCGGCGCAGCGCCGAACCCGCGCAGCATCGTCAAGATACGAGCATCAATCGCGCCTGAGCCCGGTGCTGCTATGAGAACGACGAGGGAATCCATGGAGCGATAATCCAAGAAGCGGGCGCTGCTTATTGCAGGCGAAACCATGAGCGGCAAGCCGGAACTCTTTCCGTCCCTGGCCGTTGGGACACCCGAGCGTAATGAGGAGAACCCCCATGGCCAACGAAGAAGATAGCGGCAAGTCCGAAACCGAACTGGTGGATCGGGTCTGGGAATTGGTGGAAGACATCGACATTTGCATGTTCACGACGTGGGACGGTGAACGCCTGAGGGCGAGGCCGCTGTCGGCCAGGCCCAACCGTTCCGAACATGCCATCTGTTTCCTCGTGGACGAAAGTGGCCAAAAAAACTGGCAGGTTGAGGAATTCCCTCTCGTAAGCCTGGGCTTCGCCGACAATGGCGGGCACAAATACGTGACCATTACCGGCGAAGCCGCCGTCAGCAACGACCGTGAGAAAATCGCCGAACTGTGGACGGACTTTGACAAGGCGTGGTGGGATTCCGAGAATGATCCGGCCATCCGGCTCCTGACCGTGACGCCGGAGGACGCCGAATTATGGGATAGCCCCAACAAGCTGGTTGCAACCGCTAAAATGCTTTCTGCCGCCGTCACCGGCGCCAAGCCGCGTTATGGCGACAACGCGAAACTCGACCGCATTTAACCGGTAGCCGTTGCGCTGGCAGGTTGCGCTGTTATGACGGCATATCCGCCGTCATGCTCACCCACCATACAAATAAAGCCGTACTCCTTGTGGCCGGCCCAACGGCCAGCGGCAAGTCGGCCTGTGCTCTCAAGCTTGCGAAAGACCGGCACGGCGTCATCATCAATGCCGATGCCCTGCAAGTCTATTCCGAATTGCGCATTCTCTCGGCGCGGCCGACGGCGGCGGAGGAAGCACAAGTGCCCCACAGGCTCTACGGCCATGTCGGAGGCCGCCAGCCCTATTCGGTTGCTCACTGGCTGGCGGACGCGACCGAGGCCGTGGAAACAGCCTGGGGGCAGGGGGCTCTCCCGATTCTGACGGGCGGCACGGGACTTTATTTCAAGGCTCTGGAAGAGGGACTGGCGGACATTCCCCCGATTGCTTCAGCCGTTCGCGAACGTTGGCGGAATTTCGCGGGGGATCTTCACGCGGAACTGGTTCATCGCGACCCCTCAGCCGCGAGAACCCTCATGCCCAATGACCGGCAACGCATAATCCGGGCTCTCGAAGTGATCGAAGACACAGGTAAATCGCTGGCCGATTGGCAGCGCGAAGCGAGCAAAAGCGCAATATTAGCAGGCGCCAAGATTGAGCGCATCTTCATGGAGGTGCCGCGCGAGGAGCTTTACGCCCGTGCCGAAGCACGTTTTGACCGGATGACGCTGGCAGGCGCTCTCGACGAAGTGCAGGCATTACAGGGATTTGACCCGGCCTTGCCGATGATGAAGGCGATCGGCGTGCCGGAACTCTCGGCCTATCTCCGCGGCGAGATCGCCCGTGATGAGGCTATTGCCAAAGCCAAAACTGCCACGCGTCACTATATCAAGCGGCAATTGACTTGGTGGCGAGGGCAGATGAAGTGGTAACCGCGAACTTTGTCTTGAATTCCCGGAGTCGCCCGGTTTCGCGCCGGAACTTGCTGTTAAGCCTGCCGAGATGGAATTGATCTGACCGTCTTGACGTATTTCCTCCTTCCACGTACAACCCCTCTCATGAACACTATTCTCGTCGTAGGACCGCGCAGCGCCGGGGAGGCTTAGCCTCCAGGACTTACGGTGTTGCGCGGAAACAGGCTCCCTCGGGGGCCTTTTTTATTGCTAGGGAAGGGTTGAGATGGCTACGGGAGATTCGATGACGGGCGCTGAGATCGTGCTCAAGGCGCTGGCTGACCAGGGGGTCGAGCATGTGTTCGGCTATCCAGGCGG
>JBGTJO010000105.1:0-8801 GCA_041745135.1 Aestuariivirga sp. | reverse complement strand
GACCATCGCGCGGATCTTGGCGATCTCGCCGTTGAACTCCTCTTCGACGATCTTGTCTTCCGACTCTTTCATGTAGGGCTCGAAAAACGCCTTGCGGACGCTGTCCTGATAGGCGCCGCCCCATGACACGACGGTAACGCTGTCCGCCGCCAGCGACACCGCTGAAAAGGCTGCAAGAATAAGCGCCGCCGATAACAATTTCGTTTTCATTCGTAAACCTCCCGTTTAAGTGTACTGAACCAACGATTGCCGCTCCCACCGTCTTAGGCGGCTCAAGATGCGGAACCAACTCCATACCGGATTTGCCCCGCGCAAACAACGGCCCCCTCCCGCACGGCACCAAAGCATGGGATGATCTTGGGCATGGGCGGATTCTGGAAAAGATTTCGGCGTGACCGGCTGGCCGTCTTCGGCCTCGTCATCATTGCCATCCTCGTTGGGGCGGCCCTGTTGGCGCCTTGGCTTGCACCCTATGACCCTTCCGAGCAATTCTTCGATGGCCTGACCCTGGAGGGAGCGCCGCTCCCGCCCGGCGAGCGTTTCTGGTTCGGCACCGATACCAATGGCCGCGACCAATTCTCTCGCCTTCTCTACGGCGCGCGTACCTCGCTCCTCATCGGCATCGTCGCCAACGGCATCGCCGTCCTCATCGGCACGACGCTCGGCCTCGTGGCGGGCTATGTGCGCGGCGTCCTCGGCGCCGCCATCATGCGCCTCACCGATTTGATGATGGCCTTCCCCGCCCTGCTTCTCGCCATAGCGCTTGCCGCCATCCTCAAGCCCGGCCTCAACATCGTCATCCTGGTGATCGCCTTGGTGAACTGGGTGCAGATCGCCCGCGTCATCTACACGGAAACCGTTGGATTATCGCAGCGCGAATATATTGAGGCCGCCCGCGCCATGGGTGCCGGCACCGCGCGCATCCTGCTCCGCCACCTGCTTCCGCATCTCGTCCCCACCATCATCGTCTACGCGACGCTCGGCATCGCCACCACGGTGCTGCTTGAATCGATGCTCTCCTTCCTGGGTCGAGGCGTGCAGCCCCCAACGCCCGCCTGGGGCATGATGATCTTTGAGAGCCAATCCTATTTCCTCAACGCACCCTGGCTCGTCTTCATTCCCGGCGCCGCGATCCTCATCCTGGCTCTCGCCTTCAATCTGGTGGGCGACGGCCTTCGCGACGTGCTCGATCCGACCCAGAGGGGACGCGGCTGATGCTCGCCTATCTCACCAAACGCCTCGTCGCCTCGCTGGTCATCCTTCTCGGCGTCAGCGTCGTGACCTTCGGGCTCACCTTCATGATCCCGGCCGATCCCGTGGCGATGATCGCCGGACGCAATTCAACGCCGGAAATCCGCGAACAGATCCGCCACCAACTCGGCCTCGATCGTCCGCTGCCGGAGCGATATGTCCGTTACCTTGGCCGCCTCGTCCAAGGCGATCTCGGTAAATCCTACGCGCGCAAATCCGACGTGGGCGAACTCATCGCCTCGCGCCTGCCGCCCACGCTTCTTCTCATGCTTGCCGCCGTCATCGCTGAATTGCTCATCGGCCTGCCTGCAGGCATTTACGCCGCCAGCCGCCGCGGCCGCGTCTCCGACAAGACAGCCATGACGCTCTCCTTCATCAGCGTCTCCACCCCGCAATTCGTACTCGGCCTCACCCTCATCTACGTTTTCGCCTATCTGCTCGGCTGGTTCCCGCTCGGCGGCTATGGCAGCTTCTCGCATTTGATCTTGCCTGCGCTAACGCTGGGCCTCGCCGGCGGCGGCTGGTATTCGCGCATGATGCGCTCCTCGATGATCGAGGTCTTACGCAACGATTATATCCGCACCGCCCGCGCCAAGGGCATGCCCGAATGGCGGGTAATCCTGAAACACGGCCTCCGCAACGCCATCCTGCCCATCGTCGCCATGATCGGCCTCGATGTCGGGATTTTCATGTCGGGCGTGGTCGTGGTCGAGAATGTCTTCGGCTGGCCGGGCGTTGGCCAGCTCATGTGGCAAGCCATTCAGTCACTCGATATCCCGATCATCATGGGGGTGACCATCGTCGCCGCCTGTTTCATCGTCATCGGAAACCTCATAGCCGACATGATTTCCCCCCTCATTGACCCGCGCATCGCCTTGCGCTGATATGGTGCCAGACCAACAAAAACCCAGGGAGATTACTCATGAAGCGCTTACTGATTTCAGCAGCCGCCGTCGCTCTCTTCCTTGCCGCCCCGGCCCTGGCGGAAACACCCAAACAGGGCGGAGCCGCCACCATCACCTTCAACAACGACCTGACGACGCTCGATCCCCATGTGGGCTATGACTGGCAGAACTGGTCGGTCATCAAATCGATCTTCGACGGCCTCATGGATTACAAGCCCGGCACCACCGAGCTCGAGCCCGATCTTGCCGAGAGCTACACAGTTTCGGACGACGGCCTTACCTATGCATTCAAACTCCG
Organism: Aestuariivirga sp.; assembly: GCA_041745135.1. Lineage (GTDB taxonomy): Bacteria > Pseudomonadota > Alphaproteobacteria > Rhizobiales > Aestuariivirgaceae > Aestuariivirga. The sequence continues at coordinate 6,347 of JBGTJO010000105.1, read as the reverse complement.
CGACGGCGTCAAATTCCACAACGGCCGCGCCATGACATCGGGGGATGTCAAATATTCCTTCGAGCGCGCCGTCAACCCGGCGACGCAAAGCCCCGGCGGCGGCTATTTCAGCATGATCGCTGGATATGACGATGTGGCCGGCGGCAAGGCCGCCGAACTTTCCGGCATCGCAACGCCCGACGACAAGACCGTTGTTTTCACATTGACCCGCGCCGATGCCACCTTCCTGCATCTGATGGCCATCAACTTCGGCTATATCGTTCCCAAGGAGGAGGTCGAGAAGGCCGGCGCTGATTGGGGCAAGAAACCGGTGGGCACCGGCGCCTTCAAATTCGTCGAATGGGTGCCGGGCCAGAACATCAAGCTGGAGCGCAACAAGGAGTATTTCCGCGCCGGTGTTCCCGCTCTCGACAACCTCACCTTTGAATTCGGTCAGGACCCGACCGTTGCCGTGCTTCGTCTCAAGAAAGGCGAGATCGACATCGTCGGCGACGGTATCCCACCAGCTCAGTTCACCGAGCTCATGGCCGACACCGCCAACAAGGAGTTGATCGCCGAGGGCGAGCAACTGCACACGGGCTACGTCACCATGAATGTGACGCAGCCGCCCTTTGACAATGTCAAGGTGCGCCAGGCCGTCAACATGGCGATCAACAAGGAGCGCATCGTCCGCCTCATCAATAACCGTGCCGGCCCTGCCAGCCAGGCGCTGCCTCCGGCCATGCCCGGCTTCAACGCCGAGAACCAGGGTTATGCCTACGATCCAGAAGGCGCCAAGAAACTACTGGCGGAGTCCGGTGTTGGCGAGATCAACACTGAACTCTATACCATGAATGTCGATCCCAACCCGCGCATCGCGCAAGCTATCCAGCAGGATCTGGCGGCCGTCGGCATCAAGGCTGAAATCCGCTCGCTGGCCCAGGCCGAAGTAATTGCCGCCGGCGGCTCCGGCAAGGCGCCCATGATCTGGTCGGGCGGCATGGCCTGGATCGCCGACTTCCCCGATCCCGCCAATTTCTATTACGGCATCCTCGGCTGCGCCGGTGCCGTTGAAGGCGGCTGGAACTGGGCCAAATATTGCAACAAGGCCCTCGACGAGCGCGCCGCCAAGGCCGATGCCATGGCCAAGGAAGGCGACAAGGAAGCCCGCACCGCCGAATGGAAAGCAATCTTCGACGAAGTGCTGAAGGACGCGCCCTGGGCCCCGGTCTTCAACGAAAAGCGCTTCACCTATCATTCTGAACGCTTGGGCGGCGATCCAACACTCTTCACCGACCCCATCCACATCCCGGTGAACTACGACTACATCTACGCCAAGGACGCGCAGTAGTTTCTGCTCACCCTGGCGAAAGCCAGGGTCCATCTTCCTCTTATCCGTCACCCTGGCGAAAGCCAGGGTCCATGGATGGAATTGAATGATGAGAGAAGAAAAATCGCCGGCGGTTTATATGCTCGCCAGCGGGCGGAAGGGCATGCTGTACATCGGTGTTACGAGTGCGCTCTGGAATCGCGTAGCATCACATAAGGACGGCGCCATTGCCGGCTTCACCCGTTGGCGGGACTTGCATGAGGAAATCGATCCAGTTGCAACACTCGTGACCATGAAGGATGTTGGCTAATAGTAGATGGATTCCAGCTTTCGCTGGAATGACGGGAGTTAAAAAGTGTAGGCTCTCAACTCATGCACCAACACACCATTCACCAGTGCCACTACGGTTGGAACCGCGACAACCCACCGGCAGCGCGGATAGCGCCGGGGGAAACGCTTGAATTCAATCCGCTCGACTCCTCTGGTGGACAGCTCACGCCAAAATCCAAGACAACCGACATCGCCACCCTCGATTTCGGCAAGGTCAATCCCGTGGCGGGGCCTGTGTATGTCGAAGGGGCCGAGCCCGGCGATGCCATCAAGGTGACGCTGCTGCACTTCCAGCCCTCCGGCTGGGGCTGGACCGCTAATATTCCGGGCTTCGGCCTTCTCGCCGATCAGTTCAAGGAGGCAGCGCTCCATATCTGGAAATACGATGCGGGAACGCTGGCTCCCGCGATGTATGGCCCCGGGGGGCGCGTGCCATTGAAGCCCTTCTGCGGCACCATCGGTCTTGCTCCTGCTGAAGCCGGCCTCCATTCCGTCGTCCCTCCCCGCCGCGTCGGCGGCAACATGGACATCCGCGACCTGTCGGCGGGAACGCAACTTTATCTTCCCGTCGAAGTGGCGGGCGGGCTGTTCAGCGTCGGCGATACCCATGCCACGCAAGGTGACGGCGAGGTTTGCGGCACCGCCATCGAAAGCCCCTGCTCTCTCGCCGCGCGATTCGAACTCATCAAGAATGCCCATCTCCCCTACCCTCGCTTCACCACGCCAGGTCCCGTAGCGCGCCACATGGATATCAAGGGCTACGAAGTAACCACCGGCATCGCCCCGGATCTCATGACCGGAGCGAAAGCCGCCGTCTCCGGCATGATCGACCTCCTCTCCAAACGCTACAACATGAACGCGGTCGACGCCTACATGCTGTGCAGCGTATGCGGCGATCTCAAGATCAGCGAGATCGTGGACCTCCCCAACTGGGTCGTCTCGTTTTATTTCCCCCGTGTCGTCTTCGAATGACGAACGGGCCGCTGCTCGCCGTCCAAGGATTGACTGTCGGCTTCAACACGGAACAGGGAAAAGTCCGCGTGGTCGAAGATGTGAGCTTCGAGCTGGCGGCAGGCGAGGTGCTGGGCCTCGTGGGTGAATCGGGCTGCGGCAAGAGCGTCACTGCCCAGACCATTATGCGCCTCCTGCCATCGCCTCCCTCACGCATCGACGGCGGGCGCATCATGTTCGAGGGCGAGGATCTGGCGGCGGCGCCCTCCTCCCGCATGCAGAAGATTCGCGGCAATCGCATCGGCATGATTTTTCAGGAGCCGATGACCAGCCTTAATCCAACGCAGCGCTTGGGCCGCCAGATTGCCGAAGTCCTCTCCCTGCACCGCGCCATGGCCTGGGCCGAAGCCCGAGGCCTCGTCATCGACGTTCTGCACAAAGTCGGCATCGGCAATGCCGAACGGCGGCTTCAACAATATCCCCACGAATTGTCCGGCGGGCTCAGGCAGCGCGTGATGATCGCCATGGCGATTGTCTGCGCACCAAGACTTCTGATCGCCGATGAGCCGGTGACAGCGCTCGATGTCACCATCCAGGCGCAGATCATGGAACTGCTGCAAACCTTGCAGCGCGATCTGGGCCTGTCGATGCTGCTGATCACTCATGATCTGGGCGTGGTGGCCGAGATGTGCCGCAACATGATCGTCATGTACGCCGGGCGAATTGTCGAACGCGGCCCTACGGCGGAAATCTTTGCCAAGCCCCGCCATCCCTATACCGCGGGCCTCATCGCCTCATCGCCGCGCAACGCCAGAAAAGGCGAACGCCTGCCCAGCATCCCCGGCCTCGTGCCGCCGCCCGTCGCACGCAGCATCGGCTGCACCTTCGCCGACCGCTGCCCCCGCGCCCTCGAAATCTGCCGCCACGAATTCCCCCCGCTCATCCTCATGCCCCCTGGTGAGTCACCTCCCGCGCTCCCTAATCCGTCACCCCGGCGAAAGCTGGGGTCCAGCTCTGACATGGATTCCAGCTTTCGCTGGAATGACGGAGAGGACGGTCGAGCGGCCGCCTGCTGGAATCCCGTGCCGTGACGGCCCTCATCGAAACCCGCGATCTTTCCAAGCATTACCCAGCGCGCGACGGAAAGGGCCTGGTCCGCGCCGTCAACGGCGTCAGCCTTTCGCTCCAGCCCGGCCACACACTTGGGATTGTCGGTGAATCCGGCTCCGGCAAATCGACCTTGGCGCGTCTCGTGTTGCGGCTGATACCGCCCACCGCCGGCGATATCCTGTTCAACGGCGAAAGCCTTCTGGCGCTCAACGGCGCGGGACTTCGCCGCCGCCGCCGCGACATCCAGATGGTGTTCCAGGACCCTTACGCTTCCCTCGACCCCCGCATGACCATCGGCGCTATCATCTCCGAGCCGCTCGACATCCACGTCCAAGGCACCAAACCTGAGCGGGTCGCCAAGGTGCTGGAGCTTCTCGATCTCGTCGGCCTGGACCGTAGCGCTGCCGCCAAATATCCCCATGAATTTTCCGGTGGCCAGCGCCAACGCATCGGCATTGCCCGCGCCATTGCTCTCGAACCAAAGCTCGTGGTGCTTGATGAGCCGGTCTCGGCTCTGGACGTCTCGATCCAGTCGCAAATTCTGAATCTGCTCGCCGATCTCAAACAGCGCCTCAACCTCTCCTACATTTTCATTTCCCACGATCTCTCCGTTGTCGAGCATGTGAGCGACGAAGTGGCCGTTATGTATCTGGGCCGCGTCGTCGAACATGGAGGGGCGGAAAAAGTTTTCGCTTCACCGCTTCACCCCTACACCCAGGCCCTCGTCTCCGCCGTGCCGGAGATCGATCCGCAAAAGAAACGCCAACGCATCGTGCTCGCAGGCGATCCGCCGAATCCGGAGCACATTCCCGAAGGCTGCCCGTTTCACCCGCGCTGCCGCTTCGCCATGGATTTCTGCCGCGAACGCCTGCCCCCACTCCGCCCGGAACAAGGCGGCACCGTCGCCTGCCATCTTTACTGACTGCAAGTTAGCGCTTCCGCTTCGCCTTCGCGGCTTTGAGCGCCACTGCGTAAGCTTTCCGGCACCACTCCGCCATCGCGGTCGGGTCCTCGAGGCAACGCTCCGGCGCTTGCCAATAGGACATAGCCATTTTCTTGCCCTTCGCTTCATAGATGAAGGGGCCGAGACCTTCCGCCTCGAAATCCGCCCGTGTGGTATCTCCTGTCTTGAGGTACAGCACGTCATCGGCCACCAGCGCGAACATCAGGCCGTCATGATAAATCCCCGCGCCGCCGAACATGCGCTTCACCTCGACAGGCCCGAAGCCTGCCATCTGCTCCTTGAGAAAATCGGTAAAGGCCGCGCTCATGCGGCGGGTGAGGCGAGCCTGTGATAGCGCGCCCGCAGCAACAGAAACACGATCATAACGCCAACAGCCTTGCTTACAACTTCCACCGAGAAACTGGCGGGCGTCAGGAAGCCGGTGAGATAGAGGAACGCAAACGTATCGAGCGGCACCGCCACAATGCTCGAAATCAGAATACGCGATTGCAGTGGCCGCCTGGTGAACGAATAGATCGCCCAGTCCGCCATCTCGGAGATAAAAAACGCGGTCAGACTCGCCACAGCGAGCCGTTCATCGACCATGTACCAGGTGATGACGCCCGCGGTGAGCGTCGCCAGCAGCACCTTGTGGCCCACCTCGCGCTGCGCGTAATCACGAAGCACGAACACAGCGCCCACCACCAGTGTCGCCAGATAGAGATCGCCGAGCGGCGTCGCCAGCGGCGGCACTGCCACGAACAGCCAGTTCACGAGCACGATCGAACTGATGTAAAGCACAGTCCACATAAGCGTCAGCCGACGATCTCCGATGCCCTGAAGCAGAGCTTGATCTCCTTCCGCGCGTTCTCGGCACTGTCCGAGCCGTGCACGGAATTCGCCTCGATCGACTCCGCGAATTCCTTGCGAATGGTGCCGGCTTCGGCGTTAGCTGGATTGGTTGCCCCCATGATCTCGCGATATTTGGCGACCGCGTTGTTTCCCTCCAGCACCTGCATCACGATAGGACCGGAGGTCATGAACTTCACCAAGTCCTTATAAAACGGCCGCTCCTTGTGCACGGCATAGAATTTCCGCGCATCGGCCTGTTTCCACTTCACGCGCTTCTGCGCGACGATGCGAAGCCCCGCTTCCTCGATCTTGGCATTGATGGCGCCCGTCAGGTTGCGCCGCGTCGCATCCGGCTTGATGATCGAAAAGGTCCGTTCGGTGGCCATGAATCCCCTTTATTCGGCTGAAAACGATTGGGCCGCCCTATACCGGCGGCCCAACGGACTTGCAAGTCTAACTGAACGCTTACTCGTCGAGTTCGCCCACCAGTGACGTAGCCCGCGCCACCGACACGCGGCGGTTTTCCTGCTCGGGTTCGGAGGTCGGGATTTTCAGATAGCGCTCGCCATAGCCCACGGTCTCGATGTTTTCCGGAGAGATGACATAGTAGGTCGTAAGCGCCTCTTCGATCGCCTTGGCACGCTGGCGCGAGAGCGCCAGGTTGGCGGCGTTCGAGCCCACCGCATCTGTGTGCCCTTCGATCAGGAACACCTCGCGTGGATGCTTCGCCAGGATTTTCTCGATTACCTCGGCGATGCGGTCGAGGTTCTCCACTTCCTCCTCGCGCACGAAGGCTTCGCCGAAGCCGAAATGCACCGTGTCGATTTCAATGCGCGGCAGGGCATCGCGAAG
>JBGTJO010000104.1:0-21546 GCA_041745135.1 Aestuariivirga sp. | reverse complement strand
CACCCATGCCGCCTCGCGCTCCTTTCCGGCAAGGGGCGTGGCGATGACAAACCAGCGCTTGCTTTCCACGCTGCTGGAAAGGCCTGCAAGTGCCGGCCAATCGATCGACCGCGGTTTGCCATTGATCTCCGTTTCCACCGTTGCGGAGGCCGCCAGCAAGACGCCGCTGAGGCCCGGCGGCGAACGTCCCTGTGACACGGCACGGCCGATCTCATTCACTAAACTGGCAAGCCCGGCGAGATCGGGAGCGGACGCCAGAGCCTGGTAGAGCGGCTGCATCCGCAGCGTCCGCGTCACGCTGGCCTCGATGCCCGCCACGTCGCGAAACAGGATGGCGTATTTCTGATAGAACGCGCCCGTTCCCGGGACGAAGACGTGGGCGAAGAGATCGCTTCGTTTGGCAAGGGCCGCAGCGACGGTCATTGCCCTGTCGTGAGCGGCCGCCGCATCGGCAAGCTCGATGTGGGCGACGAAGGTTTTCTCGATGCCGGGGAAATTGCGATCGAGCAGGCCTTGCGCGTTTCGCGTCTGGGCATCGAGCACAATCCGCGCGGGCTGGCCGGGATCGAACCGCAGGTTAAGCAGCGCGATGCTGCCCATCAATGCCGATAAAAACAGCACGGCGACCAGGACCATGGCGGGATTTAACACGCAAACCCGCGCCAGCCGGGCAAACACATTTGGTTTGAGGCGCCGCCGCGCATCCGTTTTCGGCTGCGGCTGCGGCCTCCCGCTCCAATGGGGTCGCTCCCATTCGGTCATGTCTTCAGCTGTTCCCCCACCGGTTGCGGATTCGCGCACCCGCCGTCATCATAGGGCACAACGGGACGAAGGAAAGTGCGGGGGATTATGAAGCCATCGGGACGGAATCGGGATTGGAATGTGGAAACGCTCGCGGTTCACGCCGGGGAATATGTTGACCCGGCAACTCGGGCGTCCTCGCCCAATCTTGTCATGTCGGTTACTTATGCGCCCACCGAACTCACCGGTTTTTCCACCCGCGACCGTGGAGACTATGAAGGATTCGTCTATGCCCGAAAGTCCAGCCCAACGGTGCGCCAGCTTGAGGATAAGCTCGCGGCACTGGAAGGCGGCGAGGCGGCGCTTGCCTTTGCGTCGGGTATCGCAGCCAGCCACGCCCTGATCGCCGGGCGTCTCGCCCAAGGCGACCATCTGGTGATGAGCGATACAAACTATATCGGAACGGCGGAACTGGCGCGCGATACCCTGCCGCGCTTCGGCATCGAAGTCACCTTTGTTGATACCACCGATCCAGAGGAGATCAAAGCCGCCTTCCGGGCCAACACCAGGATGCTGTGGCTCGAGACACCCGCCAACCCGATCATGCGGCTTTGCGATATCCGGCTTCTCGCCGATCTCGCCCATGGGGCGGGCGTGCGCGATGTGGTGGTCGATTCAACCTTCGCCTCTCCCATGGCCACGCAGCCGCTGCAGCTCGGCGCCGATTTCGTCATGCACTCGCTCACCAAATATATCGGCGGTCATGGCGATGCCCTCGGCGGCGCCGTTATCGGCAAAAAGTCCGACCTTGGGGCTCTCAACCTGGAAGCGACCGTGCATTTCGGCGGCGTGCTGTCGCCCTTCAATGCCTGGCTTATCCTGCGCGGGGCGGCAACACTTCCCATCCGCATGCGGGCCCATGAGGAAGCGGCCTTGGCGGTGGCGCGTCACCTTGAAGGCCATCCCGCGATAAAACGGGTATTCTATCCTGGGCTTGCTTCGCACCCCCAGCATGATCTCGCGCGCCGCCAAATGCGAAACTTCTCCGGCATGATGACTTTTCAAACTCACGAACCCGGCGTGGCCGTGGCGCAACGCATGGTCGAAGACCTGGAAATCATCCACTACGCCGTCTCGCTCGGCCATATCCGCAGCCTCGTGTGCTGGATCGGCACCGATGACGTTCAGAAATCGACGTTCCGCCACGAGGCGAAAGCGCTCCGCGGCTATCGGGACTTCGCCGGGGAAGGCGTGTTCCGTTTATCGGTTGGAATCGAGAGTGGTGAAGACCTGTGCCGCGACCTCGACCGGGTGCTGCGGTAGGTCCGGCTTACGGTTTTTCGGCATCCATCTTCAGGTGGCGACGGTAGGAGCGGATGCTGAGGGGGATCATCGCCAGATAGGCAATGGCAAAGCCGACCAGCAGCTCCCATGGATAGGCCGCCAGCATGATGACGGCGAAGACGCCGAGCCCGAGGATCGGCAGCACCAGATCGCGGGGAATCCAGCGGCCTAAATTTTTACCGGAATAAGTCGGAACGCGGCTTACCATCAGCAGCGCCACGGCCACCACATAGGGGCCAAAGAGCACGGCATACTGCCGGGGATCGTCGACCACGCCGAGGAAACCCAGATACAGGGGCAGCATGGCAAGCCCTGCCCCTGCGGGTGCCGGAGCTCCCGCGAAAAAACCAGCCGCCCATGCGGGGCGGTCCGGATCGTCGAGCGCCACGTTAAAGCGCGCAAGACGGAGCGCGCAGCATATGGCCAGGATGAGCGCCATGACCCAACCTGCCGTTCGCAACTGGTTGAGCGACCAGAAATAGAGGAGCACCGCCGGCGCCACGCCGAAATTCACAAAGTCGGCGAGCGAATCGAGTTCGGCTCCGAAGCGCGATGTCCCCTTGAGCAGGCGGGCGAGACGGCCATCCACGGCATCGAGCAGGATGGCGATGATGACGGCGCCAACCGCAAGTTCAAAGCGTCCTTCGATGCCAAGCCGGATCGCGGTGATGCCGCTGCACAGCGCGATCAGCGTTATGAGATTCGGGAGCAGATAGCGGATCGGCACTTTCTTGAAGCGGCTGCCGCGCCGCATTTCGTCCTGCACGGCCCGGTCAATGCCGATTTCGGGTTCCTGCTCCATCTAGTTGCGGCGCGCCGTGCGGGGGGCTTCAGCGGAGGCGAGATCGGCCAGAACGGTTTCGCCGCCAATGGCGCGCTGCCCCGGGCTCACGAGAGATTGCACGCCCTTGGGAAGATAGACATCGACCCGGCTGCCGAAGCGGATAAGACCAAAGCGTTGGCCCGCCACCACATGGTCGCCCTCGCTTACGAATTTCACGATGCGGCGCGCGACCAGCCCGGCGATTTGCACGACGCCCACGCGGGCGCCGGTGGCGAGCTCCAGCGTCAGCGCCTGACGCTCATTATCCGCACTCGCCTTGTCGAGATCCGCATTGATGAAAACACCCGGGATGTAGGCGATGCGTTTAATGGCGCCGTCAACGGGGGCACGGTTCACATGCACATCGAAGACATTCATGAACACCGAGATGCGGGTGAGAGGTTCGCGCACCAGATCGAGCTCGGGCGGCGGCACGATCTGTTCAATGGCGGATATGCGCCCGTCGGCGGGCGAGACAATGAGGCCGGTGCGCAAAGGCGTAACGCGCTCGGGATCGCGAAAAAAATAGGTGCACCATGCGGTGGCCAGCACCCCGATCCAGCCGAGCAGCTCGAGGTCTAGCCAGAAGAGAATCAGTGCGACGGCAGCGAAGATGGCGATGAAGCGCCAGCCTTCTCGGTGGATGGGGGACAAGGTTGACTGAATGCTGTTGATGATCGACATGGGAGTGATCTAGCGCGCTTCCCAACTCATGTCATCCCGGCGAAAGCCGTCTGCGAGAGTGCGTACTTTGTCTACCGTGGTCCCGGCTTTCGCCGGGATAACGAAATTGGGGTGGTGTACCCCATATGTCTAATGCCGCAGCGTCGATCCCGCAAAGGAAGGCCTTGCCGCGAGGAACGACATGTCGAAATCGAACTCCTCCTCCGGCGCCGGTGTAAACACCGGAACCGACTGCGGCAACTTCACGGTCGTGACCGCCGTCCCCGTGGCGTTAACGCAGAATACGCCGCTGCTCATCTCGATGACCTCGAGACGCAGGCCGATGATGGCATCGGCGCGGAGCTTCCTTGCCTGTTCCTCCATGGCCTTGGTGGCGTTGTCCTGGGCCGTGTTCAGGCCTTGGTCGAGGTCCTGCAATCCGTGAGCCTGGAACTGGCGGATGCCGCCCATGCTGTTCTTGACGATGCGCCGGGTCCACAGCGAGGTTCCACGAACCACGCCCAAGGTTTCCTCGGTAATGCTTCCGGCGATTCCATCCATTGTCGTTACGATCATCTGACTCTCCCCGAATTCCCTTTGGCGCCACCAGCTTTTCCACCGCCGTTCTGCGCAAGCCCGACCGTGAGCCCCAGATGTAAACAAAAAGCGATTTTCATCAAATTTTCGAGGAACAAGGCGCAAATTTGCTGCACAGGCTTAATGCCCGGTCGGCGAGAAGGGTATGCAACCGGTTACCTGTGGGGAGCGGGTATATAGATTTCTCCAACCGGCCTGCAACCCAATGGATAACAAAGCGTTTTGAAACGACGTGCAACGGAGAGAGGATCATGCCTCGCCTGGAAGGCAAACGGATAGCTATTGTCGCAACCGATGGCTTTGAAGAAGCCGAGCTTTTCGAACCCAGAAATTCGCTCTTGGCATCCGGTGCGCATGTTGAGATCGTTTCGCCAAAGAGCGGGGAAATTCAGGGATTCCATATTTTCGACAAAGCAAAGGCCATTGCCGTTGACAAAGCAATTGGCCGGGTCAAGGCATCCGATTATTCGGCCCTGTTGCTGCCTGGCGGCACAATCAACAGCGATATGTTGCGCGCCGATGAGGCTGTGCTTGATTTCGTTCGCGGCTTTTTCGCAGCGGGCAAACCCGTGGCGGCTCTCTGTCATGCTCCATGGGTTTTCATCAATGCCGGAGTTGCCAAGGGCCGCACGCTTACTTCCTATCCCACCATCCGCAAGGATTTGGAGAATGCCGGAGCGGTTTGGGTTGATCGCGAAGCCGTGGTTGACCGGGGCTTGGTCACCAGCCGCGATCCCCGCGACATTCCAGCCTTAATGCGAAAATGGTCGAGGAATTCTGCGAGGGCCGGCACAAGGTGCAAGCATGACCGTTGCACCGATCCTGCATAAAACAATCGATATTGGCGGCATTGAGACATTTTACCGCGAAGCGGGACGAGAGGATGCGCCCGTGGTTTTGCTGCCGCATGGCTATCCGTGTTCTTCGTTTCAGTACCGCAACTTCATGTTGGCGCTGGCAGACCGCTGGCGGCTGATTGCCCCGGACTATCCAGGTTTCGGTTATAGCGCCAAGCCCAAGGCGCGCAGTTCCTGTACGTTCGATGGATATGCACATTGGTTGGAGCGCTTTGCAGCCGCCAAAAAACTCTCACGCTACGCGATTTATCTCCACGACTATGGTTCCCAGATCGGCCTTCGCCTCGCGATGAAAGCGCCAGAACGGGTGGCGGCCCTCATCATCCAAAACGGCGACATCTATGAAGACGCGCTCGGACCGAAATATGAAGGCCTCAAGGAATACTGGAAAAATCCGACACCGGAAGGCCGCAACAAACTCAGCGATGCCGTGAGCGAAGAGGGCTTCCGTGAGGAATTCCTGAATGACGTTCGCGAAGAGCTGGCGGAGCGGATTCCCCCTGACCTTTGGAAACTGCATTGGCCATTGATGACGCCTGAGAGCCGCGCAATCTCGGTGGGTTTGATAGAGGGTCTTAAGGAAAATCTTCAATGGATGCCGAAAGCTCAGGCCTATCTCCGCGAGCACCAGCCGCCAGCGCTGATCGTCTGGGGGCCGCAGGATGGCTATATGCCCGAAAAATCGGCGCGAGCCTATCTCCGGGATTTGCCGGACGCGGAATTTCACCTGCTTGACGGCGGGCATTGGGCGCTGGAAACCAACCTCGACGAAATCGTAAGGCTGGCGCGGGATTTCCTTGGACGGGTGCACAAGTAAAATGGAACCGCGTGGCCCCACCATCGCCCGCATCTGGCGAGGCCGCACCAGGCCCGAGCGAGCCGATGAGTACGAGGTTTATAACTACGAGGCTGGCATCAAGCCGCTGATCGAGAAGGCCATGGGCGTGCAAACCTTTCGCGAGGACCGCGACGGCGAATGCGAGTTCATGACCATATCCTATTGGGAGAGCATCGAGTCGATGTCCAGGTTCACGGGCGGCGATCCCACACGCATTCATCATCTGGAACGCGACGCCGAGTTCTTGATCGAGCTGCCAAAAGAGGTTCAGATTCTAAATATCAGAGCCAGTCACGGCGACATCGGCGGCGGCCGCTAGGCAAGCGTCTGCCCTTCCCCCCTCGCAGGGGAAGGTGGCGCGTAGCGCCGGATGAGGGGGCTGGCTCAGCGAGTGAGATGCCTGACAGTCGAGTTTGTTGAAGCAGCCCCCACATCCGTCTCGCGCCAAGTGGCGCGATCCACCTTCCCCCGCGAGGGGGAAGGAAGTATTTACCCCGTCACTTGCTCCGCCGCATCGCGCTTCTTCTCGTTATCGTCCTCGACCGTTTCCACGGTTTCTTTCTGGACGCGCTCCAGCCGGCTCCGCGCTTCGTCGGCTTCGCGCTGGCGGTTCCACAGGCTGGCGTAGACGCCCTTCTTGCGCAGAAGTTGCGCGTGGGTGCCGCGCTCGGCGATGTGGCCCTTGTCGAGGACGATGATTTCATCCGCCTCGACCACGGTTGAAAGCCGGTGGGCGATCACCAGTGTCGTGCGGTCCCGAGACACCTTGCGGAGCGCGTCCTGAATTTCCTGTTCGGTGTGGCTGTCGAGCGCGGAGGTTGCTTCATCCAAAATCAGAATGGGCGGGCCTTTCAGAATGGTGCGGGCGATCGACACCCGCTGCTTTTCCCCCCCGGAGAGTTTCAATCCGCGCTCGCCCACCAGGGCGTCGTAACCCAGGGGGAGACTCATGATGAATTTGTGAATCTGCGCAAGTTTCGCAGCATCCTCCACTTCCTCATCGGTGGCGTCAGGGCGGCCGTAGCGTATGTTGTAGCGGATCGTATCGTTGAACAGCACCGTATCCTGCGGCACCATGCCGATGGCGGCGCGAAGCGATTTCTGGGTCGCCATGGCGATGTCCTGGCCGTCGACCAGGATGCGGCCCTTGCTCACATCGTAAAAGCGATAGAGCAATCGAGAAATCGTCGACTTGCCCGCTCCTGAGGGGCCGACGATGGCCACCGTATGCCCGGGCGGCACGCGGAACGTCAGGTCACGGATGATCGGCCGCTCCTTGTCATAGGCGAAATAGACGCCTTCGAAGGCGACTTCCGCCTTGTTTACCTTGAGCGGCGTGGCGTCGGGTTTATCAGCGATCTCGGCATTCACCTTGAGCAGGTTGAACATCTGCTCGACATCTATCAGGCCCTGCTTGATTTCGCGGTAGGAGGAGCCGATGAAATTGAGCGGCATATAGAGCTGCACCATCAGCGCATTGATCAGGACGAAATCGCCGACGGTCGCTTGCCCGCGCGAGATCGCCAGCGCGGACATCCCCATGACAATCGTAAGTCCGATGGCATAGATGAAAGCCTGCCCGGCGTTGAGGATGGCGAGCGATATCCAGGTCTTCACCGAGGCCTTCTCGTATTTCGCCATCGAGATGTCGTAGCGCGCGGCCTCATGCTCTTCGTTGCCGAAATATTTTACCGTCTCGAAATTCAGCAGGCTGTCGATGGCCTTGGTGTTGGCGTCGTTGTCGGCCTCGTTCATGGCGCGGCGAATGGCAATGCGCCACTCCGTGGCCGCATAGGTGAAGCCGATGTAGAGGATGACGGTTACAAGAATGACAGCTGCATAAGTCCAGCCGAACGACCAGGTCAGCACACCCGCGACAAGTGCTATCTCGAGGATCGTCGGAAACGTGTTGAACAGCGAGAAGCGCAGCACTGTGTCGATGCCCGCGGTGCCGCGGGAGACGATGCGCGACAGGCCGCCGGTGCGGCGTTCGAGATGGAACTTGAGCGAGAGCGTGTGCAGATGGCGGAAGGTGCGGATGGAAAGCTCGCGCACCGCCCGCTGGCCCACCTTGGCGAAGATTGCATCGCGAAACTGGGCCAGCGCCACCATCATGATGCGGCCCACGCCATAGGCCAGCACCATGAAGAGCGCGACCGAGATGGCGATGGCGGCGGCATTGCCGCCCGCCGTCAGCGCGTCAGTTGCGTATTTGAAAGAATAGGGAGTGGCTACGGTGACGAGCTTCGAGACCACCAGCGCCACCATGGCAATGACGACACGGGTCTTGAGATCGGGCCTGCCTTTAGGCCACAGGAAAGGGAGCAGGTCCTTCAGAATGGCCCATTGGTTGCCATCGCTGCCAGGTGCTACGGCAACGCCTGGCGGCGTCTTTCGGCTCATCCAGCGCCGCCGCCTTCTTCAGGCTTGAGCGTATCGCGGCGCGCGGGATCGATCGTCTCGGGCGGCACAACGTCAGGCGTCATGAACACCTGGCCCGGAAAAATCAGGTTCGGATTCCTGATCTGGTCCTTGTTGGATTCAAAGATCACCGTGTATTTGGTGCCGCTGCCATAGATCACGCGCGAGATGCGCCACAGATTATTGCCGGGCTGGATGACGATGCGGCCATCTTTCGGCGGGTCGATTTCCGTCGTGGCGGTGGTCTCCGCCGACGCAAGAGTTTGCCCGCTGGAGGTGCTGCCCGTAGCGATTTCGGTGTCAACCGCCGGCGTTTCGGCTGCTGCAACCGTTTCCGGCTGCGCGGTCTCAGGTGCCGGTTCGGCTGTGGCCGTTTCGGTTGCGACCAGCGCCGGCTCATCTATCGCGGGCGTTTCCGTCGCAGCGGTTTCTCCTGTAACTGTTTCCGCTGTTGGGGTTTCTGCCGCAGCCGCAACCTTGGTTGGTTCCTCGCGGAAGAAGGGCAGCTCGACGCGGCTCAGCACCTTGCCTTCCGTATCGACGCCATCGACGCGCAGCGTGTGCTTGCCGGCGGGAATGGGCGTTGAGCCTGCGAAACTCCAGCGGCCATCGTCGCCCGCCTTGGCATCTCCGGCGACCGTGTTATCGACATAGAGCCGAACTGTCGATCCCGGCTTGCCGCTGCCGGAAAAGACGATGTTGCCGCTCTCGTCGTAGTCGACCGCATCGAGGCTGAGCGGTGACGCCGCCGCTATCCCGGTGGAGGCCGTAGCCGTGGCCGGCTCGGCTTTCTGAAGTATTTTTGTCGGCTCGTCGGACTTCAAGACCGCAACTAGGGCTTCCTTCTTTTCCTCAGCGGGAACCACCACGGCGACGGAGGCCTCCGACTGCGTGATCTGTTCCTCGGTTTTGGACTCGACGGTGAGGGCCCCGCTGCCGGCGGGGAGTGCCGCTTCGGGCGTTACTACAAAGGCTCCGTCGACATTGGCGGTTGTCGTGCCGATGGGTTTGCCATCCAGCTTTACGGTGACGTCAGAGCCTGGCTCGGCGCGCCCCGCGATCAGCGCTTCCCCGGTTTTTTCAACGCGCACGGTATCGAAAGTCGGCGCGGCCGTTGTTTCCGTTGTCGCCGCTGCGGGCTCCGCCTTCGTTTCAACGGCTGGTTGCTCGACTGCGGTGCTCTCTTCAACCGCGGCGAGCTTTTGCTCGGGAGCCTTCTCCTCAACGGCCGCCTGCTGATTCGGGGCCGCCACCGTTTCCGCAACCGCATTCTCGGAATTGGGCGGCATCCATTGATTTTTTGTCACCCCCGCCACGGCGGCGACCGCGGCGGCGGCCAGCCCGGCAAAAATCACGATCGGTTTGTTCATCATCTCTTTGGCCCCTGTGGCGAATAAACCCTTCCTGGGCGTCCGCTCCTGCCTTATTAAGCCCCCCGTCACCTTTCTGCAAAGATTCGCTTGGGGTTTTTCGGCGAAATCAAGTGAGATGTGGCACGTTATCCGCATTTTTGAGGTTGGATCGATGTCTCCGGCAAGAAAACTTTGCGTCTATTGCGGCTCCGGTTGCGGCCGCAATCCGGCCTATGTGACCGCAGCGAGGCGGCTCGGCATGGCCATGGCGCAAGCCGACATCGGCCTCGTCTATGGCGGGGGAAGCCTCGGCCTCATGGGGGAAGTGGCCAAATCGGTGCTGGCGGCGGGCGGCCATGTGACGGGCATCATTCCGGAATTCCTGGCGGGCAAGGAGCGCATGCTGACGGATGTGAACGAGCTTGTGGTGACCAACGACATGCACCAGCGCAAGATGACCATGTTCGCCCGCGCCACCGGCTTCGTGGCGCTGCCCGGCGGCCTTGGCACGCTGGAGGAACTGGCCGAGATGTCGACCTGGGCGCAGCTCGACCAGCACGCCAAGCCTATCATCCTGTGCAACATCGAGGGCTACTGGGATCCGCTGGTGAAGCTGCTCGACCATATGCGCGCCGAGAAATTCATCCGCGAGGGCCTTGAGTTCAAGATGGATGTCGTCAAGACCGCCGAGGACGTAATCCCCGCCTTCGAATACCGCCTCGAGAAAACCCGCGCCAAGGTGCCCGCCGAGCCGCTGCTGGGGAAGCTTTAGCGCACCGCCCCCATCTGTCATTCCCGGGCTTGTCCCGGGAACCCATGACTCCATTTGCGTTATTCATCAGAACGGAAAGATGGATCGCCGGATTTATTCCGGCGATGACAAAATAAGAATACTAAACCGGCTCGATTCCTGGCGACGTAATTTCAAAGCCCGGCTAGGGCATTCAGGCCGTCGACAATTCCGTTTACCTTTACCTGAAATACGATCGTCTTGCCCGCCGGCGTGGCAATGCCCAGCTTGACGGTTTCAGTCTTGCGTAAAACTTCGAGCATCGCAGCGTCGGGGCTGATGCGCGTGAGGCAGCCATCGGGTCCGCAGGACAGATAGGGATAGCGCTGCACCTTCCCCTCTTGCATGCTCAATTGCAGGCCTGGTGCTATCAGCACATCGGTTGGGGTCGTGATCTCCATCAGCAGCTTGCTGTCCTTATTATAGCCGACCAGCCAATTGATCACCGTCACGTTGCGTTTGGTGTCCTTGATGGCCAGCCGCGCGGAGCATTTTCCCGGTTCCGCATCCCCATCGGGGCAGGCGACCATCCAATTGCCGAATTGCGTGGGCTTGTTACCCTTTTTTGCCGCTTCAGTCGCCGCAATATCCCGCCCCGGGCGCAGATTGACATCGGGAGCTTTGTTCGTGCCGGACTCGGTCGAGGCGGCCGGCGTGCTGGCGGAAATGAAATCCGTCGGAATAACGCCGCTGACAAAGCCCAGGCTGACTGCGGCGACTGTCGCAATGGCTGCTATCATGAGTATGACCCTTCTCATGGTTTCAATTTTCCGCCGTTGCGCCTTGCCGTACAAATGGACGGGGGCATCGCTTTCACGATACCCCCGTCCTCAACCCCTGTATAGAGCGGTTCGCTCACCAGCTCCAGTTGAAGCCGCCATGGACGGCGGGTTTGTCGATGTCGTCGCTGAACAGGTAGCTGCCGCGCACGAACAGCAGCAGGCTGGTGGACAGGTCGACGTCAACCTGGGCGGCGATTTCCGCATAGGTTCCCTCAAGATCGTCATCGGAGACGTCGATGCCAGCCACATCAACCTCGATGTCGTTCTCGAACACCTCCCACACCCGCCCCGTGGCCGAAGCCCGGATCGTCTCGCCACCAAAGCCCGCGCGCAAGCCAGCGCCGCCACGGAAGCTCTCATTGCTGCCAGCATCGATCTCCGTGCCGTCGATCTCGAAGTCGTCAATCTTCGTCGAGATGCCGTCAACCGAAACCATGGGCTCGAGGAACAGGCTGTCGCCAAAGCGGAAGCCCAAATCGGCGCGGGCGCCATAGGAGGTCACATCGGCACTATCATCATCGCCAGCCGCAGAATAATCCAGCTCGAGCAAGTCGACCTTGCCAAGCACATTGAGGAAGAAGCCTCCGCCGCCCATCCAGCTCGCATAGGCGCCAAAAGTCCCACCCTCATAGTCAATGGAGGTCGAGCTCTCGTCGAAATCGAGGTCCGATTCTACGTAGCCCGCAAGAACGCCAAACAGCAGCGTGCCGCCGTCGCCCAGATCGCTGCCGAAGTCAGCACCGCCAACCACGCCATAGATCTGCTGCTCATAGGAGAGGTCGAAGCCTCCAGCGTCGTGATCGCGTTCCAACCAGCTGCCAAGGCCGGCAATCCACAGGCCGTTATTGGCCATAGCCTCGGGGATCGCCGGGTCGGCAACCGCGTTCACTACAACCCGGCTGTTTAACTGGTCGCGAACCGCCTGCTGGCGGGCCTCCCAGGCCGTCGCCGTCTCGCGCCAGATCTCCTGGGCACCGGCTACCGCAGCCGTCGTCTCGAACACTTCGCTGTCGGCTGAGGACACCAGCAGGAACTGGTCGTTCAAGCCCGTATCGTCAAACTCAAGGTCATAGACGAAGAAGCCCGTGTCGATGGGCCCGTCTGCCAGCTCGAAGTCGCCTTCATTAGCGTTGCCCAGTACATCCACAACCAGGATGCCGTCGTTCGCCGCCCCAGGCCCGGAATTGGTGTTGTTGACGCTAACAAACGTTGTTCCGGACGTGTTGCCGCCAACCTCGAAAACGTCGGACACCGAGCCAGGTCCACCAAGAAAGGCGTCGACTTCAAGCGTCCCGTCAGACCCCGCATAATCGCCGCTGGTCGACAGCGTATCGGAAATATTGCTGCCATCCCCGCTCGACTGATCCTGTAGGTCGATGACGCCGCTGTTGTTGAAGTTTTCGAGGTTCGCAAAGGTCGTGGTGTTGGCCACTCCGGATTCGGTGGCGGCGAAGATGATCGCGCCAGAGTTGTTATTGACCGTGTCGATGCCGCCGCCGAAATCGCTGGTGCCTTCCGTAGTCCAGAAACCAGGGCCGGTAGAACTATTGTTCAGCGTGTCGTCACCGCCGCCGGTTTCGATGCGCCCCACGATATCCCACCGATTATTGATGGTGGTGTCGCCGCCCGCCGTGCGGATTGCCAGATCGCTATCCAGGCCGGACAGGTTCTGCACAACCGATTGCGAATTGATATCGATCATGATCGATCCCGAGGCACCGGCGCTCGCATCGATACCCGTGTCGAAACCCTGAACCGTTCCGTTGGTGGTAATCGTGACACTTCCAGTGAGTCCGGCGGCGCTGGCGTCAATGCCGTCGCCGGCTGTGCCCGTGACCGTACCCGTGCCGGTGGTGATATTTAAAGCACCAGCAGTCGTAATACCAAAGGTTCCATTGGCATCGGCCTCGATGCCGCTGTCGGCGCCGGTAACCGCGCCTGAGCCCGTGGTTACGGTTGCAGAGCCAAAGAGTCCATTGGCCTCGATATCGATGCCGTCGCCGCCGCCGCTGATGGCGCCCACACCCGTGGTTACAGTTGCGGAGCCGGAGAGCCCATTGGCCTCGGCCTCGATGCCGTCGGCGGTGGTGCCGGTGACCGCGCCACTACCCGTGGTTACGGTTGCAGTGCCCGCGCTCCCATTGGCCTGGACATCAATGCCGTCAAAGTTGCCGGTGACGGCACCCGTGCCCGTCGTGACACTGGCAAGGCCCAACGACCCGTTGGCATCGGCTTCGATACCGTCGCCCCCGCCGGAGACCGCGCCGCCAGCCGTGGTCACGGTCGCCGAGCCGGAGATATCATTGGCGCTGGCCTGGATGCCGTCGTCGGCCGTGCCGGTGATCGCATTGGCGCCGGTGGTTACATTCACCGTGCCATCGGCTGAATCGGCGTCGATGCCGATGGCGCTGCCGGTCACGATGCCATTTGCAGTCACCGATATAGTGCTAGCCGTCGTGCCAACGAATGTCGCATCGTTGGCGTCGATGCCGTCGCCCGCAGAGCCGGTGACCGTGGTGCCGGCGGCCGTTGTCACCGTGACATTTCGTGAAGCTGTCGCATCAATACCGTCGCCGAGCGTGCCGGTGACCGTTCCGGTATCCTGCACATTAACCGTGGCATTGCCAAATGTGCTGTCCGCACTGATGCCGTCGCCAGCCGTGCCGGTGACCGAGCTGGTGTTCAGCACGTTGATGGTAATATCGTTACCCGCACCAATAACATCGGCATCAATGCCGGTGCCGGTGGTGTTGGTCACATCGCTGTCGCCTTGCAAAGTAATGGTGCCGTCGCCTGTCAACCCGGCGCCAAAAACGATGCCGCCGGGGGTGACGTCATGATCCTCAAGCCGCAACAGGAAATCGCCACCCACATAGGTCGCGTTGTCGGTCGGATAAACAAGAGGCCCAGGGGAAGTGCCAGCAAGACAGATCGTGGTGTTGGCGTTCTCAGCCGCAGTCGTGCAAGCCACGGCATAGGCTGGCACCACCGCTGTTACGTTGACCAGCAAAAAGCCGCCGGTGAGGATTGAAGAGTAAAGCAGCGAGTTGGCAGAGGCGCTCTTGAAATTCCGCATATTCATTCCCCCAAAAGCGGCTCGTTTTCGAATCCGCAGTTTCATCCATCCTTTTTGTACCAGTGGGATTAATTCAACGTCAACCCAACTAGGCGATAGCGGGATTTTTCCATTCAACCCGCCTGTGCAGACAATCCGATTACCTTTCAATGCCTTGAAGAGATTGCGCTCGAGCGCGCCCAACTCTCGCCTCGAAATAAACTGGGCCCTGTGGCTGATCGGGCACAGGGCGGAGGGTCTGAAGTTAATACCCTCTTAGTAATCGGCCCGAGAAACGGGGCGGTTTGCCCCAAGCCCGCGCGGAATGGTCCTCAGCGATTCGTTTTCCGGCCCCCCAGGGCGTCATTCTCGATCCAGTCCATGCCGCCTAGAACCTGGATGAGTGGGCCCAGCCACTTTTCATATCGCCGCCAGCGCCCGGCCGACTGGCTGTAAATCGGTTGGCGCACCTGCCAAAGGCTTGACGTCTTGATCGTGCGGACGGCTTTGGCGGGGTCGAGGCAGGCCGGATCCCAGGGAAGGCCGATGAAATCGACCATGCGCTTCGCCGAGCCTTCAAGATCGGCGACGACATCCTCGTAGCGCATATCGAGAATCGGCAGGGGCACCACCTTTTTCCAGTGTTCCATGGCACCGGCAGTCACGCGATAATATTTTCCGAGCGTGATCATGTTGTAGGCATGCTGTTCGCCCTGAAACCGCTGAAACAGGTTTGACACACAGCAGTCGAGGGCGTGGCGGCGCACATGAATGATGCGGGCTCGCGGAAAGACTGCGGAAATCAGACCTAGTCTCAGCGCGTTACGCGGCAGCTTGTCGGTGTACCGGCTGTAGTGCTGGCGCGAGGCATACATCTTTACCAAGCTGATCGCATTGGCCCCATGCGCCTTGACATCGGCATCGGACATCAGCCCCACCATAGCCTGCGCGCCGCCGGTAAATCCGGGAACAAGGCGGGCCTTTTCCAGTCCTGCAGCCTCGATATCGTCCATGAGCCGCAGCTCGCCGCCGGGATTGATTTGTGGGTGGCGCGCGAGGATCGTTTCAACCAGGGTCGTGCCCGAGCGCGGCATGCCGACAATAAAGACCGGCTGTTCGGAAGGGTCGCCCCGGCCCGGCCTGGGCGCCAGGGACTTTCTTGTCATTAGAGCCTCCATTTCCTTGAGCTGGCCTATCGCCGCGGCGATGTCATAGGTCCTCGCCGCAAGGTAATTCGCTTCTAGACAAAAACGGATCGCGGTTTCCGGCTCGCCCAAATCGTCATAGGCCTTGGCCAACGCGAAACAGAGATATTCCCGTTGGAGTTTGCTGATCGTTCCTGCGGCGTAAAAGTCGCGCAGTTTCGGCAGCACTGGCTCGTCCGCTTTTACCTTCATGACGTTGATGAGATTGTAATAGGCTTCGATGTAGTTGGGGGCGGATGCGATCGCCTGGCGGAAATGCGCCTCCGCCTTCGCGAGGTCGCCATAGGTTGACAGCATCGAACCGTAGTTGTGATTGAAGATCGGGTCGAGCGGTTTGAGGCTCAACGCCTTGAGGGCATGGGGGTCGCATTGCTCGCGCGCTAGCCCGCGCTGCCAGTTGACGACGCCAAGATAGTGCAGCGCTGTGGGATTTTCCGGCTCACTCTCCAGAATCGCTGTGAAGGCGGCGGCGGCGGCGCCGTATTGACGCTTGTCCTGCAGGCTTAGCGCTTCGGCCAGTCTATCCTTCACGCGCGCGGGCTTATCCCAAACAACCGGCAACGGCAATGCCGGACCTAAACCGGTTCTGCTTCCTGACGTCGGTTGCGCTCATTGCGAAGTGCGGAGAACGAATAGATGGCCAAAGCCAGCCAGATGATGGCGAAGGAGATAAGTTTCCAGGTGTCGAGGCGTTCTCCGAAAATGAACACCGCCGTCAGGAACACCAGCGATGGCGAGAGATATTGCAGCAGTCCCGCCGTCGAATAGCGGATACGCTTGATGGAGGCGGCGAACAACATGAGCGCTGCCGCCGTCAGCGCGCCGCAGCCCATGAGCATCACCGTGTCATAGTCCGTCGCGCCGAAATAGGCCTGGCCCCGGCTGGCGAGCCAGAACTGCACGCCCAGCATCGGCAGCGCCAGGATCGCCACTTCAATCAGAAAGCCCTGGGTCGGACCCACATCGATCGTCTTGCGCAGAAAACCGTAAACGCAAAAGCTCGATGCCAGCATTAGGCCGAGCCACGGGAACACTCCGGCCGAGACCGTCTGGATCGCGACCGCCATCACCGCAAGGCCCAGCGCCACCATTTGCGGTTTGGTGAAACGCTCGCCCAAGAACAAATATCCCATCACCACGTTGAGAAGCGGATTGATGAAATAGCCGAGACTCGCTTCAAGCGTTCGCCCCTGCTCGATGGACCACACATAAAATCCCCAGTTGAAGACAACGATCGCTGAGGTGAACGTCAGGATGGCCATCATGCGGCCGTTCGCAAGCGTCCTCAGAACATCCCGGAACTGGCCGAAATAGAGCACCACGGCCAAGGCAATCGGCAGCGCCCAGAGCGAGCGGTGCACCGCGATTTCCAATGGCGAAATGTAGCGGATCAATCCGAAGTAAAACGCCATCCCGCCCCAGACGAGGTGGGCGAGGACGGCGAGGATCACGCCCTTCTCCGCCTCGCTCATGGCGCGGGGCTGCAACGATTGCTCGGCACTGGACATGGGCAGCGATTAGCCGCCCATGGGGATTCCCACAAACGGCGCCTCATCATGGCTTGCATGAGCGCCCCGCATGTCATGAATTCCCGTCATCCCGGCGAAAGTCGGGACCTACACCCGCAGAATCTTCACGCGGAAAGGTGGGTCCCGGCTTTCGCCGGGATGACGGATAGGGAGATGTTTAGGCGGCAACGCCGTCGCGCACCAGCTTGTAGATGATCGAATCCGAGAGCGCCTGAAAGGAGGCCTCGACGATATTGGGGGAAACGCCGACGGTGAACCAGCGCTCGCCCTTGCCGTCGCGGCTTTCGATCAGCACGCGCGTAGTGGCTCCGGTGCCCCCATTGAGGATGCGAACCTTGAAATCAACGAGCTCCATATCGTCGATATGGTGCTGGTATTTGCCCAAGTCCTTGCGCAGCGCCACGTCAAGCGCGTTCACCGGGCCGTTGCCCTCGCCCGCGTTCAGGTAGGTTTCGCCATCGATCCTGACTTTCACCACCGCTTCGGAGACCATCGCTTTTTCGCGCTCCTCGACGATCACGCGGAAGGACAGCACATCGAAATAATGAGGCACCGAGCCCAATGTGCGCCGCGCCAGCAATTCGAAGGAAGCGTCCGCCCCGTCATAGGCATAGCCCTGCGCCTCGCGCTCCTTCACATCGCGCAGCAATGCGTCGAGCCGCGCGTCGTCCTTGGCCACCGTCATGCCAACGCGCTGCAACTCCGCCACCAGATTGGATTTCCCGGCTTGGTTGGAAACCAGCATGCGGCGGCGGTTGCCCACGGTTTCGGGCGGCACATGCTCGTAAGTCTCGGGTTCCTTAGCAATGGCTGAGGCGTGTATGCCCGCCTTCGTCGCAAAGGCGCTCTTGCCAACGTAAGGAGCCTGGGCATGTGGCGCCCGGTTCAACAGTTCATCGAAGCTCCGCGATACATGCGTGAGGTTGCGTAACCTCTCCTCGTTTACCCCCGTCTCGAAACGGTCGCGAAAGGTCTTCTTCAAAACTAACGTGGGGATGATCGAGACCAGGTTGGCATTACCACAATGCTCGCCGATGCCGTTCAGCGTGCCTTGGATGTGCCGTGCCCCAGCTTCGACCGCAGCCAGCGAATTGGCAACCGCATGCTCGGTGTCATTATGGGTATGAATACCAAGGTGATTGCCTGGTATCGACTTCGCGACGGCGCGAACGATCTCAAAGACCTCCGACGGCAGTGTGCCGCCGTTGGTATCGCAAAGCACGACCCAACGTGCGCCCGCCTCATGAGCCGCCATGGCACAGGAAAGCGCATACTCAGGATTGGCTTTGTAGCCGTCGAAGAAGTGCTCGCAATCGAGAAGCACTTCCTTTCCCGTCGCCTTGGCCGCTTCGACCGACTGGCGGATCGACTCCAGATTCTCCTCGTTCGTGCAGCCAAGCGCCACGCGCACATGATAATCCCAGCTCTTGGCGACAAAGCAGATGGCCTTGGCCTTCGCCTGAAGAACCTGCTGCAACCCCGCATCATTCGAAACCGAGCGCCCCGCCCGTTTGGTCATGCCAAAGGCCGTGAACGTAGCGCGCGTACTCCGTTCCTCCGCAAAAAGCTGCGTATCGACGGGGTTGCCCCCCGCATATCCGCCCTCGATATAATCGATCCCCAGCTGATCGAGCATGTCGATCACCACCAGCTTGTCATCCAGCGAAAAATCCACCCCCGGCGTCTGCTGCCCATCACGCAATGTGGTGTCGAAAAGATAGAGACGTTCGCGGGTCATGGCTTCGTTTCCTGCGGCAGCATGCGCAAGTCGCGCGGGGTATTGGGATCGACGATGCCGAAGAGCGACGGCTTGAGATCGTATCGGGTCTCGATCTTCTCGAGCGCCGCCACGGCATCGACATTGATGCCCCAATCGGCGATGAGCTCGGCGAATTTTCGCGTCGTCATCAGGGTGAGCGGATAGTCGGCATCGATGAAGATCGCAGCGGCGCGCCGATCTTCATAGACAACGATGGCTGATTCAGTTTCGGTCGGCCGCCACGTATCGACGAATTCGAGCAGCGTATATTCGCCTGAATTGCGCAGGCCACCTTCAACAGCGCATCCTCCTCGGGCGAACGCTGTTTGCCCCTCAGCGCCTCGATGCCGGCGCCAACGATGGTACGCACACGAAGGATCGCCGCTCCCATCTGATCGATCCAACGCGCGATTTTATCCGCATAGGGCTTCGAGCGATCTCCGGTCACCTCGTCCTCAACGCGATCGACCAGCACGATTCGCCGGTTCAGCCCGTGAACAGTATCGAGTAACCCCGCCGCGGCAAGGCGGATCAGCGGACCGGCATCGGCGACAATGATGGGCTGACGGTCGTTTGGGCTCACCGCTGGACCTCCCACGTTGTCGTACCATCCTTGTTGTCCTTGAGCACCACGCCCAGTGCAGCCAACTCGTCGCGGAGGCGGTCGCTCTCGTCCCAGTTTTTGTTTGTCCGTGCCGCGCCTCGCTGTGCGATAAGTTTTTTCTCCAGTTTCGTAAGCTCCATTGTTTGAGAGTAAGGATCTCTTAGCAGCCCAAAAAATCTCAAGGCGTCAGACACTTCGACGACTGGCTCTCTCGACGCGTTGTTAATCAACGAATCAATTTGCGCAATCGCTTTTGGTGTATTCAGATCGTCCTCAAGTGCGTTTTGAATGAGCGGAAAGAGAGGGCGCGGCGAAAGTTGGTCGGGTAGTGCCCCGTCCGTTTTCATGGGAACAGCAATGCGTTTCCACCGGCCGAGTTTTTGCGCGGCTTGCTCAAGTGATTTTACCGTCCAATCGATTGGTTGGCGATAATGTGTTTGCAGCATTGCAAGTTTCAAAACTTCGCCATCCCATTTTTTTCCGCCAAACTTGTCGGTGTTCAACAAATCATTGATCGTCACAAAATTCCCCAAGCTCTTGGACATCTTCTGTCCTTCCACCTGCAGGAAGCCATTGTGCATCCAGACATTGGCCATCACGCCAGTGCCATGGGCGCAGCGGGATTGCGCGATTTCGTTTTCGTGGTGGGGGAAGATCAGGTCGAGGCCGCCGCAATGAATGTCAAAGACCTCACCCAAATAGCGCTTGCTCATGGCGGAACATTCGATGTGCCAGCCGGGGCGGCCGCGGCCCCATGGGCTGTCCCAACCGGGCTCATCGGGGGTTGAAAGTTTCCATAAGACGAAATCGCCGGGGTTGCGCTTGTGGGGCTCGACGGCGACGCGAGCTCCCGCCTGCTGCTCGTCGAGATTGCGGTTGGACAGCGCGCCATAGTCGGCCATCGACGTCACTTCGAACAGCACTTCACCGCCGGCTTCATAGGCATGGCCGCGCCGCAGAAGCGTGGTAATTAGCTCGATCATCTGCGGAATGTTGTCGGTAGCGCGGGGCTCGACTGTGGGGCGCAGGACGCCAAGCGCTGCTATGTCATGGTGGAATTGCTTCGTCGTACGTTCCGTCAGATCGCCAATCGAAACGCCTTCCTCCTTCGCGCGCGCGTTGATCTTGTCGTCGACATCGGTGATGTTTCGGACGTAGGTGACTTTCGTTTCACCTTTTCCCCCATCCCACTCTCCTTTCTTTGCGAGATGGCGGAGCAGACGGAAGAGCACGTCGAAGACGATCACCGGCCGCGCATTGCCGATATGGGCGAAATCGTAAACCGTGGGGCCGCAGACATACAGGCGCACGTTGGCGGGGTCCAAGGGCCTGAACGGCTCCTTCTTCCGGGTCAGCGTGTTGTAAAGCATCAAAGGCATGGGCTCTCTCGGGCTTGGACCTGCCCGGGAACGCTTCATCTCAATTTACGTCAAAGCGGCGCCCGGCCAGCGGTTATCGGCTAGCTGCAGATAATAATGCCGCAAATCTTAACGGCATGGTGGGGCGCGGTTTTCATGGGAGGCGCAAAATGAGGGAAAGCCCCGGCCCCGTCAAGTGCGCCGCCAAAACAGGGTTGCCATGCCGTTTCCAGCCTACCTCGCTGCCTGCCCTTCCCTTATTCATCAATGATGACCGCCGCGGAACGGAAACACCACCGGTTGGGCCTGGCGCTGGTCGCCATGGCAGCGCTTGCCTGGTCGTCCTCGGGGCTGTTCGTCCGCATCATCACCGCCGACCTCATGACCATACTGTTCTGGCGCGGCCTCTTCTCGGGAAGCGCCCTCCTAATCCTGTTCTTCATCATCGAGGGCCGCGGGGCATTGGGCATCCTGCTTGGCTCAAGATGGCCGGCCTATGCGGTGGCCGGCCTTTCGGCGCTCGCCATGCTCACCGGCATCGGCTCGCTCCGCTACACCAGTGTTGCCGATGCCATGGTGATCTATGCCACGGCGCCCTTCATAACGGCGGGCCTCGCCTATGTGTTCATTCGCGAAAAGCCCTCGCGCTCCACGTTGATCGCCAGCGCCGTGGCGCTCGCAGGGGTCGCCATCATGCTCTGGGGCAGCAGTTGGGACGACAGCTTGTTCGGCAAAGGGCTCGCATTGATCATGACCTGCTGCATGGCGGGCTTCACCACCCTCATGCGCAGCCACCGGGATGTCGCCATGCTGCCGGCCATGGGCGTG
>JBGTJO010000103.1:0-3233 GCA_041745135.1 Aestuariivirga sp. | reverse complement strand
TGCTGTCCGCCCGATAGCTCACGCGGAAAGTAACTCTCGCGGCCCTCCAGACCGACAAGCTTGATCATTTCGCGCGCCCGCACTTCCCGGGCATCGCGAGGATTCCCGCGCACCTCCAACGGGAAAGCGACATTGGTCAGCACATTGCGGTGAGGCAGAAGCCCGAAATGTTGAAACACCATGCCCATCTTGTGGCGGCGGAGTTCGATGAGCTCGGCGGGCGTTGCCGCCATCAGATCCTCACCGTCGAATAGAATCTGGCCGGCCGTTGGATCGTTAAGCCGCGTGAGGGCGCGGATGAGCGTCGATTTTCCCGAGCCCGAAAGGCCCATGACGATAAGGATTTCTCCGGTCCCCACGTCGAAGGACACGTCGCGCACCGCGCCGATGCAGTTTTCCCGTAATAAATCATCATCGTTGGGAGCGTTGCCGTGGCGGGCCAGAAAACCCGCAGGGTCAGCCCCAAAAATCTTCCATAAATGGCGGCAGGAAACCTTGGGCGTCTGTTTCATTTCACCGTCAGCATGAAACGAAAATGGGCCGGGCGCAACGCTCGCTGCGCCCGGCCCGGCCATTCAATTCGCTGTTATTCCACCCAAGGCTTCCAGATCGTTTCGTTGTCGGCGATCCACTTCTTGGCCGCATCTTCCGGCGTCATGCCGTCAACATCGACCATGGAGGCCGCTGCTGCGATCTGCGGATTGGTGAAATTCACCTTCCTCAGGATCTTATCGGCCGTCGGCCATTTCTGGGCGAGTTGTGGCGAGCCAACCTTCTTGAGATAGCCTTTCGCCGGCGCACCGCAATCATAAATCAAGTCCGGATTTGAACCCCATTTGGGATCGCTCCAGCACTCCGGATCAAAAGCCGGAAATTCGACGAACTGACCCTCGAATTTGGCTTCGATGAAGTTCGGCGTCCAGTTGAACAGCACGATCGGTTCCTTGCGGTCATAGGCGGCCTGGAGCTCCGCCCAGAGTGTAGCCGCCTGGCCAACCGGCACTTCCTGGTAGTTCATCTTGAGAGCCTGGATGCGTTCCGCATAATGCTTTCCCCAGTCCGCCGGGGGACCCACGAAACGGCCCTTGGTGCCGGTCTCCGCGGTCGCGAGTTTTGCCGCGCAGGCATCAAGCGCCTTCCAGTCAGGCAATCCGGGGCACATCTCGTTCATGTAGCTCGGATACCACCAGTCCTCACGCGTGACGGCATCATGGGACCCCATGTCGACCGCACCAGCTGCAAGCGCTTTGTTGAAGGATTCCGCTTGCGAGCCTTCCCAGACTTCGATCTGGAAATCCATGTCGCCCGCCGGAATGGCGGTATACTGGAGCTGCGTGTCGGAGGGCTTGTACTCGACGTTAAGCCCCTTTGACTGAAGCAGCTGGCCAACCACGTTGGAAAGAACCAGCTGGCTGGTCCAGTTGTTGGTGACGATTTTGATCGGGTCTTTGGAGTCTTCCGCTTGCGCCGCGCCGCTCAGCAAAAGCGGAGCGGCCAGGGCGGCAGCGAACAAGAATTTTGTGAATTGCTTCATCTCATTTCCTCCCAAGGATAAAGACAGCCTTGACGGCTGTTTCCACACGATAACAACAAAACCCACAAATCAACAACAAATATCTTCGTTTCCATTGTTTTGTGAGTTAGGTTGTGTTTCGTAACGCGGGGAGTGGCATGTCCTTCAAGCGGCAGAGCGACATTCTTCGGGCAGTCCGCCAATATGGCAGCTGCCATATCGCCGATCTGGCCGGGCGCCTGTCGGTTTCAACCGAGACGATCCGGCGAAATGTTCAGCCCCTGATCGAGAGCGGCGAGGTCATCCGTTTCCATGGCGGCATCATGCTGCCCGACCATTTGGACGAGCCGCCCTTCCAGCGGCGGATGCAGGTGAACAAGGCGGAGAAACGAAAAGTCGCCGACATTGCGCGCGGCCTCATCAACGACGGCGACACCATCATATTGGACAATGGCACGACAACAACCTACGTGGCTGAGGCGCTTGCGGATAAATCCGGACTCGTGGTGATTACCAACTCGGCGCAGATCGCTTGCCGGCTCGCCGCCCGCAACGGCCACCGTGTATTCATGGCCGGCGGCGAACTGAGCGGCGACGATGCCGCCGCCTTCGGCCATTCCACCGTTGAATTCGTCGCCCAGTTTCAAGCCAAGTTCGCCTTGCTGTCGGTTGCCGGAATCACCACCGCGGGCGACCTCGTCGATTTTCATATGTTCGAAGCCGAGTTCTCGCGCGCCGCCATGCGGCAGGCCCAGGAGACATGGGTGATCGCCGACCACACGAAATTTGGCCGCGATGCGCCGGTGCGGGTTTGCGGGCTCTCCGACGTCGATCTGGTGGTCACGGATCATTCACCGAAACCCGAGTTCTCCCAGCTTTGCGTAGAGCGCGGCGTACGCGTCATGACATCTTATTCGATCGAGCCTAGCCAAAAAAAATATTTCGTGAAGAAAGAGTTGCCCGCAATTATTGAAGGGTGAGCGGCCAAATCTTCGGCACCAGGAAAATGGCAAGCCCGAAAATGAGAAAGGTCAGTGGAAATCCCACTTTCACGAAATCCATGAAACGATATTTGCCCGGTCCGTAGACCATGAGACTTGAAGGCTCCAGCGGAGTCAGATAGGAGCAGCTCGCCGCGACGGCGATCATCATCGCGAAAGTCCGGGGATTGAGACCAAGCTGCCGTGCGGTCTCAATGGCGATTGGGACAACGACGATCGCCGCCGCCTGATTGGACATGGGCTGCGTGAGCGCCACCGTCACCACGAAGAAACATGAAAGCACCAGCAGCGGACTCTGATCGCCGATGATGGCGATGAGCTGGAGCGCCAGATATTTCCCCGTGCCCGTTGCTTCCATGGCGGCGCCGAGCGAAAGAAGGGCTCCGATCAGCACGAGAACTTTCCATTCCATCCGGCGATAGGCTTCTTCGGGCGAGATGCAGCGCGTCACCAGCATGAGGAACGCGCCGCCGATGGCCGCAACCGGCAGGGACACGATGTTGAAGGTGGCGGCAATCAGCGCCGCTGCAAAAATGGCGATAGCGGCGGCGGAGCGCGAGGTATTCAGGCGCGCGGTATCGACGCCGCCGAATATGCTGAAAAGGTTGCCGCGCTCCAGCGCCTTGACGTTATCGGCCGAGCCCTGCAGCAGCAAGACATCGCCGAGCCGCATCCTGATGCGGCTGATCTTCTTCTTGAGCGTATAGCCGCCCCGGTTG
>JBGTJO010000102.1:0-23704 GCA_041745135.1 Aestuariivirga sp. | reverse complement strand
GAACATATCGTTAAGGTTTATGTCATAGCCGCGGCGATAAGGTGAATCACAGGTTCAACAATTGCCTTAAAGGGGTTTCAAAGTGTCTACCTCAGTTCAAGCGGACGCCAAATTTCTGCGCCGCGTTCTCCTCGGCCTCGTCTTGCTCACCGTCGCCACGGGCGGCATGGCGGGCCTCACCACCGTCCAGGCCATGACCGAATCAACGGGCTTCTGCGTCCTCTTCTGCCAGTAAACCTGCCGGCATGACGGAGCGATCCCTCTCGGGATTTTCCGCACCATCCCTCAATGATATTGAACGGCTTGCCATAGATGCCTTCGATGGGCTTCCGGCGGAATTTCGCAATCGCTGCGGCGAGATCATCTTTCGCGTCGAGGATTTTCCCGCGGAGGACGTGCTTAATGATCTTAAGGCCGAATCACCCTTCGACATTTTAGGATTATTCCATGGCGTCGGCCTGGCTCAGGATGCGGCCGTAGCCGAGACTGGCCGCTTCCCCAACATGGTGTTTCTCTACCGGCGCCCGATCCTTGATTACTGGGCCGAGCATGACGAAACGCTTGGCGCCATCGTCACCCATGTTCTCGTCCATGAGATCGGCCACCATTTCGGTTTGTCGGACGCGGATATGGAAGCCATCGAGGCCGCCGCACAATAGAAGATGGCCGGGGACGATGCCCGGCCATGACGAGATTCAAAGTTCGGTTTAGTAGCAGGTCCAGATCTTCTTCTTTTTGATGATGTATTTGGTGTGCCACTTGTTCCACTGCTTGTACTTGACCCACTGCCAGCCGCACTCTTCGTGATAATAGCCGTAGCTCGGGCCGAAATAGCCGCCGCCAAAGCCGCCGAGTCCTACATGGATGTCGATGTTGGTCTTGGCCTGAGCGGAAGCGGCCATGCCGAGGCTGATTGCAGCAGCGGCGGTGAGAGCAATGAGGGATTTACGGAACATGGATGTTTCCTTCCTGTTGTTTGCCAAACGGTGCCGATCACCGTTGTTGGATGTCTTTCTAGAGGAAGCGCTCTGAACCAAATCTGAGCCTTGTGGTTACCTGCCGTTCATGTTGCGATGACCGCAAAGCGGACCTTGCAGACCTTTAGCGTGAGCGCTTACATGTCTGCTTTTCGAAGTTCGCCACGAGTATGAGATCGCTTGCGCTCACGTCGCTTTGCGACGTAGGACCAGCAATCCCGCGGCTACGATCAAGAGCATGCCTGTGACTGAAGTTCCGGTGGGAGCAATGTCAAAGAACAGAATGTCCCAGACTGCAACAAATACCAAGTAGCTGTACTCGAATGTTGAAACAATGGCGGGCGGCGCAGCCTGATAGGCACCTGCCAGCATCATGCCAATCACAATCGTGAATCCTGCGAGCAGCACGAGGACAAGCCAATCCGTCAAATCGACATCCGACCATAGGCCAAAGATGTAGGGATAATCTTGGAACAACTCCCCCTGTGGCTTGAGCCAAAGCAGCAGCACACTGACGATAACACCCGCCGACAGCATGACGACATTCTGTGACAACGATATGGCTGAAAGGGAAATGTTTTGGCACTTCACCCGTGTCGTAATGTGTGCCAGAGCATAAAATACGGCTCCAATGACTGGGAGTAGCGCCCAGGGTGAGAATGCGTCTGTGCCCGGTTGCAACAGAACAACGACACCTGCAAATCCAAGCAAAACCCCCAGCCAC
Organism: Aestuariivirga sp.; assembly: GCA_041745135.1. Classification (GTDB taxonomy): domain Bacteria; phylum Pseudomonadota; class Alphaproteobacteria; order Rhizobiales; family Aestuariivirgaceae; genus Aestuariivirga. The sequence goes on along the minus strand of JBGTJO010000102.1, from coordinate 22,003 downwards.
CCGAGCGGCCCGACAGCTTCCTTGATTGCATAAGCAGAGAGCAGCGCGATAAAGATCGGGGCGATGTAGTTGGCTGCACCCACGGTCGACAAGCTCAAGAATGGAATGGCCGCGTAGAATGCTAGGAACGTGGTCGTGATAAACACCGAGCGCAGAAGCGGCCACTTTCCCAATGCAGCACGCACGACGCCCTGATGAGCCCCGCGCATCCAACAAATGGCCAAGAGAATGGGTATCGCCAAGACGCCGCGTAGTGCAAAAATCTGCCAGAGAGTCAGTTCACTGCTGAACAGCTTGAACACGACGTCTTGAATGGAAATTGTAAGCGCCGCCGCAATGATTAGTGAAACACCACTCAAGATGTTCTGAGGGCGGGCTTCACTGCTGCTACTCAATTTCTCTCCACGCCGTAAGTCATTGATCTCCAAAATATCGCAAGCAGATGAATTTGAATATACCATGACGGCGCCCGATAAGAAAATATCCCTTGACAATGTTCCTATTATGTTCTAGCCAGCGCTGGAGGAGAGAAACATGGACTGGGCTCGCGCCATCGCAATCAATCAAGCAGCGCTCATCCGCATCGTAACAGCACTCATCGCCATGGTGGGGCTTGCGGCTGAAGGCGCTGTGGCGCGGCTGCCGCAGCCTCTCTACCGCAGGGCGCTCAGCATATTGCGGCCGGCGGAATCGGCGGTCCGCCGCCTGATCGTCATCGCCGCCAGGGGCGTTAAGGTGAAACCCCATACGGTCCGTGCGATGCCCCAGGGGCTTGCGTTCGCAAGCGTGGGCGGCGCTCGCGCGTCGTTTCAGCTCTTCGATGCGCGCAAACGCTTCGGCTCCGCGCGGGCAGGACGTGCCGGCCCCAAGCCTGTGCCCCGCGTCTTTGTTTTCGGCGTGAGCCCTTTCGTGCCGCTGTTCCATGCGGAGCAGCAGCGCAGGCCCGAACCGGAGGCCGACGATGGCATGGTGGGCGCTCTGCGTCTTCACCGCCGTCTCGCCGCGGTCAAGATGGCGCTCGAAAACCTGGCCGCCCAGGCGAAGCGTCTGGCGCGCTGGCAAGCGCGGCGCGACAGTATGCGAAATCCCAAGTTCAAGTCGCCGCTTCGCCCGGGCCTTCCGCCAGGCTATCGCAAGGAGCCACGACATGAAGTGGATGCGGTGTTGATAGAGTGTCATGGGCTCGCCAGGGATGCGCTCAAGGAAGATAGCTCTTGAGTGCAGCGGCTGTACGATAATTTCGAATTCTATTTGAAGGTTCGATGCTCTATATGACCGCCCCATGACCAGTATTTTCATCGATGGCGAAGCGGGCACCACGGGGCTGCAAATCCGCCACAGGCTGAAAGGCCGGACGGATGTGACGCTCGTTTCCATCGATCCGCAGCGGCGCAAGGATCCGCAAGCCCGCCGCGAACTGCTCAATTCAGCCGATGTCGCGATCCTGTGCCTGCCCGACGATGCGGCCAAGGAGGCCGTGGCACTGATCGACGCCCATTCCAACACAAGGGTAATTGACGCCTCCACGGCTTTCCGTCTGCACCCGGACTGGGCCTACGGATTTCCGGAACTTTCCAAAACGCAAGCGGAGAAGATCGCGCACGCAAAACGCGTCGCCAATCCCGGCTGCTATCCGCAAGGTTTGATCGCTGCGGTAAAGCCGCTGATCGACGCCGGCATCATGCCGAAGGATTATCCCGTCACCTACAATGCCGTCTCCGGCTATTCCGGCGGCGGCAAAAAGATGATCGAGGATTACGAAGGCGCAGGAGCCGCCGCCGTCGCCTATCTCCCCTATGGCCTAACGCTCAGCCACAAGCACCTCGCCGAGATGAGACACTATGCCGGACTCGACCGCGATCCGATCTTCCAGCCGGCCGTTGGCAATTACGCGCAGGGCATGATGGGAGCGGTGCCGGTGTTCACCGATCTTCTGAGCAAAAGCGCGACGCCGGAGAATATCCGCGATTGCCTGTTGGCGGCCTATCGGGATTGCGCATTCATCGAAGTGATGCCGCTCGCCGCCATCGAGCGTTCAAGCGAAGTCAATCCGCAGGCGCTCAACAACAGCAATCGCATGCGCCTCCACGTGTTCGCCAACGCGGCGCGGGGACAAGTGCTGCTAGTTTCGATCTACGACAATCTCGGCAAGGGCGCCTCGGGTGCTGCCGTGCAGAATCTCAACCGGATGATCGGCGCCGATGAAAGCCTGGGCGTCGATCTCGCGGCATAGGAAAACAGAATGCAGAAGTTCGAAACTCTGACCGGGGTCGCAGCACCTCTCAACATCGTCAATGTCGATACCGACATGATCATTCCCAAGCAGTTCCTCAAGACCATCAAGCGCACCGGTCTCGGCAAGTCGCTGTTCTATGAAATGCGCTATACGCAAGACGGCAAAGAGCTGCCGGATTTCGTGCTCAACAAGCCCGCCTATCGCAAGGCGCAGATTCTGGTGGCGGGAGACAATTTCGGCTGCGGCTCGTCGCGCGAACATGCGCCCTGGGCGCTGCTTGATTTCGGCATCCGCTGTGTCATCTCCACAAGTTTCGCCGACATTTTCTATAACAACTGCTTCAAGAACGGCATCCTGCCGATCGTGGTGTCGCCCGACGATCTCAAGAAGCTGCTGGACGATGCCGAGCGCGGAGCCAACGCCACGATCTCCATCGATTTGCCGGCGCAGGAAATCCGCGGCCCCGATGGCGGCATGATCAAGTTCGACATCGATCCCTTCCGCAAGCACTGCCTGCTGAATGGCCTCGACGATATCGCGCTCAGCTTGGAGAAGTCAGTTTCGATTGATGCTTTCGAGAAGAAGCAGGCGGCCGACCAGCCTTGGCTCTGAGATCATTCCCCTTCCGTCATGCCGGCGAAAGCCGGGACCCACGATAAACAAAGTAGGGATCCGCGCAGAGTCTTCACGCTGATTGGTGGGTCCCGGCTTTCGCCGGGATGACGGATGGGGGCGGAACGCGCGTTTCCAGAAGTCCCAGCAAGTTTGAGATAATGGTATTGAGATCGAAATCCTTGGGAGTGTACACGGCGGCGACGCCAAGCTGTTTCAGCACCAGAACATCCTCTGCTGGAACGATGCCGCCCACCACCACTGGCACATTCCCTAATCCTGCGGCGCGCAGGCGGTTCATGACATCGCGCACCAGGGGCACATGGCTGCCGGACAGAATAGAGAGGCCGATGATGTGGACTTTGCGCTCCTCAACCGTTTTGACAAGGTCCTCGGGGGTCAGGCGAATGCCCTCATAGATCACTTCAAACCCCGTATCGGCGGCGCGGACGGCGATCTGCTCGGCGCCGTTCGAATGGCCGTCGAGACCGGGCTTGCCCACCAGGAATTTGGGAGTCTCGCCAAGAGCTTGCGCGAGGCTCCGCACGCGCTTGCGAAGTCCTTCAAGCGCTGGCGGATGCTCGCCTTGCATCACAAGCCTGACGCCGGTGGGGCCCCGATATTCGCCGAAAACCGAGCGCAAGGTCTCGCCCCATTCTCCGGTGGTGATGCCGGCCTTGGCGCAGGCGATGGATGGCTCCATCACATTGCGGCCTTCGGCTGCGGCTTGCTTGAGGTCCGCAAGGGCCGCCTTGACCGCCTTGGCATCGCGGACGGCGCGCCAGGCCTTCAGGCGTTCGATCTGCTCATATTCGACATCCTCCTTGACGGTCAGAATCGACTCGCCGGCATTCGCCGAGAGCGGCGATGGCTCGCCCGAGGTGAAGACGTTGACGCCCACGACTTTCGTCTCACCGGTTTCAATGGCCTTGAGCCGCGCCGTGTTCGATTCAACAAGCGCGCGCTTCATATAATCGATGGCCGCAGTTGAAGTTGCTCCCCCAAGCTTGATGACGCGCTTCAACTCCGCCGTCGCTTCGGCCTTCAGCTCTTCAACTTTCTTCTCGATCTCGCTCGATCCTTCGAAGATGTCGCCGAAGTCGAGAAGGTCCGTTTCATAGGCCACGATCTGCTGCATCCGAAGCGACCATTGCTGGTCCCAGGCGCGGGGCAGGCCCAGCGCCTCGTTCCAGGCCGGCAATTGCACGGCGCGGGCGCGGGCATTCTTTGACAGCACTACGGCCAGCATCTCGATCAAGATGCGGTAAACATTGTTCTCCGGCTGTTGTTCCGTGAGGCCGAGTGAATTCACCTGCACGCCGTAGCGGAAGCGGCGGAGTTTCTTGTCTTCAATACCGTAGCGGCCCTTGCAGGCGGTATCCCACAGTTCAGTGAAGGCCCGCATCTTGCAAATCTCGGTCACCAGCTTGATGCCGGCATTGACAAAGAAGGACATGCGCCCAGCGATTGCCGGGAAATCCTCCTCGCTCACCTCGCCCGATGCTTTCACCGCATCGAGCACCGCGAAGGCTGTGGCGAAAGCAAAGGCCAGTTCCTGCACCGGCGTCGCTCCCGCTTCCTGCAAATGGTAGGAGCAGATGTTCACGGGGTTCCACTTCGGCAACTCGCGCGCCGAAAAGACGATCGTGTCCGTGATGAGCCGCATGGAAGGTTTCGGTGGAAACACATAGGTGCCGCGCGAGAGATATTCCTTGATGATGTCGTTCTGCGTGGTGCCGGCAAGTGCCACGCGAGGTGCTCCCTGTTCATCGGCCACGGCCACATACAAGGCCAGCAGCCAAGCAGCGGTGGCGTTGATGGTCATGGACGTGTTCATCGTGGGAAGCGGAATGCCCTCGAAGAGGGCGCGCAAATCGCCGATATGGGAGATGGGCACGCCAACCTTGCCCACCTCGCCCCGGGCCAGCACATGGTCGCAATCGAGTCCCGTCTGGGTCGGCAGATCAAAGGCTATGGAAAGGCCCGTCTGCCCCTTGGCGAGATTGGCGCGATAAAGTTTGTTCGATTCCCCGGCCGTAGAATGACCGGCATAGGTACGGAACAGCCAGGGTGGGTCGCGTGTCGTCATGGAGCGCCAAGGAAGCACGCTCCATGGTGCAGCGCAACAGGGTTCAGGCCGGAGCGCTATTGCCGCGCAACCACCATATCATCGCGAACGCGCCGATCAGCATGCCGCTCAGTGAAACCAGCAGGGGCTGATGCAGCGACTGGTCCATCGGCAGATTGAGGCCCTGCAACAGCCATGTCGCCCCCATGGCGCCCAAAAACAGCGCCGCGCAATTGATCGGCAAGGTCAGGTTGCCGAGATCGCCGGTGAATCGGCCCAGCACCAGGGCGCCCACTACGCTGCACACATAGGGCAGCAGCATCGCTTGCGATGACAACGGCCCCGTGTCTCCCGACATCAGCGAACCGATGGAATTTAAGAACTCTCCAACCATGACGCACACTCCAGCTTGACGGCGGCACCTCGAATTTATGACTCTGTTTACGACATTAACCAATTGCCAACTGGCCGCGTCCTGAACCGCGGGTTTACCGCCATCCTTCAAATTTCGGCGAAGTTGCGGGTGATTTTCACCAAATCGCTCGGGCGGTCTTTTGTTGCACTGCAAAATGGGCTACATCTTGCGGCGCTTAAGGGGAGGACCATGTGAGCGCCAGCGCAGTCGCCGAGCAAACACGCATCCGGGCCGACGCCGAACGGTCTGTCAAGGATTTGTACGAGGTGGGAGAAATCCCGCCCGTCGGCCATGTCCCCTCGAAAATGTACGCCTGGTGCATCCGGCAGGAGCGCCATGGCGCCCCAGATACGGCCATGCAGCTCGAAGTGGTTCCAATCTGGCCGATCGGCGAAGACGAGGTGCTCGTCCTCGTCATGGCGGCTGGCATCAATTACAATGGCGTATGGGCGGCACTCGGCAAGCCCATCTCCCCCATCGACGGGCACAAGAACCCCTATCACATCGCGGGCTCCGATGCTTCGGGCATCGTCTATGCCGTGGGCGCCAAGGTCCGCCGCTGGAAGGTTGGCGATGAGGTCGTCATACATTGCAACCAGGATGATGGTGACGATGAGGAATGCAACGGCGGCGATCCCATGTTCTCCGCCTCCCAGCGCATCTGGGGCTACGAAACGCCGGATGGCTCCTTCGCCCAATTCGCGCGCGTACAAGCCCGCCAGCTTCTGCCGCGGCCGCAGCATCTCACCTGGGAAGAGGCGGCCTGCTACACGCTTACCCTCGCCACGGCCTACCGCATGCTGTTCGGCCACCGGCCGCACACGTTGAAGCCCGGGCAGAATGTGCTGGTGTGGGGGGCTTCCGGCGGCCTCGGCTCCATGGCGATCCAACTCATCGCGACCGCCGGGGCTAACGCCATCGGCGTCATTTCGGACGACGACAAGCGTGACTTCGTCATGCAGCTAGGCGCAAAGGGCGTCATCAACCGCAAAAATTTCCAGTGCTGGGGCCAGATGCCCAAGGTTGGAACACCCGAATACAATGACTGGCTCAAAGGCGCGCGGGATTTCGGTAAGGCCATTTGGGCTTTCACCGGCAAGGGCAACAGCGTCGATATGGTCTTCGAGCATCCGGGCGAGACGACCTTTCCGGTTTCCGTGCTGGTTGTGAAGCGAGGCGGCATGGTGGTAATTTGCGCCGGCACCACGGGTTATAATCTGACCCTTGATGCGCGCTATCTATGGATGCACCAGAAGCGCGTGCAGGGCTCGCACTTCGCCAATCTGATGCAGGCCGCAAGCGCCAACAAGCTTGTCCAGGCGCGCCGCATCGACCCCTGCATGTCAGAAGTCTATGGCTGGCGCGATATCCCCAAGGCGCACATGAAAATGTGGAAGAACGAACACCGCCCCGGCAACATGGCGGTGCTGGTGTCGGCCCCTCGCGCGGGTTTGCGCAGTTTTGAGGACGCTATCGAAGCGGCGAAGTGATTACCGGGTAATCCGCCGTACCGCCAGCACGCGGTTTACCTCACCGCCAAAAATCAGCACCAGGGCGGCTAGGTAGAGGAAAAACAGCGCGGCGAAGAGGCCCGAGAGCGAGGCGTAGGTTGAGGCAAAGGTGTTGAAGTTCACTAGATAGAACGAGAATATGACCGACATGGCGATCCATATCGCCACGGTCAGCAATACGCCGGGAAGCAACTCGATAATGCGCAGGCGCCTGGCCGGGAGGGTCAGATGGCACAACAGCAGGCCGAAGGTCAGAAGCACGACGGCAGCGGGGTAGCGCAGCAGGTCGACAGTTGCGAAATCCGCGTGCAAGGCGGGCGCCATGGCGGCGAGAGCGGCCAGCGCCACGGGTGCGAGCACGATCAGAATCGATGTCGCCAGCAAGACCACAGCGGAGACGATGACGAACACGATGCTTTGGCCGTAGAGCCAAAACATGTTACGGTCCTCGCGAAGATCGTAGGCGCGGTTAAGCCCCACGCGAACGCTATCCACGCCGCCCATGGCGCTCCAGATGGTAAGCGCTGCGGATATGCTCAGGAGCCCTGAGCGCGGCACGGTGAGAATGGAATGGATCTCCGCCACCAGGGGTCGCACCAGTTCTTCGGGCGCGACACTGAGCAGATAGGTGACGATGGCTTCCGCCAGATTTTCGCCGCCGAAGAAGCCGCCTAGCGTTGTCAGGAAGATAAGAAACGGGAAAATCGAGAAGAGGGTGCGGAAGGCGATGTTGCCAGCCAGCGGTACGGCCTCATCGGCAAAGAGACGCTGGAAGGCTTCCAGCGTCATTGCCGGTATGGTTGATTTGTCAGCCATCCAACCCAGTGGATAGACCAAGCGGCGGCGTCAGGCCACCGTCTCGCCGCGCCTGATGCGGGCCAGGGCTTCCTTTGCCTTGTCGCGGTGGCTCTCATTCATGTGGGTGCGGATCACGTTGAAGGATGTCAACAATACTGCCACGTCATCGGTAAAGCCCAGCCCGAGGATGAAATCGGGAATGACGTCAAAGGGCAGAATGAAATAGGCGAGAGCGGCCAGCAGGATGCCCTTGGCCTTGAGCGGGGTCGCTGGATCAAAGGCGCAATAATAGGCGGCCACCACATTTTCGGCGAAAGGAATCCGCGCCAGCATGCTTGTCACCTTGGGCCAGAAGCCCTGCTTCACGGTCTCTTCATGGCGGCTCGCAACCATGGGCCAAGAAATGGGAGCCATGGGACCCGCTTTCAAGATGATTGCACATACCAGAGGCCCGCCAGCATGACGATGATGGCGACCAACTGGAGGATGACGCGCCAGCGCATCAGGTTTTGCGAGCGGTTGGCGGAACCGCCCCGCAGCATGTTCCACAGACCGAGCAGCAGAACGACAGCGACGGCGCCGACCGCCATGGGCACGATATAATCGAAAATGTTCATTGGTCGGATGCCTTGTTGAGCACATAATCGAGCGCGCGTTGAGGCAGCAATCGTCTGGCGATGGCCATATAGACGGTGGGTTGCGTGACAAAGTAGTGCGCCCGCGGATTCCGGCTTTCCACCGCGTGGACCAGTTTCTCAAGCACCGCCTCGGGGCCAAGCTTGAAACGGTTGGCGCGGCTCTGGTTAAGCCTTATCCGCTGCCTCGCGTATGCGTCCCGATAGTGTGAATTGGCATGGTCGATATTGCGCTCGAAGGCTTCGAGGGCGTGCTCGGTGAAACGGCTGGCGATGGGCCCGGGCTCGATCAGGGAAACTCGGATGTTGCTGCCGCGCAATTCGAGCCGCATGGTATCGGCCAGCGCCTCGATGGCGAACTTGGAGGCGTTGTAGGCGCCCCGCCATTTCAGCGCCACCAGTCCCAGCACCGACGAGCAGTGGACAATCCGTCCTGAACCATTCGTACGCATCAGCGGCAGGCAGGCGCGGGTCAGTTGGTGCCAGCCGAAAACATTGGCCGCAAATTGTGCTTCGAGCACATCACGCCGCAAGTCTTCCACAGCACCGGGTTGCCCGTAAGCGCCATTGTTGAAGAGAGCGTCAAGCTTTCCGCCGGTGCGCTTCGCCACGTCCTCCGCGCAGGCAGTAACAGACCCGGCGTCCGCATAGTCGAGATAAAATGTCTCCAGACCTTCGGTATCGAGCCGCTTGATATCTTCGTCCTTACGTGCCGTGGCGAAGACCCGCCAGCCTCGGGCTTTCATGCCTTTGGCACAGGCATAGCCGATGCCGGACGAGCAGCCGGTGATGAGAATCGTTCTGGCGCTCAATTGCCGCCCTCGAGCAGGCGCCGCGCAATCACTTGCGCCTGGATTTCGGCAGCGCCCTCGAAGATATTGAGAATGCGCGCATCGCAGAGGACGCGGCTGATCTCGAATTCGAGCGCGAAGCCATTGCCGCCGTGGATCTGCAAGGCATTGTCGGCGGCGGCCCAGGCGACGCGGGCGGCCAGAAGCTTGGCCATGCCGGCTTCAAGGTCGCAGCGGCGGCCGGCGTCCTTCTCGCGAGCCGCGTGGAAGGTGAGCTGGCGCGCCGCCATGATTTCCGCCGCCATCATGGCCAGCTTGTCGCCGATCCGCGGGAATTTGACGATGGCCTTGCCGAACTGGGTCCGGTCCATTGCATATTTGAGACCGAGATCGAGGGCGTTTTGCGCCACACCGATAGCCCGGGCGGCGGTTTGAATGCGCGCCGACTCGAAGGTCTGCATCAGCTGCTTGAAGCCCTGGCCTTCGATACCGCCGAGAAGATTCTCCGCCTTCACTTCGAAATCATCGAAGCGGATTTCGAATTCCTTCATGCCGCGATAGCCGAGCACTTCGATTTCGGAACCCGACATGCCTTTTGCGGGAAAGGGATCGGCATCCGCGCCACGGGGCTTTTCAGCCAGAAACATGGAGAGGCCGCGATAGCCGGCCTCGTTCGGATCGGTGCGGGCAAGCAGCGTCATCACATCGGCGCGGACGGGATGGGTGATCCAGGTCTTGTTGCCGGTCACCTTGTAGATGTCGCCCTCGCGCACCGCGCGCGTCGCAAGAGCGCCGAGATCGGAACCGGTATTGGGCTCCGTGAACACCGCCGTGGGCAGGATTTCGCCGGAGGCAATCCTGGGGAGCCATTTGCGCTTCTGCTCTTCGGTGCCGCCGCAGAGGATCAGCTCGCAGGCGATTTCGGCCCGCGTCCCAAGGGAGCCCACCGCAATCCAGCCCCGCGACAATTCCTCCGAAACCACGCACAGGGATTCCTTTGAAAGCCCCAAGCCGCCGAATTCCTCCGGTAGAGTCAGCGCGAAGACGCCGAGATCAGCAAGCTCTTGCACGATTTCCATCGGCACATAGGTATTGGCGAGATGCCAGCCGTGGGCGTGAGGTGCCACCTTGCCGGCGACGAAACGCGCCATCGCCTCGCGCATCTCTGCAAGCGTTGCATCAAGTCCGGAATCGGCCGGCCGGTCCTGCGTCAACAGTTCGACGAGGCGGGCACGCGCCTCGGAACTGTTGCCGGAAGCATAGAGCGGGTTGGCGGTAAGACGCGCCATATCGCTTGCCGTCAATCCCAAATCCCAAGGCCTTGCCCACTCGCCCTGGTTCATGGGAATGCCGCCAACGATCTGGTTCAGATATTCTCCGGCTGCGATTTGGACGGTAAGATGTTCGCTTTCGCCAAAGCGATTTTCCTTCGCCAGCCGCTCGGCATATTTTGCAAGTTCGCGAATGGTGGCGGTGTAAGTCGCAAGCCAGGCGAGGCCATGGGCCGCATGCTGCTCGCGGTCGAGCGCCTCGGCCTGCAGTTTTCCGCCCGGCATAATCTGCGAAGAAAGCCTTGATCTGGCCCTTGCGAAAACGGTTTCGCACTCGATTGCCGCTTCGGCCAGGGAGGCTGCAAGGCCGCTTGGAACCGGGGCGGCCGATCGTGTCCATTCCATTGCCGCCAAGGTGATGCCTCGCAAAGCCATTCGCAAACGGGCTTATAGCAGGTGGCCTGCCTGCCGCAATTGGGCCGGATTCCTCACGCATTCGGGACCATAGGTTTTCATTATCGGCAGGGATAGGGTCAGGTCATGATTCCACTATGGCGCTCAGGAGTGTTGGGGCTTCTCTTTTTGACATCCTGCGCTTGCGGAAAGGCCAGTGCCCAGTCGGCCGAGCCGGCACTGCTTGGCGAATTCAACACCTGGGCGGCCTATACCTACAAGGCGCCCGATACCAAGGTCTGCTATATTTCCTCGCGCCCCAAAGCGAGCGAACCCAAGACGGCCAAGCGCGATCCCATCTTCTTTCTCGTCACCCACATGCCAGGCCGCAAGGTGCGCGGCGAGATCATGACGATCATCGGCTATGCCTTCAAGAAGGACTCACCCGTCGAGCTCAAGGTCGACGAGGCGGCCTTCGAACTCTTCAGCAACGGCGATGGCGCCTGGGCGGATACGACCGCGACGGAGAAGAAAATCGTCGACGCCATGAAGAACGGCACCTCGCTCTCGCTCCGGGGCACATCCTGGCGGGGCACCGAGACGATCGACACCTATTCGCTCGAGGGCGTGTCCGCGGCGCTCGATAAAATCGACGAGGCCTGCAAGTAGCGGAAACGCGCGGTTCCGTGCTAGCTCACTCGCCAATGACCTATCTGCCCAATGATCCGCGCCCATCGCTTGTCGGGCTCACCCGCGCTGAGCTTGCCCATGCGCTCGCGGCGGCGGGCGTTCCCGAGAAACAGCGCTCCATGCGCATGCGCCAGATCTGGCACTGGATTTATCACCGTGGCGCGCAATCCTTCGACGCGATGACCGATATTTCCAAGGAATTGCGCGCGAAACTCAGCGAATGCTTCATCATCGACCGGCCGGAGATCGTCACCGAGCAGGTTTCGACCGACGGCACGCGCAAATGGCTCATCCGCTTTCCACCCGACGGGCGCGGACAACGCCACGAGGTCGAGATGGTATATATCCCGGAGGAGAATCGCGGCACCTTGTGCATTTCAAGCCAGGTCGGCTGCACGCTCACCTGCAGCTTCTGCCACACGGGCACACAGAAACTGGTACGCAATCTCACCGCCAACGAGATCGTGGGCCAAGTGATGCTGGCGCGCGACCGGTTGGAAGAATGGCCGCACCAGATCGAGGCCAATCCCACGCCACCGCCGGGCGGGCGCTATCTCACCAACGTCGTGCTCATGGGCATGGGCGAGCCGCTTTACAATTTCGACAATGTGAAGGCCGCCATGGAGGTGATCTCCGACGGCGAGGGGATTTCGCTGTCAAAGCGCCGCATCACGTTGTCCACCTCCGGCGTCGTTCCGGAAATCGTGCGGGCGGGAGAAGAGATCGGCACCATGCTGGCAATCTCGCTCCACGGCACGACCGATGAAATCCGCAACAAGCTCGTTCCGCTCAACAAGAAATATCCGCTGAAGGATTTGCTTGACGCCTGCCGCGCCTATCCGGGGCTCTCGAATGCGCGCCGCATTACCTTCGAATATGTCATGCTGAAAGGCGTCAACGACAGCCTCGCCGACGCCAAGAGGCTGGTGAAACTGCTCGAAGGCATCCCCGCTAAGGTCAACCTCATTCCCTTTAACCCGTGGCCCGGAACGCCCTATGTGTGCTCTGAGTGGGACACGATCGAAGTCTTCGCTGAAGTCCTCAACCGTGCAGGCTACGCCTCGCCCGTCAGAACGCCCCGCGGCCGCGATATCATGGCCGCCTGCGGCCAACTCAAGAGCGAGAGCCAGAAAATCAGGGCAAGCGAGCGGATGGTCAGCCACCTTGGTATGTGATGTGGCCGCTCTAAAGAAAATTTCTATGATTTTGCTGGCCTACTTGGCCGCGAGCGCAGCGAGCGGAACCTTCGTGGGGTCGATCGTTTATTGGCTGATGCTGGCCAATGAGCCCACTGTCAACGGCCCTGTCGCGGAGCTCTGGTTTGTTTGCTGCATCGTTAGCGGCATGATCGCAGCGTGCGCTTTTCTTCCGGCTTCTGCGGTCATAATCTAGGGCGAATATAATTCTGTCTGCAGCAAACGATACTATGTGGTGGCCGGAGCCGTTATCGGTGCGTGTCTACCTCTTTTGGTGAAATGGCTCGCGCTTATTCCTTTGAGCCTCGGTTTCGGTCCGGTAGCCGGGCTCATCTACTGGACCATAGCCGGACGAAGCGCGGGGACAGACCCGCTCAGTAGCTCGTTATCATCGCATCATTCATCTTGATAATCATGTACTGCTGCGTCTGAGCCTTGGGCTTCGCCGGCTTGGGCTTGGCGACAACGATCACCTGCGGAGTGACGGCCACCTGAGCGGACCTGTTGACGCTCGCGGCCTCGGCGGAGGTGAGCGACAGGATGGCGGAAACCAGTAGTCCGATCAGGTAGTGCATGGGTATCTCCTCTTGATTTGACCTTAAACCACATCGAACCCGGATAGAGCCTGAACCCAGCATTCACTTGGCGTTCACCCTTGCGGTGCGGCCAAGCCGCGTGATAGGGCCGCAACTCACGCCGACCTGTCCCTAACCGTCATTCCAGCGACAGCCCGGAATCCAGCTTAACATGGACCCCGGCTTTCGCCGAAGTGACGATACGAGAGCGAAATGCCTAGCAAACAGAAAATCAAGAAAGTCGTCCTCGCCTATTCGGGCGGGCTTGATACCTCGATCATCCTGAAATGGCTGCAAACCGAGTATGGCGCGGAGGTCGTCACCTTCACGGCGGACCTGGGGCAAGGCGGTGAAATTGAGCCCGCCCGCAAGAAAGCGGAGATGCTCGGCATCAAGGAAATTTTTGTCGAGGATTGCCAGGAGGAATTCGTCCGCGATTTCGTCTTCCCGATGTTTCGCGCCAACGCGCTTTACGAAGGCGTGTATCTGCTTGGCACTGCTATCGCGCGGCCGCTTATCGCCAAACGCCTCGTCGAGATCGCCAAGGAAACCGGCGCCGACGCCATTGCCCATGGCGCTACTGGCAAGGGCAATGATCAGGTGCGCTTCGAGCTCACCGCCGCTGCGCTCAACCCCCATATCAAGGTCATCGCGCCGTGGCGGGAATGGCAGTTCAAAAGCCGCACGGATCTGATGGCTTTCGCCGAGGCGCACCAGATCCAGATTGCGAAGGACAAGCGCGGCGAAGCGCCGTTCTCGGTCGATGCCAATCTCCTGCACTCATCCTCCGAGGGCAAGGTCCTGGAGGACCCCTGGATCGAGCCGCCGCCTTACGTCTATCAGCGCACGATTGCTCCGGAGGATGCGCCGGACCGGGCCACTTACGCCGAGATCGAATTCCGGAAAGGCGATGCCATCGCCATTGACGGCAAGACCCTGTCGCCGGCCAAGCTGCTCGCGCAGCTCAACCGTCTCGGCCACGACAATGGCATCGGCCGCCTCGATCTCGTGGAGAACCGTTTCGTCGGCATGAAATCGCGGGGCGTCTATGAAACGCCGGGCGGCACCATCCTGTCGGTCGCCCACCGCGCCATGGAATCCTTAACCCTCGATCGCGAGGCGGCGCACCTCAAGGATAGCTTCATGCCGCGCTATGCGGAGCTTGTCTATTACGGCTTCTGGTTCTCTCCGGAGCGCGAGATGCTGCAAGCGATGATCGACAAATCGCAGGAGCATGTGGAGGGCACGGTGCGGCTCAAGCTCTACAAGGGCAATGCCATCGTGGTTGGCCGCAAATCGCCAAAGTCGCTCTATTCCGATGCGCTCGTCACCTTCGAGGATGACCGCGGCGCCTATGACCAGAAGGACGCGGCCGGCTTCATCCGCCTCAATGCGCTCAGGCTTCGCACATTGGCGGCAAGGAAACTCAAGCCCTAATTCGGGATTCGCGTGGTAAGCGTTCCGTCAACCACGAGATTAATGCCAGCGATGAAGCTGGCGGCACCACTTGCCAGGAACACGACGGCATTGGCGATCTCCTCGGGAGTCGCCATGCGGCCCATGGGATTTTCTGCGAGATCGATCTTGAAACGCTCGGGATTTTCCACTTTGACTTTGTACCAATAACCGCCTTTAAAATAGGTGGTGCCGGGCGAAACGATGTTGGCGCGAATGCCCTTTGGCGCCACATGGCGCGCCAAGGATTTCATGTAGAAAAACAGCGCTGCCTTCATCGTGCCGTAGGAGACGCCGTCATAGCCATAATCCTCGGAACCCGACACGGAAGAAATTGCGATAATTGACGCGCCGGGGCTTCGTTCAAGATGAGGCAGCGACGCCGTCGCCAGCGCTACGGTGTGCAGCAGATCGACTTCAAAGGCGCGGCGGAATTCCTCCTCGGCGGCACCATCGGCAAAGGCGCTGGCGTTGGCCACGACAATATCAAGCCCGCCAAATTCGGCGGCTGCCTCCTTGACCCAAGCCTTTAGGCGGGTGGTATCGCTAACATCCAAAGCGCGGCCTGATGCGCGGACATTTTTTGCCTTCAGCGCTGCAATGGTAGTTGAAATGTCCGCCGTACCCCGGGCGCAAATTGCCACGTCCACGCCTTCCGCCGCAAGTCCAAATGCAATTGCGCGGCCAATGCCCCGCGTTCCCCCCGTCACCAGCGCACGCTTCCCTTTCAGCTTCAAATCCATCTCACACCACCTTGATTGCGGCCGGGTCCCAATCCCTGGGCTCTGGATATTGCGGGTTCATATCCTCAAGCCTCTCGCGCACAATGCGGGCGATGGCGGCGTTGCGCGCCCATTTGCGGTCGGCGGGAATGACGTGCCACGGAGCATGCGGCGTTGAACAGCGGGTGAGCGCGGTTTCATAGGCCGCCATGTAGTCATCCCACAGGGCCCGGTCCGCAAGGTCGCCGGGGTTGAATTTCCAGCGCTTCTCGGGGTCGCTCACGCGCGCGCGCAAGCGCTCGGCCTGCTCTTCCTTGGAAATATGCAGCATAAATTTGACGATCTGCGTTCCATTCTGGACAAGCAGCTTCTCGAACTGATTTATCTCGTCATAGCGGCGTTCAATATCCTCCGGATTGGCGAGCTTCTTAACTTTCACCACCAGCACATCCTCATAATGGGAGCGGTTGAAAATGCCGATGAGGCCGCGCTGCGGGCAAGCCTTGTGGATGCGCCAGAGATAGTCGTGGGACAGTTCCTCAATGCTCGGCGCCCTGAAGGAGCTGACGACGACGCCGAGGGGACCGCTGGTATTGAACACCGCGCGGATCGTGCCATCCTTGCCGGAAGTATCGATGCCTTGCAGCACCACCAGAAGCGCGCGTTTTCCCTCCGCATAGAGCCGGTCCTGCAAAGCATCGATGGCGGCTGCATCTTCCTTCAGCTGGGCCTTGGCGCTTTTCTTGTCGACAAGGCTCCGGTGCTCGCGCGGATCGCACTTGGCCAGATGGAATGTCTTGCCGGGTGCTGCGATAAATTGCGCCGCGAAAGCTGCCGTCTTGTTTGCCACAAGTCACCTCGTTTTGCCGCTATCAGCGTGACCTAGGCACCCCTTGATTGCAAGGGATCATCAGCCTATCCCCAAACCAGCAAGCAATATCAGGGGAATTTTCAAAACCGTGACCATGTCCAACAAGGCGCAGCTGGTCGCCGCCGCCTTTCGCCTCCCGGCTTTGGATCAGGATTTTCTTCTGGGCGACAGTACGCGGGGCATCAGGTTTCAACTGGAATTCCAGAAGGCCGAGGAACATCTGCGCGCCTGGGGTGTGGCCACGACGGTCGTGGTGTTCGGCTCCGCCCGCATCAACGAGGGCGACGGCTCGGGCTGGTATGAGGCGGCGCGCACGTTCGCCCGCCTCTGCTCGGAACAGGGCGGCGCCAAGCTCGCACTGAAGGCTCCCCGATACAATGTCATCGCCACCGGCGGCGGACCCGGCATCATGGAAGCGGCCAACCGCGGCGCCCATGATGCGGACGCTCCATCGGTGGGCTTCAACATCACGCTGCCCGTGGAGCAGCAGCCCAATGCCTATTCGACGCCCGACCTCACCTTCCAGTTTCACTATTTCGCGATGCGCAAGATGCACTTCGCCATGCGGGCTGCGGCGCTCGTGGTGTTCCCCGGCGGCTTCGGCACCATGGATGAATTGTTCGAGATTTTAACGCTCCGCCAAACTCACAAGATGGATGCTGGCCTGCCCGTTGTTCTCTACGATTCGAAATACTGGAAAACGCTGGTGAACTTCGAGCATTTGCTGAGGGCGGGCATGATCAACGCCGCCGATCTCGATCTCTTCGGCTATGCCGATACGCCACAACAGGCGTGGGCCGAACTGATCGCCCGCGGCCTCAAGATTCCGAAGGAGTGACCCCTGCATGCCCATCCGCCTGAAGTTCCATGGCGCGGCGCGCACGGTGACGGGCTCGTGCTATCTGCTTGAAACGGATAATGCTCGCGTCCTCATCGATTGCGGCATGTTCCAGGGATCGAAAACCGAGCGCGAACTGAATTACCGTGAGTTTGCTTTCGATCCCAAATCGCTCGCCGCGATGGTGCTGACCCATGCGCATATCGACCATATCGGCCTCATTCCCAAACTGGTGAAGCATGGGTTCACCGGTAAAATTCACTGTACGCAGCCCACCGTCGATCTCTGCGGCGTGATGCTGCCGGATTCAGGCTACATCCAGGAAAGCGAGGTCAAGCAACTCAATCAGCGCAAGCGCAAGCGGGGCTTGCTGGAAGTGGAGCCGATCTACACGCTCGCCGACGCCATGGCCGCGCTTGAGCATTTTTCCGCTGTACCCTACGAAATGTGGATGGAACCCGCTCCGGGCATCCGGGCGCGCTGGTGGAATGCGGGCCATCTCCTGGGCTCGGCGTCCATCGAGATTGAAGTGGCGCGTGAGGGTCAATTGCCGTTGCGTATGCTTTTTTCCGGAGATATCGGCCCCGACAACAAGATGCTGGAGCCCGATCCGCAAGCGCCGCAGAAATTCGATGTGGTCGTTTGCGAATCGACCTATGGCGGGCGCGACCGCTTTGAACGTTCCGAGGAGGGGCGGCGGGACATTCTTGCCGCCGAAGTCAGCGCCGCGGCCGCGCACAAGGGCGCGCTGCTGATCCCGTCCTTCGCCGTCGAGCGCACCCAGGAACTCGTCACCGATCTTGTGCTGCTGATGGAGCAGGGCAAGATTCCGAAGGCGCAGATATTCATCGACTCGCCGCTCGCCAGCAAGGCTACCGCCATTTTTGTGCGCAATTCAAAGGTGCTCGACCATGGCGAGGATTTGGCCCGCGCGTTCAAATCGGAATATGTCAGGGCTACCGAGAGTGTGGAGGACAGCAAGGCGCTGGCCCGTTTCGGCGGGTTTCGTATTATTATCGCAGCCAGCGGCATGTGCGATGCGGGCCGCATTCGCCACCATCTCAAGAATCATCTCTGGGAGACGAGCACGACCGTGCTGCTGGCGGGCTTCCAGGCGGAAGGCTCGCTCGGCCGCATCCTGCAAGACGGCGCGGCGATGGTCACCATCATGGGCGAGGAGATCAAAGTGAAAGCCAGAATCCGCATGATGGAGGACTACTCCGGCCATGCCGATGGCCCGGAACTGGTGGCCTGGGTGAAAGAGCGCCTGCCCATCACCCGAACGGTGTTTCTGACCCATGGTGAAGACGAGGGCCAAATGGCGCTGGAGAATGATCTGAAAGGCATCGGCGTTCCCGGTGATTGCATTCTGCGTCCTCGCCTTGACGATGTTTACGATCTCTCGGGCGAGGCCTGCGCCTTGCTCGCCGAGGAGACGAAACCTCGCATCGATCCCACAATCGTCGGCGCGCCCGATGCGCGGAATGAGCTCACCGACCTCATGCTCACCATTCAGCAGGAGATCGACAAGGCCACCGACGAGAAGAGCAGGAGCGTTCTCGTGCGCAAACTCAAGCGCGCGCTCGCCGGTGATGGCGGCAATGACAACAGTCGCCGCCGCCCTCCGGTGTCAGGGCCATCCCGCAGAAGCCGCGGCTATGACGAAGGGTAAGAGGCGAACCTCAGTGAAAGTTCCGCCCGGCGCGAGCCCGCTCTGCTAGTAAGTTCAGTCTGGCGCAGGCCGCTCGGTCGTCTGCTGTTGGAAATCCGAATGCCTCCAAGAATTCGGTTTTTTCGAAAGCAAACTGCCTGAATCGCCAGACATAAAGGTCATCCGGCAGAACAAGGTAAACTCGCGCCGTTCTCCCAGAAATAAACAGGCCGAAAGAAAGGTCGAACACCCCATGCGTGATAATCGGACCTGGAGTTCTGCGATACTGTTGCAGGCAATAATTTGGGCCCGCAATTTCGCGCGCGGCGTGAGCGATGGCCAGTTTCATCGCAATATTGGGTAAAGTGATGGCGCTTGCCAAAGCCGCAATCGCCAGAACTCCGCATGCGCGTGGGTGTTGACGGCAGACTCGAACGAGGTTGAGGCAGATCGTGCCAAACAAAACGAAAGGCAGTAACCCAAGGTAAAGGGACCAGATCAGAAAAGATGTAGACTCAAATCTTGGTGCAAAGAAAAAAAGTATTGCGCCAATCGCGACCACAGCCACGCTGAAGGGCCTTCGTCCAACAATATCCGCAAGAACTCCGGCCGCCAACAAGGCAGCCGTCATATAGTTATAGGCGATGTAGCTACTCGCCAGGTTCGAGTCGGGCCGGATCATCACCGACACGACGATAGTCCAAAAGATATCGCTTGGCGCCGACAGCCAAATGAGGACGCCTGCAAACAGAAAGGCGAAAGCACCGAAGAGTACAATTCGCGACGCAATTCGATCTGCTGCCTTGATAAACCGACATAAGCCCGTTCCAGACAGGGAACTGGAATTGATGGCTTTCAGGATACGCCCCCGGGTCTTGTTACCGGAGCTCATCAAAAGCCGCCGCTGTGACTGTGTACGGTAAGTAAAACGTCGATTTGCAGATTGATTAAGCCGCCAGGCGGCCAGCGTGGTCCAGCGCGCGCTGCACGGTATCCAGAAGTTTTTCCGGGTGCACGGGCTTGCGCATGAATTCGAAGAGCTTGAGGTGGAGTGCCCGCAATTGTGTCGCCTGCTCGACATCGGCGGTGATCATCACATAGACAGACTTGCATCCTAAGGCCTGCATCTTCTCGACGACATCCAGCCCGCTTTTCAGACTGCCGAGGCGATAGTCGAACAGGCCGAGCGCGAAGCTCTGGCCCATGGCGAAATCGATGGCGGAATCCGCGTCGGCGAAGGCTTTCACCTTGTAGCCGCAATCGCTCAACAGATCGGCAACGCTCGCCAGGAGTTCGATGTCGTCATCAAGCACGAGTATGTCGACGTGTTTGGCGGCTTCGGTCATGGCGGTCCAATCGTGATGTTCACGCAACCTAACCACGAGTTGGGTGTAGAGCTTGTTAAATCTCAGGCGTGGATGGCGCGGCCTGCCACCGAAAGGGCCGCTTCCTTAACAGCTTCTGAAAGTGTGGGGTGGGCGTGGCAAGTGCGCGCCAAATCTTCCGCCGAGCCGCCGAACTCCATCAGCACGGCCACTTCGTGGATGAGCTCGCCCGCCATGGGACCGATGATATGGCAGCCAAGCACCCGGTCGGTCTTGGCATCGGCCAGCACTTTCACGAAACCATCCGTGGTCTGATTGGCCTTGGCGCGGCCATTGGCAAGAAACAGGAATTTGCCCGCTTTGTAATCGATACCGGCGTCCTTCAGCTCCTCTTCCGTCTTGCCCACGGCAGCGACCTCGGGGGACGTATAGACCACGCCGGGAATGACATCGTAATTCACATGTCCAGCCTGGCCGGCCAGACGCTCGGCCAGCGCTACGCCTTCGTCTTCCGCCTTGTGCGCCAGCATCGGCCCCTGGATGACATCTCCGATCGCATAGACATTCTTAACCGTAGTTTCAAAATTCGGGTTCACCTCGATGCGGCCCTTGGCGTCGCGCTTCACTCCAATATTCTCCAGCCCCAGACCTTCCGTGTACGGAACTCGCCCAACCGCGACGAGCACCACATCCGCGCTGACCGTCTCCGCCGCTCCTCCCGCCGCAGGCTCGACGCTGAGGGCTACGCCGCCCTTGGCCTTGGCGGCCGCCGTCACCCTGGAGGACAGCTTGAATGTGAAGCCCTGCTTTTGCAGCAGGCGCTGGAAAGTCTTGGCGACGTCATGGTCCATGCCCGGCAAAATGCGGTCGAGATATTCGATCACCGTCACCTTCGACCCAAGCCGCGCATAAACCGATCCCAGTTCGAGCCCGATCACGCCTGCACCGATCACGGCGAGATGGGAGGGCACCTTTTTCAGTTCGAGCCCGCCCGTCGACGAGACGATCTGCGTTTCGTCGATATCGATGCCCTTGAGCTTTGCGACATCCGAGCCGGTGGCGATCACGATGGCTTTCGTTTCAATCGTCTGCTCGCCGGCCTGCACCTTGCCGGCACCCAGGATTTTGGCAGCGCCCCGGAATACCGTCACCTTATTCTTCTTGAACAGGAAATCGATGCCCTTGGTGTTGCCGTCGATGGCCTCCTGCTTGAAGCCCATCATCTTGGCGAGGTCGAAGGAAGGCTCGACATTGATGCCCATCTTCGCGAAGGAGTGCCCAGCCTCCGCATAAAGCTCCGAAGCATGGAGCAGCGCCTTGGAGGGAATACAGCCCACGTTAAGGCAAGTGCCGCCATGGGTGGCGCGCTTTTCGACCACCGCAACCTTCAGCCCCAATTGGGCTGCCCGTATGGCGCACACATAACCGCCGGGCCCGGTGCCGATAATCGCGACGTCGAATTGGTCCGCCATGCTACAAATCCAACAACCCGCGCTGCGGATCTTCAAGGCTTTCCTTGACGCGGACGAGGAAGGTCACCGCCTCCTTGCCGTCGACGATGCGGTGATCGTAGGAGAATGCCAGGTACATCATGGGACGGATGACGATCTGGCCGTTCTCCGCCACGGGGCGCTCCAGAATCTTGTGCATGCCGAGAATGCCTGATTGCGGCGCGTTGAGGATGGGCATCGACATGAGCGAACCATAGACGCCGCCATTGGAGATGGTGAAAGTGCCGCCCTGCATATCGGCGATCTGCAGCTGTCCGTCGCGGGCTTTCTTGCCGAGGCCGGCGATGGTTTTCTCGATCGTCGCAAACGACATCGTGTCCGCATCGCGCACCACCGGCACCACCAGGCCCTTGTCGGTGCCCACCGCAACGCCGATGTGATAATAATTCTTGTAGACGATGTCCTCGCCGTCGATCTCGGCGTTGACGGCGGGAATATC
>JBGTJO010000101.1:0-6053 GCA_041745135.1 Aestuariivirga sp. | reverse complement strand
GGTGGAGAACCACAAGGAATTCTATGGCCACATTTCCGGGGACTATACCGACCCGGCACTCACACTGCATTACCGGGCCGAGGGGCGCAACGAATACACGGTGCTGCTCTATGTGCCGGGCGAGCGGCCTTTCGATCTCTATGATCCCGAGCGCCGCGGCCGCCAGAAACTCTATGTGAAGCGCGTCTATATCGGGGATGACGTGGAACTGTTGCCGCCCTATTTGCGGTTCGTGCGCGGCGTCATCGACAGCGAGGACATGCCGCTCAACATCTCGCGCGAGATGCTGCAGAACAATCCGCAGGTCGCCGCCATACGCAAGGCGGTCACCAACAAGGTTCTGGCGGAGCTCAAGAAGTGCGCCGAAAGCGAGCCCGCGAAATTCGCCAAAATCTGGGAGCTCTTTGCGCCCGTGATTAAGGAAGGCCTCTATGAGGATATGGAGCGGCGCGACCAGCTCTTCGAGATCGCCCGCTTCCGCACCACCAAGGCTCCTTCGGTGACGCTCAAGGACTATGTGGAGGGACTCAAGGAAAATCAGACGGCGATTTATTACCTGACCGCCGAGGATGCGGCCAAGGCCGCCGCCAGTCCGCAGCTTGAGGGCTACAAGGCGCGCGATGTGGAAGTGCTGCTGCTCACCGACCCGGTCGACTCCTTTTGGGTTCGCACCGCGCTTGGCTTTGACGGCAAGCCCTTCAAGTCGGTGACGCAAGGGGCAGCCGATCTCGATCTCATCAAGGCGAAGGATGAAAGCAAGAGTGAAGAGTCGGGCGAGGGAGCAACGCCCTTACTGATCGCGGCCATGAAACAGGCGCTAGGCGAGCGCGTGAAGGATGTCCGCGCCTCGAAGCGCCTGACCGACAGCGCCGTCTGCCTCGTTGCCGACGGCGCCATGGACCGGACGCTGGAGAAGCTCCTCTCGCGCCAGAAGGATTCCGGCATCTCGGTGAGCGCGCCGATTTTGGAAATCAATGCCGGCCATCCGCTGATTGCAAGCCTCGCCAAGACCGTGAAGGACAAGGGTGCCGCCTCCGTGGAAGAAGCAGCGCAGTTGCTGCTCGACCAGGCTTTCATTCTAGAAGGGGAGCCCGTTGCCGATCCCGCCGCATTTGCCCGCCGCATGGCCGGCGTGATGGCGCAGGTTTTCGCGTGAACTTTTAACCTAAGCGAATAACTTCCCGAAAGCGTCCATCGTGGTGTTGGCGCCGCAGATGATGACGCCGACACGCTCGTCTTTCTCGGGGCGGTAGGCGCCCGAGAGGAGGGCTGCTAAGGCAGCCGCGCCGCCGGGTTCCGAGACGAGCTGTGCTATTTTCCACAGGTGGCGCTGGGCATCGCGGATGGCGTCGTCAGTGACGAGGACGACATGGTCGACATGGGACTGGGCGATGGGGAACATCATCGTTCCGGCAAAGGTTGAGCCCAGGGAATCGGCGGCGATGCCGGAAGGCTTTATGGCGGTGGGCTTTCCCGCGGCAAGAGCTGCGGACAGGGCGTTGCAGGTCTCGGGTTCGACGCCCACGATCTTGATGCTCGATTGATACCAGGCGGCGATGCCGCCGATGAGGCCGCCGCCGCCAACGGCGACAAGCAGCGTATCGAGATCGGGCGACTGATCCTCGATCTCGCGCGCCAGAGTGCCCTGGCCCTGGAGTGTGGCCTCAGCGTCGTAGGCATGAATGCCGAGAGCGCCGGTGGCCTCGATATACGTATCGCAGAGGGCCAGCGCTTCGTTATAGTTGGCGCCCTTTTGCACGATCTCGGCGCCATAGGACGCAATGCGCGCCACCTTGGCGGGCGAGGCGATTTCGGGCACGAAGATTTTGGCCTTGTGGCGCAAGGCCTGCGCTGCATAGGCAACTGCCGCGCCGTGATTGCCGCCGGAGGCTGCGGCGACGCCGGAGCCGGAAGGATCGCGCCCCACCAGATTGTTAAAGGCGCCGCGCGCTTTAAAGCTGCCGGAATGCTGGAGAAGCTCGAGCTTGAGGGTAATCGGCGCTGCCATGCCATCGATCCTCACATCCATGACCGGCGTCCGCCGCACATGGGGCGCAATACGCAGTGCCGCAGCGGAAATGCTATCGCGATCGATGGTCATTGATCGTCTCCGCGATGTTAAGCACAGCGGAGTGCGCGCTGCGCTCGATTGCCCGTTCAAGGGTGACCGCCGAGCGGCGCAAGGCTTCTTCCGGACCGTGTCGCAAGCGTTCCGCGAGGTAGAGGCCAGCCAGAAAATCTCCTGTGCCATGAGGTACCGATTGCCGCAGCGCCGATGTTTGTTCGAAACAATCGCGAGCAGTGATGGCAAGCGTTGCAAGTCTTTCCCTGCTGGTGGGGATTGACGTCGCCAAAACTTCGCCGACGCTCAGGGACCGCGCTGCCGCAACGGCCTCTTCCGTATTCGACACATTTCGGCGCGCCAGCCACGCGAGCTCAAAGCGGTTCGGGGTTGTGCAAGTTGCAAGCGGCAGGAGCTCGTCGCGGATGGCCTCCGCTACGGGTAGGGGGACATAGAGGGCCTCATCGTCGCCAATGATCGGGTCAACGAGGACAAACAGAGAAGGATTGTTTTCACGCATGCGAAGGAGCATCCGTGCAACGCCGTGGATCTGGTCGTTGGCGGCGAAATAGCCGGTCATCACCGCGGCGCAGTCGCGGAGGACGCCCAGTTGCTCCAGGGCATCCAGAATCGTGGAAAGTTCGGCAGCGCTTGTGCGGAAGCCAGTGGGCTTGCCGTGGCCGGGGTGGTTCGAAAGGGTGACGGTGGGAACGGCAAGCACCTCGTGGCCTCTCGACTGAATGGCCGGGACGGCGGCTGTGTTGCCGACATTGCCATAGACCACCTGCGAGGAAATGCTGAGAACCGTGAAAGACATAAGCCTCCACTTAGCCAAGTCCGCATGCTGTTGCAAAAACCGGCCTCTCCCGGCAAGAGACTGCCATGACGATCCGCCCACGCCGCAGCGTCCTCTATATGCCGGGCGCCAATGAACGGGCCTTGGAGAAGGCCCGGACCATCGCGGCCGACTCGCTCATCCTCGATCTCGAGGACTCGGTTGCCCCCGATGCCAAGGCGGAGGCGCGCGCCAAGGTCGCCGCCGCGGTTGCTTCGCGGGGCTATGGAAGGCGCGAACTCATCGTCCGCATCAACGGCCTCGATACGCCGTGGGGCGTGGACGATCTCAAAATGGCGGCGGAAATCTCGCCGGACGCAGTGCTCGTTCCCAAGGTGGCGCGGCCCGGCGACATCGTGAATGCATCGCGCATCTATGGCGCCATGGGAGGGGCTGAAGCCACGCGCATGTGGGCCATGATGGAAACGCCCATGGCGATCTTCAATGTGCGTGAGATCGCCTCCGTGCATCAGGTGGCGCGGCTCGCCTGTCTCGTGCTCGGCACCAACGATCTCCAGAAGGAATCGCGCGCGCTGGCGACGGGCGGCCGTTTCGCCATCCTGCCATGGCTGTCGATCACCCTGCTGGCCGCGCGGGCCTATGGTCTCGATGTCATCGACGGTGTTTATAATGATTTCCGCGACGAGGCAGGGTTCCGCGCCGAATGCGAACAGGGGCGAACTTTGGGCATGGACGGCAAGACGCTGATCCATCCCGCACAGGTTGCCGTGTGCAACGAATTGTTCTCGCCAGCACCGGAAGAGGTTGCGCGCTCGCGCCAGATCATCGCTGCTTTTGCGCTGCCTGAGAATGTAAACCGGGGTGTCATCACGGTGGAGGGCCGCATGGTGGAGCGGCTGCACCTCGCCATGGCGGAGCGCGTCGTCTCGATCGCCGAAGCGATCGCGCAATGACAAAAACCGGAAACTTCTTCGAAGACTTCAGTGTCGGGCAGGTGATCCGCCATGCCACGCCACGCACCGTGTGGCGGGCGGATATGTCGCTTTATATCGCACTCTACGGATCGCGCTTTGTGGTGCCCAGCGCCAAAAGCTTTGCCCGCGCCGTGGGCTATCAACAGGCTCCGATCGATGATCTTCTCGTTTTTCACGTGGTCTTCGGCAAGACGGTGGCCGATATTTCGCTGAATGCGGTGGCCAATCTGGGTTATGCCGATTGCCGCTTCCTCAAGGCTGTCTATACAGGAGACACGCTCAACACCGTCTCGGAAGTGATTGGCATCAAGGAGAATTCCAACGGCAAGACGGGCACGGTCTATGTGCGTTCGACCGGCTATAACCAGCGTGAGGAGCCGGTTTTGACCTTCGTGCGTTGGGTCATGGTGAGAAAGAAGAACGAGGGAGCCGCCGCTCCTGCAACGGTGGTTCCCGAGTTACCGGAGACGGTTGACCCTGCTTCGCTTGGCAAGGCCTGCCCGCCTATCGATCTCAATAGTTGGGATGATGATCTCGCGGGTTCGTCCCATCGCTGCGGTGACTATGCGGTGGGCGAGAAGATCGACCACGTAGACGGGATGACGGTGGAGGAAGCCGAGCACCAGATGGCCACGCGCCTCTATCAGAACACGGCTAAGGTGCATTTCAATCAGTTCTCGGAAAGCAAGGGACGCTTTGGACGCCGGTTAGTCTATGGGGGCCATGTGATTTCACTGGCGCGCTCGCTCTCCTTCAACGGTCTTGCCAACGCCTTCCATATCGCAGCGATCAATGGCGGACGGCATGTGGCGCCCCTGTTCGCCGGCGGCACGGTGTTCGCCTGGTCGGAGATCGTGGCGAAAGCGGAACTGCCGGGGCGGAGCGATGTGGGAGCACTTCGCATCGTGACCAGGGCTACCCGCGATCTGCCGTGTACGGATTATCCCGTGACGGATGGAACGGCGGAACAGCCGGGCGTTATCCTGGAACTCGACTACTGGGCCTTGATGCCGCGCTAAGGCGACTGGGTCACGCAATTGTCGGCGGGGGTTGGACCTGAGCACAGATAGGTGCCGACCAGGTTTGCGGCGGGACTGAATGCGGTCACAAGTTTGGTCGAGCTAGCTTCATCGGCGGTCAGCATATAGATCGAAGTCGGCGGAGCCTTGTCGAAGAGCTTGATCAGCTCGACGCCGACACCCATGGTTTTCAGATAGGCGGTGAGCTTGCGGCGGTGGGATTTGGCGAGCTTGGTCGTCACATAGCTTTTCGCCGGCTTGCGGCTTACGAGCGTGCGGCTCAACACTTTCTTCTTGCCTTTCACGATGATATATTTCTCGCGGTAGAGCGAGCGGTCCTGGATCATCGTGGTGCTGATCTTGTGCACGCCCACCATGGCGCCCCACCCCAGCAGCCGCTGCTGGCCGGCCGCCAGAATAAACGGGCAAGCGGAGGCGCAATAGGAGCCATAGGTTAAAACCGTGCCTTTGTAGACGCCCGGCTTGCAGTCCTTTTGGCCGGGCGCGCAACCTGAGAAGACAGTCCAGCCCACGGCCACATCGAGCTGCCGGGCGCGGATCAGTTTGCCGATGGC
Organism: Aestuariivirga sp.; assembly: GCA_041745135.1. Classification (GTDB taxonomy): domain Bacteria; phylum Pseudomonadota; class Alphaproteobacteria; order Rhizobiales; family Aestuariivirgaceae; genus Aestuariivirga. Next base: position 627 of record JBGTJO010000101.1, on the reverse strand, counting down.
AAGCGCTGCGTCGACATCGCCGCCAGGCGAGGTGATGATGACCGGAAGCCGCTTCTTGCCCGCAAGTTTAAGGGCTTTCTTGAAGACAGCCGGGCTGCTCGCGGTGATGCGGCCCTGCGCTGAGATCCACTGGGGACAGTCAGGTTCACAGCTTGGAATGCTGCTCCGGACCACGACCACCGTCATGGGTGGGTCCAGGGACGCGGCTTTTTTCTTGGTCGCGGCGGTAGTGGTGATGGCGAGCAGCGCCAGCAGGACACCTGCCACTGCCACACGCATGCCTGCACCAAACGCCACGGTCATTCCGCCAGTGTCTCGTAGTATGAAGAGACGGTCAAGATGGCACTTTCGCCCCTGGCCCGCCGGTTGACACTGCAATGGCTTGCCCCTAATAGAACGCCCGTCGCGCCCGGCTTTGGCCTGGTGCCACGCATGCGCTGCCTCCGGCAACTCGAACGACAAAGTCCGCTGAACCAACCGAGTTTATCAGCGGCGCCAAAGGGCGCGGTATAAAAAGGCTCAAAGTCCATGTACGCAGTCATCAAGACGGGCGGCAAGCAATATCGCGTTGCGGCCGACCAGAAAATCCAGATCGAGAAGCTTGGCGGCCAGGCCGGCGATCAGGTC
>JBGTJO010000100.1:0-20506 GCA_041745135.1 Aestuariivirga sp. | reverse complement strand
CTCTCGCACGGCACAAGATCAGGGGTCCTCCGGGGCCCCTTTTTTTGTGCGCCAGATGGGTCCCACATAGGTATCCGGCACCGGGTCGAACCCATCTCCGCCCCAGGGATGGCAGCGCGCGATGCGCGAAAGCGCCAGGAGCGCGCCGCGCCACGTCCCATGCTTCTCGATGGCGTCGCTGGCATACTCCGAACATGTCGGTAAATAGCGGCACCGGCGGCCGGTAACGCCGGATAGTGTCAGCCGGTAGAACCGGATGACCGCGATCAGAACGGTTTTCATCCGTGAAGATATAGAGCGCGCGCATGACCTCGACAAAGCCCAACATACTCTTCGTCATGGCCGATCAGTTGGCGGCACAGTTCCTGCCTTTCCACGGGCACCGGCTCGTCAACACGCCGAACCTCTCGCGCCTTGCCGCCGAAGGGGTCGTCTTCGAGAACTGCTATTCGACGAGCCCTTTGTGTGCGCCGGCGCGGGCGACGGTGATGAATGGCCTCCTGCCCTCGCGCACCGGCGTCTATGACAACGCCGCCGAGTTTCCCTCCTCGATTCCCACCTGGGCGCACTATCTGCGGCTCGCAGGCTATAAAACATGCCTCTCCGGCAAGATGCATTTCGTCGGCCCCGATCAACTGCACGGTCTGGAGGAGCGCCTCACCACCGATATTTATCCAGCCGATTTCGGCTGGACGCCCGACTGGCGATTGAAGCAGGAGCGCATCGACTGGTGGTATCACAATATGACGAGCGTGCTGCAGCCGGGCGTGGCCGAGATCACCAATCAGCTTGAGTTCGACGATGAGGTGGCTTTTCTCGCAGTCCGCAAAATCTACGATTACACCCGTTTCGAGAACGACAAGCCCTTCTGCCTCATGGCATCCTTCACGCACCCGCACGATCCTTATGCGGCGCGGGCGAAGTTCTGGAATCTTTATCGCGATGAGGATATCGACTTGCCGAAAGTCGCGCGCATGGAACGTGGCGACCTCGATCCGCATAGCCAGCGCCTCTATGATGTCTCCGCCATGGATGATTATAAGGTGACGGAAGTCGATCTCCGCGCCGCGCGGCATGGCTACTATGCCAACATCAGCTACATCGATGATCTCCTCGGCCAGATGATCGCGGCGTTGGAAGCCACGGGGAAGCTCGATAACACCGTCATAGTCTTCACATCCGACCACGGCGATTTCCTTGGCGAACGCGGCCTTTGGTACAAGATGTCCTATCTTGAACCATCGGCGCACGTTCCTTTGGTCGTCTGGTCGCCGAAGAATTTTGCCACGCGCCGCGTGAAGGAACCGGTTTCTCTCGCCGATCTCCTGCCGACGATTTCCGATATCGGCCATGGCGGCAGTGCAAAGCTGGCTCGCGAGATCGATGGCCGTTCGCTCTATCCGCTGCTCACGGGAGTTCCGGAAAACGCCAACGCCACCGCCTGGGGAGAATATCTGGCAGAGGGTGCAATCGCCCCCCTGTATATGTTGCGCCGGGGTCCCTGGAAGTTCATCCACACGCCGGCCGATCCCGATCAGCTTTTCAATCTCATCGACGATCCCAATGAGATGAACAATCTCGCCGCCAGGCATCCGCTGGCGGGGCAGTTCCGCAAAGAGGTGGAAGCGAAGTTCGACATCGCGCGCATCAACACCGAGGTGCTGCGCAGCCAGCAATCGCGCCATCTAATGTTCGAGGCGCTGAAGCGCGGCCACCACTTCCCGTGGGATTTCCAGCCGCTCCGCGACGCCAGTGAGCAATACACGCGCAACCACATGAGCGTCACCGACCGCGATCTGCAGTCGCGTTTCCCACGGGCGCCGGATATCGAGAAGAAGCGGCACTGAGCATTTTCCCATCTCCTAGGGGAGAAGGAGGGCCCCATCGCAAAGCGATGGGAGGATGAGGGGACTGGCTCCCACAATTGATAGCCGATCCCCTCACCCGCCCGCCTTCGGCGGTCGACCTCTCCCAAAGGAGAGGTGCTAATACGCGCTTCCGTCTTTTTTCGTAAACAACCATTTGCCGCCAGCCTTCACCCCTTTCAGATCGATATCGGGATAAGAGGAGCATTCATCGGGCGAGCGGCTGCCTACTTCGAGAAAGGTCGCTGGCGCGTTTGACTTGTTGATGAGGCAATGGCCGTTGGCGACGCCGGCTTTGAAGCCTACGCACATTCCTGCGGTGAGTCTGTGCGCTCCTGCGTCATCGAGCAGAACGATCTCGCCATCGAGCACATAGATGAACTCGTCCTCGCGCTCGTGCCAATGACGGTGAGAGGATGCGGCGCCCGGCGCCAAGGTCGTCAGGTTAACGCCAAACTGATCCAGCCCGAAGGGGTCTCCCAGCACGCGCTTTTCGCGGCCTCGAACGGCGGCTGCGACGCTTGCGGGATAGTTGGTGCCGGAGCGTGATGGCAGGTCTGCAGCGTTAACGAACGACGGGGCGCTATCAGCCATGGACCGGGACTTTTTCCTTGGCCTCGATCTGCGCCACCGCATCGGCCACGGCATCGAAGGTCAGCAATGTCGAGGCATGGCGGGCCTTGAAATCACGCACGGGAACAAGGGCTTCCAAGTCGTTCCACTTGCCGGTTGGCGGCGGGCCATTTTCCTTCAGCATGCGATGCATCTCCTCTTTCAAGGACTTGAGCTCCTTCCCCGTGGAGCCCACGACGTGCCGCGCCATGATCGAGGATGAGGCTTGCCCCAAGGCGCAGGCTTTCACGTCGTGGCCGAAGTCCGTCACCACACCATCCTTCATCTTAAGATCGACCGTCACCTTGGAGCCGCAGAGCCGCGAGTGGGCCACGGCGGAAGCGTCGGCATCGGGCAAGCGATGCAAGGCGGGAATATCGGCCGCGAACTCCAATATCCTCTTGTTGTAAATTTCGTTGATCATTCTCATATCCTACCCTGTCCGCAAAACGCGGCCAAGCTCGCGGTTTGCCTGGGGTAACCGCCCATGATATGGGAGCCGCCTCTCCCGGAGAAAAGGTTTAGAGCACAGGAACATGGACGCCATTATTAAGAAGCTTTCGCGCAACGAGTCCGGTCCCACAAAGGCGCCGATTAAACGCCCTTCCCGGGATGAGGCGGAAGAGGCCGTTCGTACGCTGCTGGCCTGGGCAGGCGACGATCCGAACCGGGAAGGCCTGCTGGATACGCCCGGACGAGTGGCCAAGGCGTTCCGCGAATATTTCAGCGGCTATGATGAAGACCCGGTCGAGGCCCTCTCCCGCACGTTCGAGGAGGCCGGCGGCTATGATGACATCGTCATGCTGCGCGACATCGAGTTCAATTCGCATTGCGAGCATCACATCGCACCTTTCCTCGGTCGCGCTCATGTGGCCTATCTGCCCACCAAGGCCGTGGTCGGCATCTCGAAGTTGGCCCGCGTGGTCGACATCTATGCGCGCCGCCTGCAGACGCAGGAGACGATGACGGCGCAGATCGCCAACTGCATCGATGGGGAGCTGGCGCCGCGTGGCGTGGCCGTGATGCTGGAGGCGGTGCACACCTGTATGTCGATGCGCGGCATCAGCAAGCGCAACGTCACCACCATCACCACGCAGTTCACGGGCGAATTCAAATCGAACCCGGTGCTGCAGGCCCGCTTCATCAACCTGGTGCGTCAGCCCTCGGGCGCCTTTCCTCTCTAGTGGCGGGGGCACGCGAGGAAACCACCGCGTTTCAGCCGAAGTTCGATTCGCAGGGCCTCATTACCGCGGTCGTCACCGATGCGCGGGACAACACGCTGCTCATGGTCGCTCACATGAACGCGGAGGCGTTGCGGCTTACTCTTGAGACGGGCCAGGCGCACTTCTGGAGCCGCTCGCGTCAAGCCCTGTGGAAAAAGGGCGAAACCTCCGGCGAGGTGTTGGAAGTCCGCGAACTCCTGACCGATTGCGACCAGGATGTTTTACAAGTGAGGGCGGTGCCGGTTGGCCGCAAGGAGGCCGCATGTCACACCGGAAGACGGAGTTGTTTCTATCGGCGAGTAAAAGACGGAAAACTGGAATTCCGCTAGATCTTTTCTACCGTCATTCCAGCGGAAGCTGAATCCAGCCCCAAACACAAAAAGCGGGATTCCAGCTTCCGCTGGAATGACGCAATTGGGAAAGCGGGAAGTCGTTACCCCGCCGAGGCGATGTAGCTCTTCATTTCTTCGGCTTCGCGTTCGATCATTTCGATTCTGAGCTTCACGACGTCGCCGATCGAGATCATGCCGGCTAGCTTGCCGTCTTCGACAACCGGGAGATGGCGGATGCGGTGTTCGGTCATCAAACCCATGAGGCCCGCTTCCGTATCGCGCGGACTGCAGGTCCGCACTTTCGCCGTCATGAATTCGCGCGCCGTCCGCGTGAGCGCCGAGGCCCCTTCATTGGCCAGCGCCCGTACAACGTCGCGCTCGGACACGATGCCCGCGAGAGCGCCTGCGGGATCAACGACAATGACGGCGCCGATGCGATGCTTGGCGAGTATACCGGCCACCTCGTGCAAGGTTTGCGATGGCTCAACCGTGATAACCGCGTTGCCCTTCTGCTTGAGGATGTGAGCAACCGACATGATAATCCTCCGTACTTACGACCAAGCAAACTCTAGCACATCGCTAGCGCGGGCGCACCACGCCGCCTTGCAGTAAATAAAAACCTGCAAGCCCTCCGATGAAGCCGCCGATATGCGCTTCCCAGGCGATGCCGCCTTCCGACAAGAAGGAAGTGCCGGTGAAGCCGGTTGCGCCCGACATCAGCGTGATGGCAAGCCAAACCAAAGTGAAGATCAACGCGTTGCGGTTGTGCAGAAGCTGGGACGGGGTCAGCGCGCGCGTGGTCAGCGGATCGCCGGTGCGCCAGCCTGCGGTGAGCCGTCCGCGGCCATACATGATGGGAACCGCCGCCGCCATCAGCCCCGACACCGCTCCCGAGGCGCCGATCATCAGATAGTCCTCGCCCCAGTGTAGCAAGAGCGTGACGAGCGCCCCGGCAATGGCTGAGCCCGCCGACAGCAGGAGAAAGCGAAGCGCACCCAGGTAACGCGCCACCACGGAGCCGAAAATCAGAAGCCACAGGCAATTGAAGATGAGGTGGGGCCAGCTACCGTGAAGGAATGCATAGGTGAGGAAGCGCCAAGGCTGCGAACCCATGAGTTCCGGGAGGAAGGCAGAGTAGTAAAGGGCCAGGATTTGCCAATCTTCGCCGGCATATTGCAAGGCCAGGTGGATTAGAAACAGTATCGCGATTGTCGCCAGGACCACGGGCGGCGACTGGAAAATGGGGCCCGCCCGCTCCTCGTTGTCATTCGCAAATTGGGACAAGCCGTGGGCCCTTCCGGCTGGCATGGCCGCTGCACCTTCGGACGCACGCGTTCATGAATGGGACATGGGCGTTGGCCGCCACAAGGATGCAGAAATGCTGGTTAACGAAGAGAGCGAAGCAAGCCAAGCCCAATCGCAGATATTGCATCCGGGCAGCCGCGCCCTGTTCAGCTTCTGGGAGGTAATGCGGGCCGAGGCGGCGGCGCCGAGGCGCAGCGCTTTGGACCTGAGACAAATCCGGGAGCTTGTCCCCAACCTGGTCCTCATTGAATTTCTCCCCGCGACGGGCGGTTTCCGTTGGCGTCTTGCCGGAACGGCGGTCTGCAACCTTTACCGGCACGAGCTAACCGGAACCGACGCCCTCCTCGGCTGGGACAGCTTCGAAACCGATGTGGTCAAGCGCTTCTTCGGCAGCGTGGTACACCGCCTGCAGCCTTGCCTCTTGCGCTTCCGCATGTTCACCGACCTTAACCAGTTAATCGGAGCCGAGCTGATCGGCCTGCCGCTCCAGGCCAACGATGGCAGCATCCATATTTTCGGCGGCGTCTTCCCTTTCCGGGAAACTCAAACCCTGGGTCACCGCGCCATTTCCGCCATTGAACTATCCGGCGCCAGAAGCATCTGGACCGAGCACCTTCCAGGGGATCGTCTGGTAAGCCAACAGGACCAGCGCCCCCTCCGGCCCTTCCAACTCATAAGGGGTGGCCGGGCCACCTGATAAACCTCGGGTTGCGGGCCTTAACCCGTCCTTTACGCTCCTGGCCTTAGGTTTGGCCTATCCAAGCCTGGGGGAATCGTGAGCGTGAGCGCTAATGCCAAGGTTGAGGCGCCGGCGGATCAACCGCCGGTTGGCCCGATCGAACAGGCCTTGTTTGGCCGTTTCATGCTGCCTGACATGAGCGAGCATCCCTGCCAGGTCCATGGCCTTTCCCTTGACGGCGCCACCTTCGTCACCACACAGGTGCCGGCAATGGGGCAGACAATCGTCGCCTATCTCGAAGAGCTTGGGCGCATCGAAGCCACTTCCGGAGAGACTGTGCAGGGCGGCTTCCGGGTGAAATTTTCGCTCACCGGAGCGCGGCGCGAACGCCTCGAGACCCGGCTACGCTGGCTTGTCGAAAAGAATAAAAACAACACATCCGAAGACCGCCGCCATGCCCGCATCGAACCGCGCGAGCAGCGTTCCCAAATCATTATGCCGGACGGCCGTGAATATCATTGCGAAGTGATGGATATTTCGCTGTCGGGTGCTGCGGTGAAGGTGGATGTCATGCCAAGCCTTGGCACTCAGCTTCTGCTTGGGAAAATGCGCGGTCGCGTGGTGCGCTATCTCGAGAACGGCATCGGCATTGAATTCGTGAAGCCGCTGGAGCGCTCCGAGCTCCACGAGCAGGTTCGCTAGCTCAATTCCTCCGTCGTTCGGGATGACGGAGTTTGAGAAGTTGTAGATAGGGCTGTCGGCACCTATGCTGATGCAGCCATGCTGACTTTCGAAATAATCCTCATTCTCTTCCTCATCGTGCTGAACGGTGTGCTCGCCATGTCGGAGCTTGCGGTCGCCTCCTCCCGGGCCGCGAAGCTACGCGCCATGGCGAACCGGAAGGTCAATGGCGCGCGCCGGGCATTGGCGCTGTCCGCGGATCCGGGCCGCTTCTTATCCACGGTTCAGATCGGCATCACGCTGATCGGCATCATGGCCGGCGTGTTCTCGGGGCTGACGCTCGGCGAGCGCGCCACGGGCTGGCTGATGATGCTGGGCTTGCCGGAACGTGTAGCGGAACCACTCGGTTTCGGCCTGGTCATCAGCGTGATCACCTATCTCTCCCTGATCGTTGGCGAATTGGTGCCAAAGCAAATCGCCTTGCGCAATCCGGAGAGGATCGCATGCCTGGTATCGCCCGCCATGACGATCCTCGCGAAAGTATCCTCTCCCCTCGTTTGGCTGCTCGAGCGTTCCGGCCGGATGCTCCTGGTGCTGCTTGGTCAAACCCGGACAAAGGACGAGACCGTGACCGACGCCGAAATCCATGCGCTGATCGCCGAAGCAGAGACCGCGGGCGTGCTGGAACCCGAGGAGCGTAGCATGATCACCGGCGTCATGCGCCTGGGCGACCGGCTGGTGCGAACCGTCATGACGCCCCGCGCCGATGTAGAGATGATCGACGTCAAGGAGACGCCATCGAAGATCGGCAAGCAGATCGCGGCAAGCGGCCACTCGCGCTTCATTGCCTATGAGGAGAGCCCTGATAACATCCTGGGTGTTCTCCAGGCCAAGGATGTAGCCGCCGCCCTGTTGAAACGGCGGACTCCCAACATCAAGCAATTGGTAAAGGAAGGGCCTGTCATTCCAGACACGCTCGATGCGCTCGACGTGGTCAACCGCCTCAAGGAATCGGACGTGCATTTCGGCCTCGTCTATGACGAGTATGGCCATTTCGAGGGAATCGTCACGACGGCCGATATTCTCGAAGCCATTGTGGGCGTGTTCCGCCATGACGACAGCGAAGCCGATCCGGATATCGTGGAGCGCGACGATGGCTCCCTGCTGGTGTCCGGCGGCACGCCCATCGATCTTCTCGCCTCGCGGCTCGGCATGCCGATTCCGGAGACCAGCGATTACCACACCGTGGCCGGTTTCGTGCTGGACCGGTTGGGGCGGCTTCCGGCAGCAGGCGAATCATTCGACGAGCGCGGTTTTCATTTCGAGGTGGTCGATCTCGATGGCCGGAGAATCGACAGGCTCATCGTCACACAGAAGCCGCCCACGACCCACCGGGCGGCTGCTCAGAGATCCTGAACGTCCACGACGCCGGAGATCGCTTTGATGGCGCCCTTGATTTGTGGCGTCACGGTGAACTTGCTGCCCAGCGTTAGTTCCACTTCGCGGCCTTTATCCATGAGCACGACGAGGCGGACAGGTGCGCGGCCACCGTTGACGAGGCGTTGGGCAATGGAGTCGAGCGGCTTCACGTCGCGTACGAAAATTGTGAGTCCCGTGGACATGGTGGCCGCCGCTTTGTCGAGCACCTCGACGCTCTGCAGACGCAATTTCACTTCTTCTCCTTCGACGTCGGCTTCAACCTTGGCAATCACCGCCGTGCCGGGTTCGAGCAGATCGCGGTATTGAACCAATGTGTCGGAAAAGCAGATGGCCTCGAATTGGCCGGTGGGATCGGAGAAGCCGACGAAAGCGAATTTATTGCCGGATTTGGATCGCCGCTCCTGACGGTGCATCACCGTGCCCGCGAGCTTTGCCGCGGTTGCGCCTTTGGTCAGCGCCTTCTCATGGAAGGAGGCCCAGGTTTCGACGCCGAGCTTGGCCAAGGGCTTCACGTAGTCATCGAGCGGGTGGCCCGAGAGATAGAAACCCACCGCTTCGAATTCCTGCGCGAGTTTTTCCAGGGGAAGCCACGCGTCACGCCGCGGTAGCACCAGCTCATCCGATGAGCCTTGCAGCGAGCCAAAGAGATCGTTCTGGCCCGCCTCTTTCTCCGAAGATGTGCGATTGGCCAGGGACAGAATCAGCTCCGTCCCCTCCAAAATCTGCGCCCGGTTGGGGTTGAGGCTATCGAATGCACCGGCCCTTGCGAGGCTTTCGAGGGCGCGCTTGTTGACCTGATGTGCATCGATCCGCCGCGCGAAGCTGCCGAGCGACGTGAAGGGCCCGCCCGCCTCGCGGGTTGCCACCAGATGCTCCATGGCGCCCTCACCCACGTTTTTGAGAGCCGCGAGCGCATAGATTATCGCGCCGTCCTTCACCGCGAAATCGACGCTACTGGCGTTGATCGAAGGCGGCGCGATCTTGACGCCGGCGCGTTGGGCTTCCTGCCGGAAGGACATGAGCTTGTCGGTGTTGCCCATGTCGAGCGACATGGACGCCGCTAAAAATTCTACGGGATGATTGGCTTTGAGATAGGCGGTTTGATAGGCGACCACCGCGTAAGCCGCCGCGTGCGATTTGTTGAAGCCGTAGCCGGCGAATTTGGCGACCTGATCGAAGATGGAAGCAGCTTGTATGGCGGGGATGCTGTTCTTGGCAGCGCCATCTGTGAAGCGCTGTTTCTGGGCGTCCATCTCGGACTTGATCTTCTTGCCCATGGCGCGGCGCAGAAGGTCGGCTTCGCCCAGCGAAAAGCCCGCAAGCCGCCGGGCGATCTCCATCACCTGTTCCTGATAGACCATGATGCCGTAGGTCTCTTTCAGGATATCTTCGACAAGCGGATGCAGAATATCCGGCGGCTCCTCGCCCCGCTTGCAGGCGATGAAGCGCGGAATGTTGTCCATGGGACCGGGACGATAGAGGGCAACGATGGCGATGATGTCCTCGATGCGATCGGCGCGCATCTTTTTGAGAACGTCGCGCATGCCGGAGCTTTCCAGCTGGAACACCCCAACCGTATCGCCGTGGCCCAGCATTTCGTAGGTCTTCGCATCGTCATAGGAAATGCGGTCGATATCGAAGGAAGGCTCGCGCCGCCGGATCATCTTCTGGGCGTTGTCGATGACGGTGAGCGTCTTAAGGCCGAGGAAGTCGAACTTCACCAGGCCCGCCTTCTCCACATATTTCATATTGAATTGCGAGGCTGGCAGACTCGAGCGCGGATCGCGATAGAGTGGCACAAGTTCTTCGAGCGGGCGGTCGCCGATCACGATGCCCGCCGCATGGGTGGAAGCGTTGCGGTTGAGGCCCTCGAGCTTGAGCGCGATCTCGAACAGCCGCTTCACCATGGGATCGCGGTCGCGCTCTTCCTGCAACCGTGGCTCCCCTTCGATGGCTTGAGCCAGGCCGATCGGATTGGTTGGGTTCATCGGGATCAGCTTCGACAGGCGATCCACCTGGCCATAGGGCATTTGCAGCACGCGGCCCACGTCGCGCGTCACCATGCGGGCCTGGAGCTTGCCGAAGGTGATGATCTGCGCCACCTTGTCGGCGCCGTGGCGCTGCTGCACGTATTCGATCACCTCATCGCGCCGGTCCTGGCAGAAGTCGATGTCGAAATCCGGCATGGAGACGCGCTCGGGGTTCAGGAAGCGCTCGAACAGAAGATTGAAACGGAAAGGATCGAGGTCGGTGATGGTGAGCGCATAGGCGACCATGGAGCCCGCACCGGAGCCACGCCCCGGCCCCACCGGAATGCCCTTTGCCTTTGCATGTTTGATGATATCGGCGACGATCAGGAAATAGCCCGAGAAGTGCATGTTGACGATGACGTCGAGTTCGAAGTCGAGCCGCTTCAGATAGTCCTCGGGACTGCAACCTTCGACCATGCCGCGCGCCTGTAACCGCAACGTCAACCCTTCATGGGCTTGCCGGCGCAATTCATCGCCTTCGTCGCCTTCAGCAAAACGAGGAAGAATGGGTTGGCGCGATCTCACGCGGAAGGCGCAGCGCCGGGCGATTTCCACGGTGTTGGCGATGGCCTCCGGGATATCCGCGAACAGGGCCGCCATGGCGGCTTGCGATTTGAAATAATGCTCCGGCGTCAACTGCCTTCGGTTTTCCGCGGCGATCACCTCGCCCTCCGCGATGCAGATCAGCGCGTCATGGGCGGCATAATCATCGGGTGTCGCGAAATAGGCTTCGTTTGTGGCAACGAGCGGGATGTCGAGCTCATAAGCGAGTTCCACAAGTCCCGGTTCGGCCGCGCGCTCGGCTTCCGTGCCGTGGCGCTGTAATTCGATGTAGAGCCTGTCGCCGAAAATACGCTGCAAGGTCTCGGCCTGGGCCCGCGCGAGGCCCATCTGGGCTTGCAGCAACGCTTCATTGACCGGTCCCGCAGGTCCTCCGGTCAGACAGATCAGCCCCTCCCTGTGAGCTTGCAGGAGCGCCAGTGGCACATGGGGCTCGGCGGTTGCCGCCGTGTCGAGATAGGCCCGGCTCGACAGTTTCATGAGGTTCCGGTAGCCCGCCTCATCCTTGGCGAGCAAAGCCAGGGACGGGAGTTTACGCAGTCCCGGTTGCTGGCGGAGGCTTCCCTCCGAGGAGGCGACCGCCATATCGACTTTCAAGGTACAGCCGATGATGGGCTGGATGCCCTTCTCCACCATGACTTCGGAAAATTCCAAGGCGCCGAAAAGATTGCCCGTGTCGGTGATGGCGACCGCAGGCATCCTGGCCTCCTTGGTCAGCGCGGCCATCTGCTTGATGGGCAGGGCGCCTTCGGACAGGGAATAGGCCGAATGCGTCCGCAAATGGATGAAGGTCACACCGCTGCTGGAATCGTTCGCCATGGCCCGAATGTAGCGGGCGCGAACGCCTTTTGCAGCCTATTCCGCCGCTTCATTCACAGGCAATTTGAGGGCGGGGTATACGCAGATAAATTTCATTCCCTTTATGCCGTCATTCCAGCGCAAGCTGGAATCCAGCTTTGAAACGTGACCATTTGACGAAATTTCGTTCCGAAGCGGGACCCCAGCTTTCGCTGGGGTGACGGCAAGAAAAGAGTAATGGTAGATCTCCTATTCCGCCGCTTCATTCACAGGCAACTGCAGGGCACCTTCATAGGACGTGAGGAACATGGCGAGGTTCTCGGACAAGTGCTCGGTGAGGTAGCCGCCCTCCTGCACGATCACGGTGGGGCGCGACAGGGAGGCGATTTCTCTTGCGATGCGGGCGAAGCCGGCATGGGTTACCTTGCCCCCCTGAAGCGGGTCGGCCTCGTGGGCGTCGAGGCCTAACGCGATTACCAGGACGCCGGGATCGTAGGCCTGAATGCGGGCCAGTGCCGTTGCAATGGCGTCGAGCCAGGTGTCGTCATCGCTGCCGACAGGTAGAGGGACGTTGAGGTTGAAGCCTTGGCCTTCGCCATCGCCGGTTTCCTCAGCACCTCCCCAGTAGAACGGGTAGTAGTCCATGGGGTCGGCGTGGATGGATACGGTGAACACGTCGGGCCTTTCATAGAAAATGTCCTGCGTACCATTGCCGTGATGCACGTCGATGTCGAGGATTGCTACTCGCTCATGGACTCCTCGTAGGTGTTGCGCGGCCAGGGCTGAGTTGTTGAGATAGCAAAAGCCGCCGGCCCGGTCGCCATAGGCGTGATGGCCGGGCGGACGGCACAAGGCATAGACAAGCCCCTCGCCCTTGAGCACGAGATCGGCCGCAGTCACCGCCGTCATCGCCGATGCTTCCGCGGCTTTCCAGGTGTGCGCGGTGATCGCACAGGAGAAGTCCATCAAATACCGGCCCGCCTCCGCCGTGATGTTCTCGCTGTGAACAAGAGGGGGGAAAGTGGGGCGGAGACTGGGCATTAGCTCCGGCCCCGCGCCTTCAAGCTGCTGCCATCGCGCAAAAGCAGTCGTCAGGAAATTCAGATAGTCCGTGTCGTGAATGCCGTCATAGATCGAGGCGTCGAACCGGCGGGCGGCGCAGATGCTGGCGTTGGCCTGGCGCGCGCCTTCAAGCAGCATTCTCGCCCGTTCCGGTTGATCCGGATAGGGGACGATGTTGCCCTTGCTGAGGAAACGGGTGGGCGCGTGGCCCAGTTGCAATGCCGAAAAAACCGCCTTCATACTATCCCTCGAAAATCCTGCCCTGCTCCAGCCGCGCGATACGGCTCATGCCCGCGGCCAGTTCGTGATTATGGGTGGCGACCAAGGCGCCGAGGCCCTCCTCGTGGATCAGGCGCAACAATTCCTCATGCACATGCGCCGCCGTCGCCGGATCGAGATTGCCCGTTGGCTCATCGGCGATGAGCAGCAGCGGCCGGTTGGCGATGGCGCGCGCCATGGCGACGCGCTGCTGTTCGCCGCCGGACAGTTCGGCGGGGCGGTGCTTGAGGCGGGAGCCGAGGCCCAGTCTTGTAAGCAATTCCTTCGCGCGGATGGTGGAGGCATCCCGGCTCTCGCCCGCGATGAGCTGCGGCATCATCACGTTCTCGATGGCGTTGAATTCAGGCAGCAGATGATGGAACTGGTAGACGAAGCCGATGCCGACACGGCGGATGCGCGTGCGCGCCGTGTCATCGAGCGCGGTGCAGTTCTGGCCCGCGATGTGGACTTCACCGGCCGTCGGCGCTTCCAGCAGCCCTGCGATATGAAGCAGCGATGACTTGCCCGAACCTGAAGGGCCGACGAGAGCTACGATCTCTCCCGCATAAACCTCAAGATTGAGATCGTGAAAGATATCGAGCTTGCCTGCGCCCTCGGCGTAGGTGCGCGCCACGCCTTTGAGCGCCAGGGCCGGCAACGCCTGGCTCACTCGTACCTCAGGGCTTCGACGGGATCGAGCTTCGCGGCCTGCCAGGCTGGATAAAGCGTTGCCAGGAAAGACAAGGCCAGCGACATCGCAAGGACAAGGAACGTCTGAAAGGGATCCATGATCGCAGGTAGTTTGGCGAGAAAATAAAGCTCCTCTTTAAAGAGCTCGATGCCGGCGAGCGACTGGATGAACTGGCGGATATGCTCGACATTGAGGCAGATGACGAGACCCGCGATAAAGCCGCCGATCGTGCCGGTGAGGCCGATAGCGGCGCCGGTGATGAAAAACACCCGCTGGATGGCGCCGCGCGTCGCCCCCATGGTCCGCAGGATAGCGATGTCGTGGCCCTTGTCCTTCACCAGCATGATGAGGCCGGAGACGATGTTGAGAGCAGCCACAAGGATGATCATGGTCAGGACAAAGAACATCACCGTGCGCTCGACGGCGAGCGCGTTGAATATGGTGAGATCGCGCTGCTTCCAGCTTTGCATCATCATGTCCGGGCTGATGGCCGAGAGGATGGCCGGCTGATAGGCTTCGATGCGGTCGGGATCATCCACGCTCACTTCCAGCGTAGTGGCGCCTTCTCCCGTGCTGAAAAAATCCTGGGCTTCGGCGATCGGCATGTAGATCACATTGGCATCGACCTCGTACATGCCGACCTTGAAGATCGCCACCACGGGGTAAGCGCGGATCAAAGGCGTGTTGCCAACCACCGTGTCGGGACCATCGGGCGAGATAATGGTGATAGAGCTGCCGAGACCCAATTGATGTTGCCACGCCATGCGTTCGCCGATGGCGACACCGCCGGAAGCATCAAAGCCCGCGAAGGACGGCGCCGCGTCGGGTGTGCCCGGTTCCGTAATCGCGGTGCGCAAGTTTTCGTTTTTCAGGCTGGGTAATTTCGCGATGTCCTCTGCCGATATGCCACGCACCAGCGCGCCTGTGCTGCTGCGAAGGGAAGAAGCAAGGGCTTGCCCTTCCACAAGGGCGATGACGCGCTCGACACCCTCGATCTTCTCGACGCGAAGCTGGATGTCGTTGAAATTTCCGATGGGCGAAGCGTCTTGTTTGTAGAGGCCGGCATGGCCTCTGAATCCAAGAATCTTATCGAGCAGCTCAACGCGGAAACCGTTGAACACGGCCATCACCACGATCAGGGTTGCGACGCCGAGAAGTATGCCGAGGAAGGAGAAGAGCGAGATGACCGATATGAAACCCTCCTTGCGGCGCGCCCGGAGGTAACGCAGCGCCAGCATCCACTCGAAGGAGGCAAAAGGCTTGGTATCTGGAAGCGTTTTTTCCATCAGGTGGAAAAGCGCTCGGCGACGCGGTCGAGCGCCACATTTTCGCGAGCGCCCGTCTTGCGGTTCTTCACCTCCGCGATGCCGTCTTTAAGGCCGCGGGGACCCACAAGCACTTGCCAAGGGAGGCCGACCAAATCCATCGCCGTGAATTTGGCACCCGGCCTGTCATCGCGGTCATCGTAAAGAACTTCGACGCCCCTCGCTTCAAGCTCATTGTAGATTTTCGCCGAGGCCGAGTCTGTCTCCGCATCTCCGGTTTTGAGATTGATCAGCCCTACCTTGAACGGCGCCACGGGCTCTGGCCAGATGATGCCCTGCTCGTCATGGGAGGCTTCAATGATCCCGCCCACCAGGCGCGATACGCCGATGCCGTATGAGCCCGATTGCACGAAGACCTTTTTTCCGTCCGTCCCTTGCACCTGGCAATCGAGCGGTTCGGAATATTTTGTGCCGAAGAAAAAGATGTGACCGACCTCGATGCCGCGGCCGGTAAGCCGCCGAGCTCCCGGTACCATCCGCTCGAACTCCGCCTGATCGTGCTTGTCGTCTGTAGCCGCGTATTTCGATGTGAAATCATCCACCACTTTGGCCACCGCGCCGACATCGTCGTAATCGATGTCGAAGGCGTTCCAGTCCATGTCGTAGAAATCCTTGTCGAAGAACACCTGGCTTTCGCCAGTTTCCGCGAGGATCAGGAACTCGTGGCTGTCCTTGCCGCCGATGGGACCGGTTTCGGCGCGCATCGGAACGGCCTTGAGGCCCATGCGCGCGAAGGTGCGCAGATAGCTCACGAACATCTTGTTGTAGGAATGCTGGCCAGCTTCTCTGCTTACGTCGAAGGAATAGGCGTCCTTCATCAGGAACTCGCGGCCGCGCATCACGCCAAAGCGCGGACGCACCTCGTCGCGGAATTTCCACTGGATGTGATAGAGATTGCGGGGCATGTCCTTGTAGCTCTGCACCCCTTGGCGAAAGATGTCGGTGATCATTTCCTCGTTGGTCGGACCATAGAGCATGTCGCGGTCGTGGCGATCCTTGATGCGCAGCATTTCCTTGCCGTACGCGTCATAGCGGCCGGACTTCCGCCATAGCGTTGCGGATTGGAGGGTGGGCATCAGCACTTCCAGCGCCCCTGCCCTGTTCTGCTCTTCGCGCACGATCTGCTCGATCTTTTTGAGCACCCGGAAACCCATGGGCAGCCAGGAATAGCTGCCCGCCGCCTCCTGGCGGATCATGCCGGCCCGCAGCATCAGCTTGTGCGAGACGATCTCGGCTTCCTTGGGGTCTTCCCGCAGAATCGGCATGAAATACTGGGAAAGGCGCATGAAATCCCCGAAAATTCCGGTTTTCCGCTCTTTTACGGGAAAGTCCCGGGAACACAAGATCGGCCCCCCGGCTCCACAATTTGTAACGTGACAGGCATTCCGGTTGTGTTAGCGTGGCCTCAGACAAGACCACGGTATGCGTTCAGCGTAGGGCCCAGGTCTGGGGAGGACGGAACGGAAAAAGCAGGGCGAAAGCCCTGCTTTTCTGTTTCAGACGGCCAGCCAGCTCCTGAGGGCGTAGACGAAGCCGAATACGAACATCGCAAGGATTGTCGTCGCCAGCGCCTTGCGCCCCAACATCGGATTGAGCGGAGCGCCTGCGTCATTGCCCTGGGCCACACTCTCGCCCGCCTCATGGGCGTTGCGAACCCCCCAAGGGAGGACGAGGAACAGGCACAGCCACCAGATGATGAAATAGATGGCGATGGCGCTGGTGACGCTCATGCCTGTTCGAGCTCCACCAATGTGCCGCAGAAATCCTTGGGATGCAGGAACAGCACCGGCTTGCCATGCGCGCCGATCTTGGGCGTGCCGTCGCCTAACACCCGGGCGCCGGCCGCCTTGAGCTTGTCGCGGGCGTCGGAAATATCCGCCACCTCATAACAGATATGATGGATGCCACCGGAGGGGTTCCTCTCAAGAAAGGAACTGATTGGCGAATTGTCCCCCAGCGGTTCAAGCAATTCGATTTTCGTATTGGGAAGTTCAACAAAAACCACGGTCACGCCGTGATCCGGCTCGGGCTGCGGCGCTGAAACGGTGGCGCCCAGCATGCTGCGATAGACCTCAGCGCCCTTGGCAAGGTTTGGCACCGCGATGGCCACATGATTAAGTCGTCCGAGCATTGTTGTTGTCCGTACTAGTAGATCCGTCACCCCAGCGAAAGCTGGGGTCCCGCTACTTCATCTACCAGCGCTGCGATGACGTCGATAGTTTCATGCAGATCGAGCCAATGCCGTGACTCGCCATGATGCAAACGGCGGGGGATGTTTTTCAATTGCCATAAACGATTCGTATACCAGACTTATCCGAACCAAAGCGGGATTCCGGCTTTTGCCGGAATGACGGGAGAAGGGAAAGCGTTCCTTCCTCCCCCTTCCGGGAGGAGGAAAATCAACCACGTTCGATGAGGTTGCGGATGACCCATTGCCGCTGCTCGGGCGCGTTGATGCCCCGGGGTTCGAAGATGTGCCGGGCGAGGAAATGGCCCGTGAGCTTGAAGCCATTGAGTATATCGGCGGGCGTGGCGGAAACGGACGATATAAGAAAGGGCGGCAACGCCAGTAGCCGCTCTCGATAAGGTTCACCCGCCGCCGCACTGACGGCCCGTCCAGTCTTGGGAGAAACATACACAAGCTCGTGCTTCGCGCCGGTTGCGGCGCATTTCGACAGGTCGAGGCCGAAGCCAAGCTCATCGAGCAGCCCCATTTCCCAGCGCACCAGGAGTGCGGGCCAGACATCGTCCTGTTCGATGGCTTCGAGGATGATCAGAAGCGCGTCATAAATGCGTTGGTGCGGTTCGCGCTCGGGAAGAAGCTGGGCGAGGCCTGCCAGGGTTGAAAGTCCGGCAAGCCGGAACGGCTCCTCCATGATGGCGCCGGCGTTGAGAGACAGCGCCTCTATGGTGAAATTTCCAAGATGCTCCTCAAGCCGCGCGCGCCAGATGAGCTGCACCCGATTGCCCGGTTGCAGCACCGGGCGCTGTGTCCGGGAGCGACCGCCGCGTACGATGCCGAGGCTCCTCCCATGGGCCGACGTGAGCGCTTCGACAATGGCGCTCGTCTCGCCGTGGCGGCGCACGGACAGAATTACACCCTCATCACGCCATTCCATATTGGCCTATTCTCCCTCCCCCTTGTGGGGTGGGGGTCGGGTGGTTTTGCAGAAGAGTGTTGTTTGCATTTTGTTGATAGGCCGGAGAGACCCCCACCCTTAATCCCTTCCCACAAGGGGGAGGGAAATAGTGTCAAATATCCAGCCCCATCATGCGAAGGCGCTCGGGGTCTTCGGCCCAGTTCTCGCGCACCTTTACGAACAGGAAGAGGTGGACGCGCCGTTCCATGTATTTCTCCATGTCTTCGCGCGCCTGCTGGCCGAGAATCTTGATGGTCTGGCCGCCCTTGCCCAAAACGATGGCCTTCTGGCTGTCGCGCTCCACATAGATGACCTGATCGATCTTGACCGAGCCATCCTTGCGCTCCTCCCAACCCTCCGTCTCGACGGTTGAGGCATAAGGCAATTCGTCATGGAGCCGGTTATAGAGTTTTTCGCGGGTGATTTCGGACGCCATGAAGCGCAGATGCACGTCGGCCACCTGATCCCCGGGATAGAGCCACGGCCCCTCCGGCATTCGGGCTGCCAGATATTTCTTGAGGTCGGCGGTGCCGGAGCCTTTCAAGGCGCTGATCATGAATGTCGCGGCGAATGGAAATCCGGCGTTGAGCGTTGCGGAGATTTCCAGAAGTTGCTCGCGCGGCACAAGATCGATCTTGTTGATGGCCAGCGCGGCTTCCGTTCCCGCCGTCTGAAGACCATTGAAGATTCGACTCACATCATCGGTAAGACCGGTGCGGCCATCCACCAGCACCACGACCGCATCGGCGTCGCTTGCACCGCTCCAGGCGTTTTTTACCATTGCGCTATCGAGCTTTCGCCGGGGGGTGAAGATGCCCGGCGTGTCGACTAGCACGATCTGCGATTGGCCTTCGATCACGATCGCGCGAAGCCTTGCCCTGGTCGTCTGCACCTTGTGGCTGACGATTGCGACCTTGGCGCCGGTCAGCTGGTTGACCAGCGTGGACTTGCCCGCATTGGGAGCGCCGATGATGGCGCAAAAGCCCGCCCGCGCCTGTTCGTCCGTCATGTCCTGATATTTTCGCGGGCGAGGAACTTAAGCGCGGCGTCCTGCTCGGCGACCCTCTTGTTCTTGCCCTTCCCAAGCGTGGGCTCGCGCCCCTTGACCTCGACCGCCACCACGAAATTTGGCGCGTGTTCGGGCCCCTCGCGGCTGACTACTCCATAGGCCGGTATCGGCAGTGATCTTGCCAGCGCCCATTCCTGCAGGAACGTCTTGGCATCTTTCTCGATTTTCGCCGGCAAAGTGAGAAAGGGCTTCCAGTTGGCGAGGATGAATTTCCGCGCGGCCTCGAACCCGCCATCGAGATAAATCCCGGCGATCAGCGCCTCGACGACATCGCCTAAGACGGTGTTGTTGAGGTTGAGCCCCTTCACTCTCTCGTTCTGGCCAACCACGATAAACTCCGCCAATTCCAGCGCCCGACCAGCCTCCGCACACCTGTCGCCGCGCACGAGTTGGCTGTGCAGGCTCGACATATAACCTTCACGGTGGCTGGGATGAGTCCTGAACAAATATTCGGCGATAACCAGCCCCAATACGCGGTCACCCAGAAACTCCAGCCGTTCATAGTGGTCGTGTTTGCTTTTGGAGCTGGCGTGGGTCAGGGCATGGCGCAACAGTGCCCTGTCCTTGAAGGCGTATCCCAGTCTCTTGGCGATTTCCTCGTAGCGGGCGGCTGTAAAACGAACCACCGGGGAACGCTCAGATCAGGTTGAAGAAGCGGTTCCAGCGAATGTCCATGGGCCACCGCCAGAATTCCCAGAGCGAAGCTTCAGGAGAGATCGAGAAGAAGATGATATCCGCCCGGCCCACGTAATTTTCGATCGGCACATAGCCCACATCCGGAAACCGCGAATCCTGTGAGTTGTCGCGGTTGTCCCCCATCATGAAATAATGGCCTTCGGGCACGACGTATTCGTTCGTATTATCGGAAAAGCCGCTGTCTCCCGTATCCAGCACATCATAGGACACGCCGTTGGGAAGCGTTTCCCTGAACAGCGGTATCCCGTCTCCCGATCTCACGTCGGCCTGACGATCCCGATTGTCGAAGACGCCGATGGATTCCTTTTTCACTGCGGCGTCATTGATGTGGAGAACGCCATCGATCATCTGGATGCGATCGCCAGGAAGGCCGATGACCCGCTTGATATAATCGACATCGGTGTTAGACGGCAGTTTGAACACGGCAACATCGCCCCGCTCGGGCGTGTCGGCAAGCACGGCGCGCCCTGGAAAATCGATGGGGCAGCAGTTCAAAATCTCATGGCCGAAACCGCCAAGCGAGAAGTTGAACGAGTATTTGCCGTAGCCGTAGGAGAGTTTTGAGACGAAAAGATAATCGCCGATCTTCAGCGTGGGATACATGGAAGCAGAAGGAATATTGAACGGCTGGTAGAGGAAACTTCTGACGAAAAAGGCGATCAGCAGGGCCTGGATGATGACCTTGACCGTCTCCCACAGGCCGTCTTCCGATTTCCGCCGCGAATCGTGGGCTGCCGCC
>JBGTJO010000099.1:0-6841 GCA_041745135.1 Aestuariivirga sp. | reverse complement strand
GAGCGCCTTTCGCTCGGGGCTTCTAACCTGTGCCGCGGCGGCGGGGGCCATCTCGATGAAGTTTCCGGCAGCGCGCCTCATTCGCCGCTTCGGCTTTCGCCAGCTGCTTATCATAAATGGCGCACTCGCCAGCCTGTCGATTGCCGCCCTCGGCTTCCTTACTCCGTCAACGGCCTTTGCCGCAGTCCTGCCGCTGCTGTTCCTGGGCGGGTTCCTCCGGTCGCTGCAATTCACCGCCATGAACGCCATGGCCTATTCTGACATCGAAAACCCCGCCATGAGCCACGCCACCAGCCTCTACACGGTCATTCAGCATCTCTCGCTATCGGCGGGGGTTGTGCTGGCGGCCTTCGTTCTCGAAGCCGCGCAATTCTGGCGCGGCAACTTTGAGCTGGCTGTTGTCGATTTCGCCGTGGCCTTCATCGTCGTCGCCTTATTCGCCGCGAGTTCAGTAAACTGGTTCGCCAATCTCACCCCCGATGCCGGCGCGTCGGTGTCGGGCCGCAGCTCTCAACGCCTCGATGAATGAGTGGGCCCTTTTTTCCTCTCCCTTTCGGGGAGAGGAAGGGGCCCAAGCGAAGCTTGGGAAGGTGAGGGTTACGGTGCCAAACGATTAATACCGAAACCCCTCATCCTCCCATCGCATTCGCGATGGGCCCTTCCTCCTCCCTATGGGAGAAGGGAAAGAGGGATTCACGCCCGCTCGACGAATGAGTCGAGGACGCGCTTTTCGCCGGCCTTGTCGAAGTCGATGGTGAGTTTGTTGCCGTCGATGCCATCGATGCGGCCGTAGCCGAATTTCTGGTGGAAGACACGCTCGCCGCGTTCGAACTGGCCGGCCTCGGTTTCGCGCGCCGTCAATTCGCCTTCAATGAAATGGGGTGTGGAGCGGGTGGCGGTGCCCTTGGCCCAACGCTCCTGGGCGCGCTGCCAGCCGGGTGTCGCATAGGTGTTAGTGAAAGGCCTCGCCTCGTCGAAGCGGCTGGCGCCATAGGACCCTAGGCCATGGCCGCCGTAGCTGTTGGCCATGGGGGCCACTTCCACATGCGCTTCCGGCAATTCATCGATGAAGCGCGAGGGCAGGCCAGACGCCCACAAATTATGCACACGCCGGTTCTGGGCGAAGGAGATATAGACGCGGCGCTTGGCCCGCGTGATGCCGACATAGGCGAGCCGGCGCTCTTCCTCGAGGCCCGCGCGGCCTTTTTCATCGAGCGAGCGCTGGTGCGGGAACAAACCTTCCTCCCAGCCGGGCAGGAACACGGTGCCGAACTCCAGCCCCTTCGCCGAATGCAAAGTCATGATGTTGACCTTGTCGTCGTCGGCCGATTGCTCGACGTCCATGACAAGCGCGATATGTTCAAGGAAGCCAGCCATATTCTCGAACTCGCCCATGGAGCGCACCAGCTCTTTGAGGTTTTCGAGACGGCCCTGGGCTTCCGGGCTTTTGTCATTCTGCCACATTTCGGTGTAGCCGGATTCATCCAGGATGATCTCGGCAAGCTCGGTGTGCGGCAGGCTGGCAAGCGCCTGCCGCCAGCGCGCGAAACTTTCAATCAATGAACGCAATGCGCCCCGCGTCTTGGCGGGCAATTCGTCGGTAAGAGCTAAAGCTTCCGCCGCGCGGTAAAGCGAAGTGCCAAGGGCGCGGGCGTGAACGTGCATGCGCTTCAGCGAGGTATCGCCGATGCCGCGCTTCGGCGTGTTGACGATACGCTCGAAGGCCAGGTCATTGTCGGGGGAAGCGGTTACCTTGAAATAGGCGAGCGCGTCGCGGATTTCAGCCCGCTCATAAAAACGCGGGCCGCCCACCACCCGATAGGGCAGGCCCAATACAATGAAGCGGTCTTCGAAGGCGCGCATCTGGAAAGAGGCGCGCACTAGGATTGCCATGTCGTCGAGCTTCTCGCCCTTTCTTTGCAGGTTCTCGATGTCATCGCCGATGGTGCGGGCTTCTTCATCGCCGTCCCAGTGCGAGCGCACGATGACGGGCTCGCCCTGGCCGCGGTCGGTGTGAAGGGTCTTGCCCAGCCGGCCTTCGTTTTTGGCGATAAGACCCGAAGCGGCTCCGAGGATTTGCGGGGTGGAGCGGTAATTGCGCTCGAGCCGAATCACCTTGGCGCCGGGGAAATCCTTCTCGAAGCGCAGGATGTTGTCGACTTCAGCCCCGCGCCAGCCATAGATCGACTGGTCGTCGTCGCCCACGCAGCACACATTGTGGTGGCCCTGGGCCAGAAGCCTGAGCCACAGATATTGCGCCACGTTGGTATCCTGATACTCGTCCACCAGCATGTATTTGAAGCGCTGCTGATAGCGCTTCAGCACATCCGGGTGCTCTTGGAAGATGCGGAGGACCTCAAGCAGGAGATCGCCAAAGTCGGCGGCGTTCACAACCTTCAAACGCTGCTGGTATTCTGCATAGAGGGCGCCGGCTTTGCCGTTGGCGAAGGCGTTCGCCTCGCCGGCGGGAAGTTTGTTGGGCGTAAACCCACGGTTCTTCCAGCCATCGATGAGTGACGCAAGCTGGCGTGCCGGCCAGCGCTTCTCGTCGATATCGTGGGCTTCGAGCAATTGCTTTAAAAGCCTAACCTGATCGTCGGTATCGAGAATGGAAAAGCCGGGTTTCAGTCCGGCAAGTTCCGCATGGTTGCGCAGGATTTTAACGCCAATCGCGTGAAAGGTGCCGAGCCAGGCCATACCCTCGACCATGCCGCCGATAAGCGCGCCGATCCGGTGCTTCATTTCCCGCGCCGCCTTGTTGGTGAAGGTGACGGCGAGGATTTGTCCTGGCCAGGCTTGTCCCGTCGCCAGGATATGGGCAAGCCTGGTGGTCAACACCTTTGTCTTGCCGGTTCCGGCGCCCGCCAGCACCAGGAGCGGCCCATCGGTGGTTTCAACGGCGATCCGCTGCTCGGGATTGAGTCCTTTGAGATATGCGGGATCGCCCCTTTGCAGGGCTCGGGACGACAGGCTATCAGGCCTCACGGGCGGGGCCGTCAATTCGTCGTCGAAATCACCGATATCTACGGGTTTGATGGCCATGGGGCTCCGAATCCTCGAAGCCCCTTATATAGCAAGCGTGCGAACGAAAGCGAAACTCAGGCGGCCTTTTTGCGCGTCAATAATAGGATTGCGTGCTGCACTTGCCGCCACCGTTCGGCGGTTTCCGTATCGCCTGATTTCTCGCACAGGATCGCATGTTTCGCCGCTTCCGTTTCGGCTCTGGCGCCATGAGCAAAGACTAGCGCTTCCGCGAACTGTTGGTAACCCTGGTTCATCGTTTGCCTCCTCTCGGTGGCCATCCTTGCCTGTAACTTGGACAAAGAATGCGC
This sequence comes from Aestuariivirga sp., assembly GCA_041745135.1. Taxonomy (GTDB): domain Bacteria; phylum Pseudomonadota; class Alphaproteobacteria; order Rhizobiales; family Aestuariivirgaceae; genus Aestuariivirga. The sequence continues at coordinate 3,509 of JBGTJO010000099.1, read as the reverse complement.
CGAGATTATTGCAGCGGCGTGACGATCGACTACTAAATGAGTACGATCCTCGCCGAATGCCCGGCGGTGCGAGCCAATCTCTTGTCCCGTGTATAAAATGGCATGGCCAAAGTTTCCGCCAGCGCTACGTAAGCCGCGTCATAAGCAGTGATGTTATTACGTAATTCCCAAATCCTTTGAATGAGGGGCGACAAGGGATAGCGAGCGATACGAAGCTGTGCGAAGTTCTCGAACGCAACGACAGCGGCTTTTCTTGCCGATTGCCCTTGGAAACCGGCGCGCCGAAGCGTGTTTAGCACTTCCAGGCGGCAAGAAGATAATCTACCGCGACAGACGCATCTACAACGATCACCTCGATTCCCGGTCTAGCCTGATCATCTCGGTTGATGGTGGGTGCAACTTCACAGGCGGCAACCGCTTCAATCGCGCCGTCATCTCCTGCAGAGTGGGTAAAGCCGCGATCCGCGCCATCTCCTGGCGAAGATATTCGGAAAGCGTCACGTTCTGCTGCCTTGCCCGGGACATCAGTTTCTTGTGCAGGGCGGGAGGAACGTTTCTGACTGGATATGCTTGTTCATGTGCGAAACACGCACATTAGAGTGGCGATAGTCAAATCAACTCTTCCGCGGAATTTCAATGCGGTGTCCGACCTGCGGCGGAACCGGCAGTCCTTTGTGGACTTCATGCATGGCGGCGATTTTTGCGAGGATGCCAGGTGGAAAAGCCGAAGATTTCCTTGCCTTCAAATCGATATGCATGACGATGCCCTCGCTGACGCAGGCGAGCCAGCCTTCGGCAGCGTGGAACATCTGCTGCACGTAATGGACGCGTTTGGCGTCATGGTCGAGAAACTGGACGGTGGTGCAAACCTCGTCGCCCCCATGCAGCTCGCGCACATAGGTCACGTGCACCTCCAGCGTGAAGAATGAACAGCCGGTGGTCTTCACATAGGCCGGATCAAGGCCCACCAGCGCGAAAACCTCATCCGTGGCCCGGTCGAAGAGCACGTTGTAGTACGCCATATTGAAGTGGCCGTTGTAGTCCACCCACTGTTCTTCCACTTTTCGGATGGTGGCTGTGAAGGGGGCGGGGAAGGCCATGGCGGGGTTCTCGATATCTGTTATTGTCGGATCCTGGAATACGCTGATCTCAAGGAACGGCACAACCCGTGGCCACTTGATTGACGCAATGGACGGGCAAATGATGCTGCCATGAAAGTCTGGAAGTCTCCGGTCCTCTATCTGGGCGTGATGCTGCTGGCGGCGGTCATCGCCGCGCTGTTCGCGCCTCTGGTGGTCGATTGGAACTCCTATCGCGCCGGCCTTGAAACCTATGGCCGCAAGCTCACCGGCCGTGAAGTCACCATCGCCGGGCCCATATCCATACGATTATTCCCCTGGCCAAGCCTGACGGCGGACGATGTTCGAATGGCTCGATTTGCCAGCGCGGGACGCGTTACGGCCCGCGTGCAACTCGCTGGATTGCTTAATGGCACGATTGACGTCGAAAGCATTGAAATCGACAAGCTGACGGTCGCGCTGGAGCGAACTGCCGATGGCAAGGGCAACTGGAATTTCAGCCTCCCGGACGAACCAGCCGCCGCTCAGTTATTGGACCGGGTCAAGCTTGACCAGATTACACTCAACGATGCCACAGTCCGGTTCATCGACCATCGCCGCGGCAAGGGCGAGGTCGAACTCAAGCTCCCAAGCGCGCGGCTTGCCTCGCCGGGCATTGCAGGTCCCTGGCGCCTGACCGCAAGCGGCGCTCAATACGGCGGACAAAATTTCGATCTGAGCTTGAACACGGGAATCTGGGCGGCCGATGGCCCGTTCCGCTTCTCGCTGCATCTGGCGGATGCCGATGGCTCCGGACCCGTCTTCAATTTCGACGGCACCGGCGAAGGCGACCGCGTGGCGGGTGATGTCCAGATCGAGACGGCCGTCCAGGGCGAAGGCAAAACCGATTTCGAAGGCCGATTGCGGCCGCTCCTCATACGCTCAAAAGTGGTGGCGACGTTCGATGCACTGGCCTTCGACGCGATCGAAATCTCCTCGCTTGATCCGGAGGACGGAGGCTCTCTGATGAGCGGCAGCGCCAAGGTGGCGCTGGGCAGCGAGGTTTCAGCGGCGGTCGATCTCGCCGCCCCCAAGATCGATTTGGGCGAATGGGCGGGTGCGCAGGTCAATGACGTGTTGCGCCAGGGCGGCACACTCGCTGTCGCGGACAGCTTACTGGCTGCTTTGCCGAAAGGGGTCAAGGTTTCCGGTTCGCTCAAGGTCACGTCGCTCACGGGGGGTGGCGAAACGCTTGAGAACGTCGCGCTGCGAATGGAGGCCAATCGAGATGCCATCCGCGTGCGCGAACTCTCGGCCACGCTGCCGGGCCGCTCGCGAGCACTCTTCGATGGCGTGTTCTTCCCGGGCAAAGCGGGAGCCGAGCTCGCCGGCAACCTGGCGCTTGAATCGAACGATTTACGGCAACTGACCTTCTGGCTGTGGCCCGAGGGCAAGGAGGAGACCGAGAAGATCTGGACCGGCAGCCGTGGCCGCCTTAAGCTTCAGACCGAGCTCAACCTGACAGATCAGCGATTTCGCCTGTCCAAGACGCAGTATGAGCTCGATGGCGTGCCGGGCAGTGGCGAACTTTCAGTCACTGCCGGCGGGCGGGGTGCTGTGGACCTCCGCATCAACACCCGAAAGCTCGACATCGACAATCTTATGCCCGGCGGCATTGCGGCGGTTTCCTTCGGCGGCAACGCTGGCCTTGCCAAGTTTCTCCTGCCGCACGGGACCGGGGATCTTCACCTTACATTGAAGGCGGACCAACTCCTGCTTAACGGTGTGGAGGCCGACACTGTGACCGTCGATATCCTCTCGGGTGCCAGCGGCATAGACCTCAAGACGATCGAGATCGGGTCGGTGGGCGGCGCCAGTCTTAACGCCTCCGGCCTCGTGCTTGATACGGGTGCGGGTCCCGATGGCTCCATCGGCATCGATGTGAAGGCGGAGGACCCTCGCGGTCTCCTGCGGCTTCTCGGCCTTATTCCCATCGGCAGCGATCCGGTGTGGACGGGCGGCCTGGGCGCCACCGCTCTCAAGGGAACTGTCACCGTCAAAACACGCGACGAGAAGCCGGTCACCGGCTTCGATCTGACCGGCAGCAGCGGCGATCTAACTATTTCGGCGTCGGGCTCTCTGTCGGGGAGTACCGCATTTGAAAGCGTTCACCTCTCCGGTTCAGCCGAACTTAAGGCGCAATCGAGCTCAAGCCTCGCCCGGCTTGCAGGCCTCCTGCCCATTACCACCGATCAGTCCCCGGCGCGGGCGATTGTCACCGGCTCCGGCTCGCTCACGGAAGGTTTCCTCGCCGACGTGAAGCTCGAAGCCTATGGCGCGCGATTGGGTTTCAACGGCACGCTGGGCGGCACGGCTGCTGCAACCAACGGCAAGCTGAGCTTGCGCAGCACCGATATCAGCCGCTTATTCGCTGCCATGGGCGTGCCTTCG
>JBGTJO010000098.1:0-6072 GCA_041745135.1 Aestuariivirga sp. | reverse complement strand
GTCGTAGTCGTAGAGCTTGCCTAAGTCCACGCCCTCTTCGCCAAGATCCGTCGTGTAGACGTTGAACCCTTCGGACTTCAGCATCAGCTCGATGCTTTGGGCCGTCGCGGTATCGTCTTCGATCAGCAATACCCTCATGGTCCCCATGTCCCCAAAAATGAACCGTTAACGCTCACCGTTAAGATAAGCCCGGAAAGGTTAACAAAACCTTCTGGCTGAACGCTGGTTACGGATCACGCACGCGGGGACATGGGCTCAAGGGGTTTACCCAGCCTTAAGCTTACCCGTTCATCATCGCTTCGACGACGCTTCGGAATCTCCTGCGTAGTTGATTCGTACGGGCGTGAGAAGGGGCGTGCTTTCACGCCTCCGGTTTGTTGAGTTGAGGACACACATGCGTTCACGCGATACGCTTTTGAGGCTGCACCGGTTCCGCACCGAGGACAAAAGGCGGCAAGCGGCCGACATCGAAAGCATGATCCAGGATTTCATGCGGAAATATGACGACCTCGACGCCCAGGTGAAAATCGAGGAGGGGCGGAACGGGGTGTCCGATCCCACTCATTTCAATTATTCGCTGTCGGCGAAATCGGCGCGGGGGCGGCGGGACAATCTGATGAAGTCGATCGCCGAATTGAAGGACCAGTTGACGGCGGCGCAGGAGCTTCTGGCGGACGAGCAGACGGAATTGCGGCGCGTCGAGATGCTGGTGGAGAAGGAAGCGGGGCAGGCCGCAGCACCTCCGCCGGGCGCGGTTTCGCTGGCGGGGCTGCACGTCAGGTAGCGAATGGCGAATAGGGAGATTCCTCCATTCACCCCCAAAGCCGTCATTCCGGCGAAAGCCGGAATCCCGCTTCAATGGCAGGTTAAGGCAAAGCGGGATGCGAGCTTTCGCTGGCATGACGGGATAGAGAGAAAAGATTTATCTGAGCCGGAAGGTTTTTAGTTTTTCGTAGTAGGGGCGGGCGGCATCGGCGATTTTCGCGAGATGGGGCGGGAGATCGATTGTCGCGGGCTCCGGCTTGGCGAAGCCGGTGGAAGCCCAGGCGGCATTATACCAGTGAGGCGCCCAGACGCCGTCGAAGGGCTTGGGGCCCTTGGGCCAGTGCAGCATCGTAGGGTCGAAGGCGATGCGGCAGGCGGCGCAGAGCGAGGCTAGCAGGACGGCGGGGTTGGCCAGCACATCCTCAGCATCGATCACCGGGGGAGCTTGGCCGGATTTCTGCGCCACCATGTCGAAGATTTCGACTTGCTCCACGAAGCCGATGTCGCGGAGCGCCACATCGCTCCACTTTTTGGCATAGCTGGCGAGCACGCGTTCGGGAGAGCGGATCAGGAAGGCGTTGGTGAGCCTGATGATCCAGTCGCGGTTAAAGCCCGGCAGCATGTGATGGGTCATGTGCTTCTGATAGAAGATGGGCTTGGCGGCGGGGGCCAGGCATTTCGCAACGAGCGAATTCCAGTCGCTGTCGTTGGCGGCGATGATTTCATCGCGCAGCGGGTGGTCGTTGCCGTGGTGTACGAGCGAGAAGGCATAGAAGGGCTCATCCCACGCCGTGCAATCGGGGCGGCTGCCGAAGGCATACATCATGGCGGTCGAGATGTTGCGAGGGCCGGACCACATGGCGATGGTGGTCATTTTCTCAGCCCCTCACCTTCCACGCGTTCCGCGTGGGCCCCTTCCTCTCCCCACCGGGGAGAGGAGAATAAGGGAAACGCGCATCATAGTGTTCTCGTCGACTCGTTGATGCATAGCTGCTTGTAGGCGTCGGAGAGTTTGCGGGAGAGGGGGCCAGGGCCTGGCCATTGCTCCGTGGACAGAGGATTGCGCATAGGGCGGCCGTCGATTTCGCGCACCGGCGTCAGGCCGGCGAAAGTGCCGGTGACGAAGGCTTCGTCGGCGCCGTAGACGTCGTAGAGGGAGAATTGCTTTTCGAAGACGGGGATGGCGTTGTCACGGGCGAGGCGGATCATGTTGGCGCGGGTGATGCCGGGAATGCAGTACTGGCCGGTCGAGGTCCAGAGTTCGCCGCGGCGGATGATGAAGAAATGGGTGGAGTTGCAGGTGGCGACGAAGCCCAGGGGATCGAGCATCAGAGCTTCGTCGGCGCCGGCGTTGATCGCCTGAATGCAGGCGGTTATGCAGTTGAGCTTGGAATGTGAATTGAGCTTCTGATCCTGCACATCGGGGGCGCCGCGCCTCACATTGACGGTGTGGAGCTTGAGGCCCTTTTCAAATTTGTCCGGCGAGGGAGTTTTGTATTCGGGGATGATGACGATGGTGGCGGGCGAGACGGTGACACGGGGGTCCTGATAGGGCGTGGCCTTGACGCCGCGCGTTACCATGAGGCGGATGTGAACGCCGTCCATCATCCGGTTGGCGTCGATGCAATCGAAGAGGCGTTTCACCAGTTCCTGCGGCGTTACGCCGATATCCATGAAGATAGCTTTGGCGCCCTCGTAGAGCCGCTCGATATGCTGGCGCAAAAAGGGCACGCCGCCGTTTACCAAGCGCAAGCCTTCCCACACCCCATCGCCGAGGATGAAGCCGGAATCGAAGACGGAAACGACGGCCTGATCGCGCGGAACCAGATTGCCGTTGACCGAGATCAGGATATCGGCGTTACGCGGGTCGCCCCGGCTTTCCTGCGGCGAGCTTGACATGCCGTCTTATAGTTGAACGAGGCCATCGGAATAAAGGGGCCGCAGGCGCCTCCGCGGTTGCCGATCTGGCGCAGGCCGGGAACAATCCTTGTTGTCTGCCGTTATGTATGCTGGGCAAAAACCCGACAGGGAGAAGGATGCATCATGAAAAATCTGGCCGAGGTCTTCGAACATACACTGAAGGATGTGTACTACGCGGAAAATCAGCTAGTGAAGGCGCTTGGCAAAGTCTCCGGGGCCGCTTCCAACGGCGAATTCAAGGACGCGTTGGCAAAACATGTGACGCAAACGAAAGGCCACATCAAGACGCTTGAAGCGGTGTTCAAGTCTATCGGAAAGAAAGCGTTGGGCGAAAAGTGCGACGCTATCGAAGGCCTGATCAAGGAAACGGAAGGCGTCATTGAAGATGCCAAAGCGGGTGCTGCGCGCGATGCCGCACTCATCGGCTGTTGCCAGGCGGTCGAGCATTACGAGATCGCCCGCTACGGCACATTGCGGGAATGGGCCAAGGTTCTCGGCAACGATGAGGCGCACAAGCTGTTGTCCGAAATTCTCGATGAGGAGAAGGCCGCCAACAACAAGATGACCAATCTGGCGGTGTCCTCTTTGAACAAGGCAAGCTAGCTATCGCTGTTCGCGGCTGTCATCGGCAGCAATGGCGCCGCCGCGGTCGACGGCCAGGACGTTGGTGATTTCGGCGCGGCTGGCGCGGGCCAAGTCGACCAGCTTGTCGAGATCGTCGACGTGTTTAGCCGCGGTGCGCACCAAATTTTCGTCGTGAGCCTTGAAAGCGCGAGCCGCCTGTTCGGCTTCGGAGCCCTGGACGCCGAGGGCCGCCAGCACTTTTTCCCCCATGTCGATCGAAGAGGCGAAGACCTCGCGGAAGACGTCATCCACTCCGGCATTGAGAAGCCGGTAGGCGTGCATGCGGTCGACGGCCCTGGCGAAGATACGGAGATTGGGGAAATGCTGGCGCGCCACCTCGACGATTTCCAGAGTCTTGGCTTGGTCGTCGATGGCGATCACCAGGATTTTGGCGGCGGGAGCGCCGGCGGCGTGCAGGAGATCGGGGCGCGAGGCATCGCCATAGTAAACCTTGAAGCCGAACCTTCGCAGGGAATCGATCTGCTCGGCGTCGTGATCGAGCACCACCGCTTTGTGGCCGCTGGCGAGGAGCAGGCGGCCAACCGTCATGCCATAGCGGCCGTGGCCGGCGATGATGACTTCGGCATCGGGCTCGGCGATGGCGTCGGGGGCGCGGGTTTCGGCCGCTGTGGCGTAGCGTTTCTGGATGAGCTTTTCGTCGGCGATCATGAGGAGCGGGGCCAGCGCCATGGAGATCGCTACCACGGCGACGAGGAGGCCCGCTTGCGAAGCGGAGAGCAGAGCCAGGCCTGCGGCGAAGGAGATCAGCACGAAGGCGAATTCGCCGCCTTGCGCCAACGAGAACGCAAAGCGCGATGAATCGGAGCCGCCCATGCGGAAGGCGCGCGCCAATATGTAGAGGACGGCGAGCTTGATGGCGAGGAAGCCGGTGACGAGGCCTATGAGAGTTAGGGGCTGATCGATGAGGAGCGAGAAATTTATGCCGGCGCCGACGGCTATGAAGAACACGGCGAGCAGCAGGCCTTTGAAGGGATCGAGATCCATTTCAAGCTCGTGGCGGTATTCGCTTTCCGCGAGCACGACGCCCGCGAGGAAGGTGCCGAGGGCGGCGGAGAGGCCCACGAACTGCATGAGCAGCGTGATGCCGACGACGATGAGGAGGGCCAAGCCTACAAAGATTTCGCGGATGCCGCTGGTGGCGACATAGCGGAAGAGCGGCCGCATGAGGTAGCGGCCGGCCAGGATGATGGCAGCGACGGCGGCGAGCACGGCCAAGGCCTGCGCCCATGGCGGCAGGTTGGCGATGAGGCTGGCGCCGTGGTCGGCGCTCTCCTGGCGTGTCGCCAGCAAGGGCAGCAAAGCGAGAATGGGGATGATGGCGATGTCCTGGAACAGGAGGACGGAGAAGCACGCCTGGCCCGCGGTGGTCTTGAGCTGGCCGCGCTCGCCAAGGCTTTGCAGCACGATGGCGGTGGACGACATGGCGAGGATGAGGCCAGCGACAAGGGCGGTTTTCCAGTCGAGGGCGAGGAGGGATGCGGCGGCGGCGATCGCTGCTGCGGTGGCGACTACCTGCAATCCGCCGAGGCCGATAATCGATCTGCGCATGGCCCAGAGTTTCGAGGGCTGGAGCTCAAGGCCTACGAGGAACAGCATGACGATGACGCCGAATTCGGCGAAGTGCATGACGTCCTGGCCTTCGCGGCCGACAAGGCCGAGGAGCCAGGGGCCGATGGCGATGCCGGCGACGAGATAGCCGAGCACGGAACCGAGGCCGAGCCTCGTGGCGATGGGCGCCGCGACGACGGCGGCGGCGAGATAGACGAAGGCGCCGAGGAGGAAATCCTGGAGGTGCATGGGTCCAGGTGTCAGTGGTCAGGTATCAGGTGTCAAGGGGAGCGGGTCGGGTATCAGGTTCTTGTCCTCGCCCCGCTTCGCGGAGGAGAGGACGTTAGGCGCGGCTGGTGGTCATGGGCTTGGTGCCTTCGTAGCGGAGGCGTTTGCACATCAAGGCGAAGGCGTCGAGGTTGTCGGTCAAGCGGGCGAAGATGCAGACCTGGTTGGGGTGGGGGCGGCCGTCTTTGGCGTAGATGGTGGTCGGGAAGTTGACGAAGGCGTTGCGGCCGTAGGCGATGGTGACCTCCTCGATATAGGGGTCCCAGACGATGTCGCCGGGGCTCAGGCGCTGGAAGCGGTTTTCGAGGTCGTAGCCCAGCGCGTCGAGCAAGGGCACGCGGTCGAGATAGAAGGCGGCGTGGCCGAACCAGGCGCAGTGGATCATGTTGCCGGTGTAGGGGAGGATGTTCCAGAAGGCGTCGCAGGTTTTGGGGGCGATGCGGTCGAGGAGGGCTCCGCCGAAGGTTTCGCCGCCCATTTCCAATTTGATGCGGGGGGCGTCGCTTGGGATGGTGTTGGGGATTTCGAAGCGGTCGTACCACCAGTTGTCCCACATCTGGCGCTGAGCGGTTTTGTTAGTGGGATCAATGCCGATGTCGGAGCGCTGGGCGGGCATGGAAGGATATTAGCGGGAGCGCGGCGAGGGCCAATGGCCACTTTGCCAGGCAAAGGAAGAGTCCAGTTCGGAGTGGCGGCGCGACCCCACCCGTCAGTTGCGTTCCGCAACTGCCACCCTCCCCGCGAGTGCCGCGCGAAGAGGGAGATTATTGACGGTATTTCTGGATGTGGGTGGTGCGGAGACCGGCCAGGCCGTGGCGGTCGATGGAGCGTTGCCAGCTCAGGTATTCCTCGACGGTGAGGACATAGCGCTCGCAGGCTTCTTCCAAACTTAACAAACCGCCGCGC
>JBGTJO010000097.1:0-22974 GCA_041745135.1 Aestuariivirga sp. | reverse complement strand
CTCGCGTGGATGCTTCGCCAGGATTTTCTCGATTACCTCGGCGATGCGGTCGAGGTTCTCCACTTCCTCCTCGCGCACGAAGGCTTCGCCGAAGCCGAAATGCACCGTGTCGATTTCAATGCGCGGCAGGGCATCGCGAAGCTCCGGCGTGGATTCGACTTCCTCTACCGAATAGCGGCGCTGCACCTTGCGCCGCGGCGGTGCTGAGAGAACATCCTCCAGTTCCTCATCGTCGACTTCGGCGGCAAAGACGTCGCGCTGGCGGCGGCTCGGATTGAATTCGAGGCCCAATTCGATATCCACATCATCGTCCTCGAGTTCCGTGGCACGGCGGCGGCGCTCCTCGATCATGCGCTGGCGCAGCACGCGGCGGTCGCGCGCCATGACTTCCCGCCAATACTCGCGCTCCTCTTCCTCATACTCGTCGTTAAAGGTTGCCTCGCGATAGACGTCGATGCGGCGGCGCAGCTCAAACTCATCCAATTCATCGGAGGGCCGCCGATCGCCCAGCACCACGGTGATATTGAAGTTGCTGTCCTTATCCTTCGATTTCCGGTTTTTCTTCTTACCATTCCCGGAGGCCTCGTCCTCCTTTTCATCCACTTCGGCAACGCGGTTGCGCAACACGTCGCGCTCGGCCCGAAGCTTCCTGCGCAACGCCCGCTCCGTATCGCGCGACAGCCGGTTCCCCGCCATCAGGTCCCGCATGCCGTTCAGCCGCGCTTTCAGCTGATCATCCGAAAGCTTGTCCGCCGTAACGGGGTCGGTCAGAAACACCTTGGCCTTTGCCTCATCCTCAGGGTTGGCCTTATTGCCGTCGAGCGTCTGCACCTGCTTCTGGTCCGTCTGCACGGCCGCCGTTTCCTGCTGCGGCACAATCACCGTGGGCTCCACTGTTGTTTCCGTGGTGGTTGTCGTCTGCGTTTCAGTTTGAACCTCAGGCTGCTTGCCCGCCTGGCCGCGCACCAGCGCCTCGGCCCGCGCCGCTTTCAGGATCGTCGTGACCTGTTCGCGCGTATCTTCGGGCAGCTTGTCGTTCTTGGAGAATTTCCGTGCTGTCTTCACCCGCGCCAGAAGCTCATCGTCGGAGAGCTCGTTGGCCGCGCGGGTGTCCTGAATGAGGGCCAGCACGTCGTCGGGCAGTTGCGTGCCGGCAGTCGTCGCAGGTTGCTCCACTTCCGTCTGCGTCTGGGTTTCTTCAACAGCCGGCTGCTGCGTCTGCGTCTGGGTTTGGGTTTCCTCAATCGCCGGCTGCTGTTGCGCCTTCGCCAAAGCCTCGCGGTTGCCGATCTCCGTGCGCGCACCCTGGGCCAGCGCCTGCAAGGATTGCTTCACATTCTCCGGCAGCGAGTCCATTTTCGAAAATTTGCGCGCCGAGCTGAAACGCTGCTTCAGCTCCTCATCCGAAAGCTCCGAGGTCGGACGCGCATCGTTCAACAGCGCCTGAACATTATTGGGAATTGCCGGGGCCGCCTGCTCCACAACCGGTTCCTCGACGACCGTGTCCTCTGTCTGTGTCTGCGTTTGCTCGGTTTGAGTTTGCAAGGGCTCCGCCGCCTGCTGGCCGGCATTCTGCTCGCGGCTGGCGATCTCGCTCCGCGCTCCCTTGGCCATAGCCTGCAAGGCCTGCTTCATGTCATCCGAGAGTCCCTTCGTCTTGAGGAAACCCCGTGCCTGCCTGAAGCGCTGCTTCAGCTCCTCATCGGAAAGCTCGGAAGGAGGGCGGCTGTCACTCACCAACGCCATCACCTCGGCCGGCACTTCTTGGGCTTGCTCGGCTGCCGGTTGTTCCGCTTCCGTTGCTTCATCCTGCGCGACCGCGGGCATGGCAAAGAGCGCTAGAGCAACAAGGCTGGTGGTTAAACGGGACATGATCATTCATTTTACTCCGCTGAAACCGGACGCCGCCGGTGTGATATGGTGGGAATCAATTGGTGTAACTCCGTGGCGGAACTAAGGTTCCGAAGCCCAACTTCGCCACAAATCTGAACGTCTAGCCGGTCCAGCCCAGCCCGGCGGAAACGCAGTTCATAGTCATCAAAAGCGGCATCATCAGCGCCTCTTTTCCAGGGTCGGCCCGGGTCTGGCGCAGCAAGTCCACCTGCCAGCGATTGGCCTGGTCCACCATTGGCCGCACCCGCTCGAAGCGCCGCCGCAATCCCTCAAATCGCTCGCACAATGTCTGCTCACCCGTGAGTTCCAAAATGGCCCGCGTGGTGCGCCGGTGCTCGTGGCGGATGAGCGCGAACAGCCGCTCGCCATCGTTCCGCTCGGGAACGAGGCTCGCATATTGCTCGGCCACATCCATATCGGCCAGGAACAATGACTTTTCCACCTCATCGACGGCGAGGCGGAACCCGCGCGAGCGATTGTACATCTCGCGCAGAAGCTTCAGCCCTTCATTGCCCCTCGGCACCAAAAAGTCGTCAATTGCGTAACCCAGTCCATACCATCCGGTGAGCAAGTGCCGGTTCTGGCTCCAGGCAAAGACCCAAGGAATGGCGCGAAGATCGCCAATCCCCTTTGCCCCGAAACGCCGCGCCGGCCGCGACCCGATCTTAAGATTCGCCAGTTCCTCAACCGGCGAAGCCCACTGAAAATAGGATAGCAGTGCTGGATCTTCGGCAAGCTTCCGGTAATGCTGGAAAGATCCCCGCGCGATCGCCTCGACAGCCTGCTGATGTTCCGGCACGAGCTTGAGCTCGGTCTCATGGGGCGACTTCAGGGTGTGCACGAACACGCTCGAGGCGAGCAGTTCGAGATTATAGAGCGCCGTGCCGCGATTGGCGAACTTGGAGGAGACGACTTCGCCCTGTTCGGTTACCCGCATCCGTCCACCCACGCTGCCTGCGGGCTGCGCCGCAATGGCCCGTCCCGTGGGGGCCCCGCCCCGGCTCACCGAACCGCCGCGGCCATGGAAGAAACTCACCTCAATGCCAGCCTTGCGCCCGGTATTGATCAAGCTCCGCTGGGCCTCGAACAATTCAAAGCTGGCGCAGAAGAAGCCGCCATCCTTGTTCGAGTCCGAATAGCCGAGCATCAGCTCCTGCCGCCCGCCATTGGCTTTCACGGACCCCCGCACCACGGGCGCCGAAAGCATCTCGTTCAAAATCGCCGGCGCGCGACGCAGATCATCGATGGTTTCAAACAGCGGCACGATGCGCAGCCGGCAGCATTCGCGGCTCGTCTCATCGCTGAACAACCCGCAATATTTGGCGAGCAGATAGAGCCCCAGCACATCCCCGGAATTCTGCGTCATCGACAGAATGAAGCAACCGATCGCCTGCGGATCCGGCCCATCAAGCGTCTCGCGAATAAGCAGAAGAAGATCAAGAAGCTCCCGCGCCTCTTCCGAGACGTTACGGAATTGCGGCAGAAACCCCAACGGCTTTTGCAATTCCGAATTGATCCATTCGAGCCAAGCTTTGCTTCCCGCTTCCGGCGGCTCCTCCGCCGCCACTGGATTCATCTTGCGCCAGATTTCCGCGAGCACGCGGTTGACCACCGTGGTATTTTGGCGAATGTCAAGGCTCACAGTGCGAAAGCCAAAGATTTCCACTTCCCAACGCACCGGCCGCACCAGTGTCGCCGCAAGCGAAACCGCCTGCACATCCGCCAGCGCCTCTTCCGCCGCCAGCAGCTCGGCGGCGAGTTCATCCGCATTGGCAAACGGCTTGGCGCCGGACCCCGCGCCCACCGTCGCCGCCAGCCGCAATTGCAGACAGGAAAAGAACAGCCGGAACGGCTCCAGCGCATTGCGGCTCCGCACCGCATCCGCCTGGCCGCAAGCTTTCAGTTGCGCATCAAGCCGCCTCTGGAAAGACGCCGGTATGGTAATCTCATTGACGCTCACCGACACCAGCCGGGCAAGATCGATCAATCGCCGTTCAAGCCGCGCGGTGATGGCGCGGCGGTTTTCAGCCAGCGCCGCGCGCGTGACGTCGACGGTGACGAACGGATTTCCGTCCCGGTCACCCCCAATCCACGATGAGAATTTCAGTGGCGGCTTCACCCGCGCCGGCAATTCCGGGTAGTGCCGCTGCACCGCCGCCTCGATCAAGTCGCACAGCGTAGATGTCCTGTCGAACAGCGACTCACGGAAGAAGTGCAAACCCCAATGAATCTCCTGCTGCACCGTCGGCTTCTCAAGCCGGATTTCCCCCGTCATCCACAACAGGTCGATCTCATTCCGTAACGCCTTCACCAATGCGTTGCGCTCGCGCGGCGTCCAGCGCGGACTCTCCAGCTCATAGAGCTTCAAATAAATTCGTCGATGAATTTCCAGAACGGTGACACGCTTGGCTTCCGTCGGATGCGCCGTGATCGTCGGCTGCACGTCGATCGTATCAAGCGCGTGCTGCACCGCCTCCGGCGACACGTTGGCTGCAGCCACCACCGCAAAGGCATTCGAAAACGACCCAATCACCTGATCGAGTCCATTATGAGCCTCAACCTGCCGCCGCGAGCGCATCGCCGCATTTTCTTCGGCGATGTTCAAAAGTTGTAACCAGATGCCGATCACCTGCAACGCATGCTCGATCATGTCCGCCGGAATGCCACCCGCATCCGCCGGATTGTCGATGACCGCGAGGACACTCGGCGCCCGCACCTTGATCACCTGCCGCAACTGGTCGCGCAGCATCATGGTGATCTCGTCGACATAGAGACCCTCGGGGCTTGAAACCGGCTTTGCCCTGACGTCCGCCCTCATGTGTAGTTCCTCGGTGAGAACTCGATTTGTGCAGTGCAGCAACCCCCATGTCAACGCCGAATGCGACACCTCCCGGTTTGCAATACCCACAATCCGCGCTACATGCCGCCCATGCTGCATATTAAAGGATTGACCTACCGCATCGGCGGCCGCTTGCTTCTGGAGGGAGCCTCCGCCGCCTTGCCCGATGGCCACAAGATCGGCCTCGTCGGCCGCAACGGCACCGGCAAGACCACATTGCTCAAGCTGGTTCTGGGCGAGCTCAGCTCCGAAGCTGGCTCCATCAGCCTGCCCCGCAACGCCCGCATCGGCACTGTGGCGCAAGAAGCGCCCGGCGGCCCCGAAAGCCTCCTTGACACAGTTATGGAAGGCGACAAGGAACGCGCCTCCCTGCTGCACGAGGCCGAGACGGCAACAGATCCACACCGCATCGGCGATATCCAGATGAGGCTCGCCGATATCGACTCCCACACGGCGCCCGCCCGCGCCGCCCGCATTCTCGCCGGCCTAGGCTTTTCAGAAGTGCGCCAAGCCGGTCCCTGCTCCGCCCTATCCGGCGGCTGGCGCATGCGGGTGGCCCTTGCCGCAGCTTTGTTCGGCGCGCCTGATGTCCTGTTGCTCGACGAGCCCACCAACTATCTCGATCTCGAAGGTACGATCTGGCTAAAGACCTTCCTTCGCGATTATCCCCACACCATTCTCATGGTCAGCCACGACCGCGATCTGCTCAACGATGCCGTCGACGGCATCCTCCACCTCGATCAAAAGAACCTCACCCTCTACACCGGCAATTACGACAATTTCGAACGCCAGCGCCGCGAGAAACAGGCCCTCACCGTCAAGCTGAAGAAAAAGCAGGACGAGCAGCGCGCACACATGGAAGCCTTTGTTGAGCGCTTCCGCTACAAGGCTTCGAAAGCCCGGCAAGCGCAAAGCCGCCTCAAAGCCCTCGCCAAACTACAGCCCATCGCCGACATGGTTGAGAACCGCGTCGCACCTTTTCTCTTTCCCAATCCGGAAAAACCCGTGGCCCCGCCCGCCGCGCGCTGGGACAAGGCCGCTGTGGGATACATCGAAAACAAGCCGGTGCTGCGCAACATCACGCTCCGCCTCGATCCCGCCGACCGCATCGCGCTGCTTGGTTCAAACGGCAACGGCAAATCAACGTTCGCCAAGCTCCTGTGCGGCAAGCTCAAAGTTTCTTCCGGTGAGATGCATGTCCCATCCCGCCTCACCACCGGCTATTTCGCGCAACATCAACTCGATGAAGTGGACGGCAACCGCACCCCATACGAATATTTTTCCGAGCTCATGCCCTCTGCTACACAATCCCAGCGCCGCGCCAGACTCGGCGCCTGCGGCTTTGGCGCGGCCTTGGCTGATTCAAAATGTAGCACGCTGTCGGGCGGTGAGAAGGCGCGGCTACTGTTCGCGCTCGCCACGTTTCACGGCCCCCATATTCTCGTCCTCGACGAACCCACCAATCATCTCGACGTCGACAGCCGCGAAGCCCTCATCCACGCCATCAACGATTACGAAGGCGCCGTCATCCTCATCAGCCACGAGCGCCACTTGATTGAAACCTGCGCCGACACCCTGTGGCTGGTGCATGACGGCACCGTAAAACCCTTCGATGGCGATATGGATGACTACACCGACCTCGTGCTCGGCCGTTCGCGACCAACGCGCGAGCCCGCGAAGGAGACGCAAACCCGCGACAAGCCAGCAGCGCCGGCTCTCCGGAAAAAGCTTTCCGGCATCGACCTCAACATCATCAAGCTGAGGGATAAGCTCGCGGTGCTCGACCGCGCCCTGGCCGACGCCAGCCTTTATCTGCAGGAGCCGAAGAAAGCGGCGGATTTCGCCAAGCTCCGCACCAAGCTCGCCGCCGATCTCGAAACCCAGGAAACCCTCTGGCTGGAAGCCCACGAGACCGCCTCATGAAGCAAAACGCCGGTGGCGCTTCTTACCTTGCTTTCATCAAGCATGAAACGACCGCCGGTCTCATTCTCGTCTTGGCGGCAATGGCGGCCATCGCCGTCTATAATGTAGAGCCGCTGCGCCCGCTCTATGACGGCCTGCTTCATGCTCCGGTGGATCTGTCGCTGGGCGGTTTCTACCTCAAGAAAACGCTGCTCCATTGGATCAACGACGGCCTCATGGCTGTGTTCTTCTTCCTCGTGGGGCTCGAGATCAAGCGCGAGATTCTCGACGGCAATCTCTCCTCCCGCGAGCAAATCGCCTTGCCGGCCATCGCCGCGGTGGGCGGCATGGCTGTCCCCGCGCTCATTTATGTCTTCATCAATCTCGGCGAGCGCGAGTTGCTGCAAGGCTGGGCCATTCCCGCCGCCACCGATATCGCTTTCGCACTGGGCGCCCTGTCGCTCGCCGGAAAACGCGTGCCTGTCAGCCTCAAGATTTTCTTGCTGACCCTGGCGACGCTCGATGATCTCGGCGCCGTCGTCATCATCGCGCTCTTCTACACGGCGCAATTGTCGGTCATCGCACTCCTGCTCGCAAGCGTCGCCCTGCTTGTTCTGCTGCTGCTGAACCGTCTCCACGTCGGCCGCATCGGAGCTTACCTGTTGGTGGGGCTGGCCCTCTGGCTGTGCGTTTCCGAATCTGGCGTTCACGCCACGCTCGCCGGCGTGGCGCTCGCCATGATGATCCCGCTGCGCCGGGCCGATGACTCACCCCTCATTCGCCCGATCGAAGACGCCCTGCACCCTTATGTGAAATTCCTCATCCTGCCGCTGTTCGCCTTCGCCAATGCCGGCATTCCCCTGGAGGGCTTTGCCGTATCGAAGCTCCTGGAAAGCGTGCCGCTCGGCATCGCGGCAGGACTGGTGATCGGAAAGCCCTTGGGAATCCTAGCAACTGTCGCAGCCGCATTCGCTTTTGGTTGGGCTCGCCTGCCGGAAGGCTGCGGCTGGCGTCACATGGCTGCAGTGGGTTGCCTCGCGGGCATTGGTTTCACCATGAGCCTCTTCATCGGCTCGCTGGCCTTTGCAGCGCCTGAGCTTGAAACGTCCGTCCGCGTCGGCGTCATAGTGGGGTCGATGATATCGGCCGCTTTGGGTGTCACGATCCTGTGGACGGTTCCGCCAGGTTCAGCCAGCGCCCCTCGCCGTCCTGCTGCCAATAGCTGACCGCGCAGCCCTCCGACTTGAATCGCTTCCAGTCTTCTCGGGCCACGGCCACGCCGGCTTCATCGTTGCCGTCGAAAATAATGACGGCATGGGTCAGGCCGTCCACGCCCATGGCGCGCGCGCCATCCACATAAAACCGCACATTTGCGCCGTTGGGGTTTTCATCCGCGGCCGTAAGCCAGATGGGCTGAAGCTGCGCGCATCCATCCGCCCTGGTCCCATGCGGCAGGAACGCGCCATCGTCAAAAGCCCACAAAAGCCCCGACAGCGATTCCACCCGCTCCTCCGAACCCGCCTGCACCACCGCCCGCCATCCCCGCTCCAGCCCCGTTTGTAACATCCGCGGCAAAATCTTGTGGAGCGGCTGCCGCTCCAAATGGTAAAAGCGCACTTCGGTCAAGAGTTGACCCCAGTCCCCCCTTTGCGATCGGCGGGAGTTCCCAATGCAGGATCGCGTTCGCGGGAGTATGCATCCACTCGGGGAAGATCATCTGCGAAGTCTATGAAAGGTAGTTTCATCCGCCAATACGCTTGGGCTCTGGGCGGAAAACGCTCGGGATTATTGAGAAATCCAATCGTCAGGTAGATCTCATCCTTTATTCCTTCGTCAAAATAGCTGATCGACGTACCGCATTCCGGGCAAAACGTCCGAGTAACTCCACGCGTCTTGGAGAATGACTTCGGCCCGGCTCGCGTCCACCGAAGCTCATCGGGGCGATACCCAACCCAAATTGTCAGGGGGCTTCCTATTGCGCGACGGCAATCGTCGTCGTGATCATAACAAATCCAAAGGGGCTCGCCGCGCATTTCAGCGGCGATTGCTCCACAAAAACAAACGCCAGTCTCGATTCTCGTATCCATTTGAGCCCTTCAGCCACGACAAGCTAAAAATCTGTCTTCTCTCCGCCTTCCTTAATTCGTCTTTCCACAAAGACGTCAATTTCCTCCGCAATCGCGGGATCAAGCGGCGGCTCACGATATTCCGCCAGCGCCTGCTTCCACAGCGCGTTGGCCTTTTGCGACGCCTGCGGCGAGCCCGCGTCCTGCCACTGCGAAAAATTCCGCCAGTCCGAAATCAACGGCTGGTAGAAGGCGGTCGAATAGCGCTCCAGCGTATGCTTGGCGCCGAAGAAGTGCCCGCCCGGCCCCACTTCCAGCATGGCCTCGAGCGCCATCGTATCGTCGTCGACGAGGACGGGCTTGAGGAACTCTTCAACCATTTGCAGCAAATCGACATCGACCGCGAATTTTTCGAAGGAGCCGACGAGCCCGCCTTCCAGCCACCCCGCCGCATGCTGGATCAAATTGCCGCCGCCCATCACGGCACCCCACAGCGAGAACACCGTCTCATAAGCCGCCTGCGCATCGACGCTGTTGGCCGCATTGGTGCTCGACGTGCGATAGGGCAGCTTGTGACGCCGGGCCAACTGCCCGCCGATAACACAGGCCTTCATATATTCCGGCGTGCCGAAGGCCGGCGCTCCCGATTTCATGTCGACGTTCGATGTAAAGCCGCCATAGACGAAGGGCGCACCGGGATTGGTCATTTGCGAAAGCGCCAAGCCGAACATGGCCTCTGCATTCTGCTCGACCAACGCACCCGCCAGCGTCACCGGCGCCATGGCGCCGAGCAGCGTGAACGGCGTCACCACGCAGATCTGGTTGAGCCGCGCCATTTCGATAATGCCCATGGCCATGGGACCGTCGAGCTTCAGCGGCGAGTTGGTGTTGATGATCGTATAGACCGAGGGTTCGCGAAGCATCTGCTCATGCGAGATGCCCCGCGCCATGCGCGCGATCTCGATGCTGTCGAACAATCGCGCGCGGCCCGTTGACGTGGCGAACGGCACCTTGTCGGTCAGACGCACCTTGTTCCGCATCATGTAGAGATGGCGGATCGAGGCATGGACATCGAGCGCATCGGTCGAGCCGCCCCCCGCCGTATGAATGCAGTTGAAGAACTGGCTAAGCTTCAGGAAATTGGCGTTGTCCTCCAGAGTCCCAGGCCGCCTGCCGCGATCGAGGTCGGAACAATTGGGCGGGCCCCCCACGGGCGAGAAGGCGATCCAGTTGCCGCCGATCTCGATATTCTTGGCGGGATTGCGCGAATAGAAAGTAAACCGCGGCGGCGGCGTCTTCAGCGCCTCTTCCACGATATCAGCGCCGAGCCGCACGCGCTCATCGTCGACCTTGGCCCCCGCCTTTTCCAATATGTCGCGGGCCTCCGGAAGCAGCACTTGCATGCCGATTTCCTGCAGCACGCGCAGCGACTGGCGGTGAATGGCCTCGATGTGATCGTCCGAAAGAATGCGCAACGGCTCAAGCGTCAGCCGCGGCTGCGACCACGGCAGCTGGGCAATGGGCAGATTGGCCGCACTTTGCCTGCGGCCCCGGCGTTCGACGGTCATGATGTCCCTTTCGCATATTGAACGGCTACCTCCGCCGCGAGGCGGGCATTGTTTTTGACAAGCGCGATATTGGCCTTAAGCGACCGGCCTTCCGTGATGCGCGCGATTTCGGCCAGGAGAAATGGCGTTACATCCTTGCCGGAAATATTTTTCTCGTCCGCGCGTTCAAGCGCCGCCTCGATTGCAGGTGCGAGTTCTCCGGCCGGAATTTCAGCTTCTTCGGGAATTGGATTGGCAACGACGAGGCCGCCCTTCAGGCCCATCGACCATTTCGCATGCATGATATCGGCAATTTCGCTGGCCGTGTCGCAGCGCATGGCGAGGCGACAACCGCTTTCACGCGAATAAAAGGCCGGAAATTCATCCGTGCCATATCCGATGACCGGAACGCCCAGCGTTTCAAGGGTCTCGAGCGTAAGCGGCAGATCGAGAATCGCTTTCGCACCCGCCGTCACTACGGCGACATTGGATTGCGAGATTTCCGTCAAGTCGGCCGAGATATCGAAACTCCGTTCCCCGCCGCGATGCACGCCGCCGATGCCGCCGGTTGCAAAAACCGCAATCCCCGCCATTGCCGCGAGACGCATCGTCGCCGCAACCGTCGTGGCCCCATGCTGCCTCCGCGCGATTGCATGAGCGATATCGCGCGTCGAAACCTTGCGAATCTCCTTGCCTTCGCGGCCCAGACTTTCCAGCTCCATCTCCGTCAGCCCCACTTTCGCAACGCCATCGAGAATGGCGATTGTCGCGGGCACCGCACCTGCCTTGCGCACGATAGCCTCGACCTCGCGCGCGGTTTCGGTATTCTGCGGATAGGGCATTCCATGGGCGATGATAGTCGACTCCAATGCCACGATAGCGCCTCTGCTGCGAAGGCCGTCCGAAACTTCAGCCGAAAATTTCAACCAGTTCTCTTGCCTATCACGGCCCACAGCTTGCCTTATCCAACGCACACGACATGATTTCGGGTTAAGCCGCCGCAGAACGGCGAATAAATTTCACCACTAGCCTCCAATCAGAAATCCGTGGGCGCCCCGCCCTCGCGCTTGCGGCGCTCGACGAAACTATCCAGCTCCTCGCGCCGTGCCGCGTCCAGCGCCGGCTCTTCATATTCGGCAAGCGCCTGCTTGTAGACCGTATTGGCCCTCTGCATGGCCTCGGGTTTCCCAGCCGCCAGCCATTGCTGGTTGTTGCGCCAGTCCGACACGATGGGTGCGTAAAAGGCGTCGGAATAACGCGCCAGCGTATGCTGGGCGCCAAAGAAATGGCCACCCGGCCCAACCTCGCGGATCGCTTCAACTCCCAAGGCATCCTGATTGGTTTCAAGAGGTTTGAGGAACTCCATCACCATCTGGATCAAGTCGCAGTCGAGCACGAATTTCTCGAAGCTGGCAACAAGCCCGCCTTCCAGCCACCCCGCCCCATGCATGATGAGATTGCCCCCGCCCATGGTGACGCCCCACAGCGAGAACACGCTCTCATACGCAGCTTGCGCGTCCACCGTATTGGCCGCGCACGTGTTCGACGTGCGGTAAGGCACCTTATAGCGCCGCGCCAATTGCCCGCCCACGATGCAGGCTTTCATATATTCCGGCGTTCCGAAAGCCGGCGCTCCCGACTTCATGTCCACATTCGAGGTAAAGCCGCCATAGATAAACGGCGCGCCCTTACGCACCAGTTGCGTGAACACGAGCCCCGCCAGCGCTTCCGCATTCTGCTCGACAAGCGCCCCCGCCACCGTCACCGGCGCCATTGCCCCCGCCAGTGTGAATGGCGTCACGCACACGATCTGATTGCGCGACGACATCTCGATGATGCCGCGCAGCATCAACGTGTCCAGCTTCAGCGGCGAGTTCGTGTTAACGATTGTGTAAAGCGATGGCTCCTTCTCCATCTGCTCAGCCGAAATGCCACGTCCGATGCGGGCGATCTCGATCCCGTCCAGAATACGTTCCGCGCCGAGCGAGTAAGCATGAAACGGCTTGTCCGTCAGCACCACCATGTCGCGCAGCGCCTCCAGGTGACGGATGGAAGGGTGAATGTCGATGGGCTCCACCGGATAACCCGACACAAAGCCGATGCAGTTGAAGAACTGCGCGAGTTTCAGAAACTTGCGGTAATCCTCATTGGTTCCGGTGCGCCGCCCCTGATCCATGTCGTGGCAGCTCGGCGGGCTCCCCACCGTGCCGAACACCATGTTATCGCCGCCGATCACCGTCGTGTTTTCCGGATTGCGCGCATGGAAAGTAAATTGCGACGGCGCTGACGTGATCAGCTCTTCCACCATCGCCGGATCGAAGCGCACGCGTTCGCCTTCGATCTTCGCACCTGCCTTCTGCAAAATATCGCGCGCCTCGGCCAGGGTGAAATCCATGCCGATCTCCGAGAGCACCTGGAGCGAAGCCTGGTGGATCGATTCGAGCTCATCGTCGGAAACGATGGTCATCGGCGGAAAGGCCCGCGCCACCTTGCGCCTCGGCAACTGCTGGATCGAGCCCTTCGTTCCCGAAGGCGCGCGGCGCGCGCCGTCGCGCCGCCCCCGGCGGGAGGTTTCCGGGCTCGAGGTCACGGTATCAAGTTCAGTCACGCGTTTTTCCTTTGTCTCGATAGGGGGCAAGTGTCGGATCTGCGGCGACCTGCTTCACCAGCCACTCCTCAAAGCGCTTGATCTTGGGTTTGAGACTGTGCTCGGCATTGCAGGCAAAATACCAGTTGTGGCGGTGCGGCACCCGAAGGGAGAACGGCTGCACCAGCCGTCCGGTCCTTATTTCTTCGGTTACAAAGGGACCGACGGTGATCGCCACGCCCCGCCCTTCGATGGCCGCCTCCTGCGCCAGGATGTAACTGTCGATGGCGAGCCGGTCGGAAAGCTTGATGCTGTTTACCCCGGCGGCCTGCAGCCAGACATGCCAATCCTCCTCCGCCGTATAGACATAGATGAGCTTGTGCTTCTTCAAGTCCTGCGGCGTCTTGATCGCATTGGGCCCCTTCATGAGCTGTGGCGCGCACACCGGCGTCAGCAAGGCCTGGAACAGCGGCCGGTAATAATGATCAGGCGAGCGGTTGCGGGCCAGAATGAAACCCACATCCACATTCTTCTCATCGAAATCCCAATCGAAATGCGATGTCGAAAGCCTGATCTTCATGTCAGGATAACGGCGCTCGAAATCATGGAGCCGCGGTATCAGCCACTTGAGCGCCACCGTGACATAAACCTGGACGGTCAACTCATTGTCCGCCGCCGTCGGCCGCAGCGCCCGCGTTTGCGCTTCGATCTGGTCGAAGGCCTCACGCACGGGCGGAAAGTAGGATTGCCCGGCCTGCGTGAGTTCGGCGC
Organism: Aestuariivirga sp.; assembly: GCA_041745135.1. Taxonomy (GTDB): domain Bacteria; phylum Pseudomonadota; class Alphaproteobacteria; order Rhizobiales; family Aestuariivirgaceae; genus Aestuariivirga. Next base: position 9,369 of record JBGTJO010000097.1, on the reverse strand, counting down.
GCCTCGCATCGCGCCGGAACAGCTGAACGCCGAGCCGCTGCTCAAGCGATTTCACTTGATGGCTGACCGCGGACCGGGTGACGCTGAGCTCGCCCGCCGCCAGCCGGAAGCTGCCAAGCCGTGCCGCCGCCTCGAACGCCGTCAAAGCGCGGAGCGGGGGGAGTTCGCGCCTAGCCAAGATTCTTCACCATGGAAATTATACTCGCGCTATTATCACAATCGAATTCCGGGAGTTACACCGATAGTAGCACCGGCGGCAACGTTTTCGGTGATTTATTTTCACCTATGCGCCCGCCTTATAGGCCTTTGCAAGTTCTGGCAAAACCCGGAGATACCGGCCATGAACATCGTTGAGGATATTTCCCGCCGTCGTGGTGGACGCGAAGCCCGCAAGGCACTCCGTTCGCGTCCCATTCCCATGGCTGAGGCGGCCGTGCGCCCCGGCATGGTGGGCGGCCAGTACAAGCCCTTAACCGATCTCGATATGCAGCGCATCCACGAGACGGCGCTCAAGCTTCTCGGAACTGTGGGCCTGGGTCAGGCCATTCCCACTTGCATCGAAGCGATGACGGCGCGCGGCTGTTTCATGAACGCCAGGGGCCGTTTGTGCATCCCCCGCTCGCTCGTCGAAGACACGCTGGCAAATTGCGCCAGAAATTTCGTCTTGTATGGACGCGATCCCAAACATCACATGGAACCCTCCGGCAACCGGGTTTATTTCGGAACGGCCGGAGCCGCCGTCTTCATCGTCGAGCCGGAAACGCGAAGCTACCGCGAGTCTCTCTTGGCCGATCTCTACAATGCCGCGCGTATTGTCGACACCTGCGACCACATCCATTTCTTCCAGCGCACCATCACACCCCGCGACATGCTCACCGGCCATGATCTCGATATCAACACCATGTATGCCTGCTTAGCCGGAACGCAGAAACATGTCGGTACCAGCATGGTGGCGGCTGACCATGTGACCGAGTGCCTGCAAATCCTTCACGTGATCGCCGGCGGCGAAAACCAGTGGCGCGAGCGTCCCTTCGTCTCGCAATCAAATTGCTTCGTCGTGCCGCCCATGAAGTTCGCCGAGGATGCCTGCCGCGGCCTGGAAGCCGCCGCGCGCGGCGGCATGCCGGTGCTCCTGCTTTCGGCGGCGCAAGCTGGCGCCACTTCGCCCGCCGCACTCGCAGGCACCATTGTGCAGGCGGTCGCCGAATGCCTCGCCGGCCTCGTCTACATCAATTGCATCGTGCCCGGCGCCCCCGCCATCTGGGGGCCATGGCCCTTCGTCTCCGATCTCCGCACCGGCGCCATGTCAGGCGGTTCCGGCGAGCAGGCGCTCATCACCTCGGGTTGCGCCCAGATGGGCCACTTCTATAATTTGACGGTGGGCTCCGCCGCCGGCATGAGCGATTCAAAACTTCCCGACATGCAGGCTGGATACGAGAAGGGCGTCACCGCCGGCATCTCCGCCATGAGCGGCATCAACCTCATGTATGAAACCGCCGGCATGCACGCCTCCCTCCTCGGCTTCTGCCTCGAAAGCCTGCTGATCGACAACGACATGCTGGGCTCCATCAACCGCAATGTCCGCGGCATCGAAGTCAACGACGAGACTCTCTCCTTCGATGTCATCGCCGATGTCTGCACCGAAGGCCCCGGCCACTATCTCGGCAACGAACAAACCCTCTCGCTCATGCAGAAGGAATATGTCTATCCCGAGATCGCCAACCGCATGAGTCCCAAGGAATGGCTCGAGGCCGGCAAGCCCGATCTCGTCGAACGCGCCACCGCCCGCAAACGCGAAATCCTTTCCACCCACTACCCCGACTACTTACCCCGCCAGATCGACGACGTCATCCGCGCCAGCCACGACATCAAACTCCCCCGCTCCGCAATGGAATCAGGCTAGCTCCTTCCATTTCACTCCGTCATTCCAGCAAAAGCTGGAATCCAGCTTCTTGGCATGGAAACTCCGCTATTGACGTTGTACGCCTTGAGACATGGATTCCAGCTTTCGCTGGAATGACGGATAGAGAGATGCATGGAACATCCATTACTAAGCGCGATCGACCGTGCGGGCTTCATCGCCTTCGGCTGGTTTGCACCCCTTCCCGCCGACAATGCACCACCGCAAACCCGCTTCATCATCCTCATCGGCAACGCCGGCCCCGCCATGTTCCGTCGCTTCGCCCGCGAGCGCGATCCGCAGAAGACCCTTCTCGACGACTGGACGCGTGAAGCCGCCACCACCCTGGCCCGCGATCTCTCCGCCGCCGCCGTTTTCCCTTTCGACAAGCCGCCGCTGCCTTTCCTCACCTGGGCAAGGCGGGCGGGTGCGGGGCACATTTCGCCCCTCGGCATGAACATCCACCCAACCTACGGTCTGTGGCACGCCTATCGCGCCGCTTTGCTTTTTCCCGTCGTTTTCGACATGCCCGCCCTTTCCGCAGGAGCGCATCCTTGCGAAACCTGCGATGAAAAACCTTGCCTCAGCTCCTGCCCGGTCAACGCCTTCACACAGAGCGGCTATGACGTTACCGCCTGCGCCATTCACGTCAGCTCCGCGGGCGGCGGCGATTGCAAGTCGCGCGGCTGCCTCGCCAGGCGCGCCTGCCCGGTCGGCCAAGCTTACAGCTATACCCCGCAGCAAGCAGAGTTCCACATGAACGCTTTTTTAAAGGCCAGAGGAGTCAAAGCATGAAGACCGGATCATGCCTATGCGGCGCGGTGAAATACGAGGTGAGCGGCCCCTTGCGCGATGTCGTCGCCTGCCATTGCGAGCAATGCCGCAAGCAAACCGGCAACTACATGTCCGCCACCGCCGCCAACGACGGAGACCTGCGGTTACTCGAAGACCGCGGCCTCAAATGGTATCGCTCGAGCAACACCGCCAAGCGCGGCTTCTGCGCCGAATGCGGCTCGGTGTTGTTCTGGAAGGGAGACGGCTTGGACTATACCTCGATTACCGCAGGCTCAATCGATGGGAAAACGGGAGTGGCTCTCGCCGGTCATATTTTCTGCAACTATGCCGGCGATTATTACGAGATTGCCGGAGGCGAATATCGGCGGTCGAACTGAATTTACTTGTCCTCTCCCCGCTCACGCGGGGCGAGGAGATTTCAAAACCCCGATACTCGCCCCTGCCGGCTTCGCCGCCCGCAACAGCATGCCGAACAGGTCCCGCGGCTCATCCGGGTCCGCCACCATGTCAAGCTCCTCATACAATCCCGTACGCTGCAACTGATCGCGCACATAGCGAAGCGCGGAGAAATCCTCGATGGCAAACCCAACTGAATCAAACAGCGTAATCTGCCGCGCGTTCCGCCGTCCCTCGGCAACGCCGGTCATCACCTGCCAAAGCTCCGTCACCGGATAGTCCGGAGCCAGCTGCTGGATCTCGCCCTCGATCCGCGTCTGCGGCGGATACTCCACGAAGATAGAAGACCGCAGCAGGATATCGCGATGCAGCTCCGTCTTGCCCGGGCAGTCGCCGCCCACCGCGTTGATATGAACGCCCTGCCCCACCATGTTGTCGGTGAGGATCGTCGCATATTGCTTGTCCGCGGTGACGGTCGTGATGATCTGTGCGCCCTCCACCGCCTTCTCGGTCGAGTCGCAAGCCTCGATCTCAAATCCAAGCCCCTTCAGGTTGCGAATAAACTTTTGCGTGGCCGCGGAATCGATATCGTAAAGCCTGAGCTTACGAATGCCGAGCAGCGCCTTGAAGGCTATTGCCTGAAATTCCGCCTGCGCGCCATTGCCGATCAGCGCCATGCAATCGGCGTCCGCCGGCGCCAGATGCTTCGCCGCCACCGCCGACATTGCCGCCGTGCGCAACGCCGTCAAAATCGTCATCTCCGAAAGCAGCACCGGATAGCCATTGCCCACATCGGCCAGAACGCCGAAGGCCGTCACCGTCTGTCGCCCCTCGCGCATATTCTTGGGATGCCCATTTACATATTTGAATCCATAGACGAGCCCATCGCTCGTCGGCATGAGCTCGATCACACCCTCGGTGCTATGCGATGCAAGGCGCGGAGACTTGTCGAAAATCTCCCAGCGCCGGAAATCCTCCTCGATATAAGACGCAAGCTCGGTCAGAAATTTTTCAACGCCGATGCTGAGCACCAGCTTCATCATGCCATCGACGCTGACGAAGGGCACGACATTGAGCTTCGGGATCACGCTTGCAGCTCCTGGAGAATCGATAAAGTCAGTTATGCTGGGAACGTACCGCCGGAATCAAGCCTTCAGGCCGAACCAGCAGCACCGCAATGACGCCCGACAACACCATGGCGTCGCGATAGGGAGCAAGCCCCACGGGCAGTGTGGCCTGCAGCAAAACCTCGATCACCCCCAGCAGAAAACCTCCAGCGACAGCCCCCGGCAAGCTTCCGAGCCCGCCAACCACCGCAGCGATGAACGCCTTCAACACGGGAGTAAATCCCATGAGCGGATCGACGGAGGCGCGCTGCGCAATCCAAAGCATGGCGGCAAGCCCTGCCAGCAATCCCGACAGCACGAAGGCGGTGGCGATGATGCGGTTCGCCGGAATGCCCATCAGGCGGACCACATTGAAATCCTCCGCCGCCGCGCGCATCGCCGTCCCGGTCACCGTCCGGCGCAGGAACATTTGCAGAGCGATGAGCGCCACTATGGAAACCGTAATGGAAATAACCGGCCCCACGCCCACCGTCATATCGCCGATGAAAAAGGCGCCCGTCATCCAGTCCGGCATCGCGACAGCCTGCGGCCTCGCCGACACGCCATTCTGAAACAGCACCTTGAGCAAGCTCGAGATCGCAAAACTGGTCAGCAGCAAACTCGTGACACTGGCGCCCCGCATAGGGCGGAACGCCACGCGCTCCATCGCCAACGCTGCAAACGCGCCGCAAGCAATCGCCACAAGCACAGCGGCAGGAAACGGCAAACCGAACAACAGCGAGGCCAGCAGCGCATAGCCCGAAACCGTCATCAGCTCGCCATGGGCGAAGTTGATCAGCCCGACAATGGAAAACACCACCGCCAACCCCAGCGCCAGCAGCGCATAAATGCCGCCGAGGCTAATGGCGTTGATGATCTGCTGCATCACCATGGTCAGGCTCCGAGATAAGCCTGGCGCACGAGATCGGAGGCCGCCAACTCTTTGGCCGTGCCCGCCAGCGCCACCTCGCCATTGGCGAGAGCCGTGGCGCGGTCGGCAATCTCCAGCGCCAGCGCCACATTCTGCTCAACCAGAAGAATGGTAAGGCCATTCTCTCGCAGTTCCGCGATCAGATCGAAGACCGTATCGATCATCTGCGGCGCCAGCCCCAGTGACGGTTCATCGAGCAGCAGCATTCTGGGCTTCGCCATCAGCGCCCGGGCGATCGCCAGCATCTGCTGCTCGCCGCCGGAAAGATTGCCGCCCTTGCTGCGATAATAGCGCCGGAGAATGGGAAACAGTTGCAGCATCTCTTCTTCCTGCGTCTTCGCCGCCGCAGGCGAAAGATGGGCCGCACCACCCAAGCGTAAATTGTCAGCGACGCTCAGACTCGCGAATATCCGCCGCCCCTCCGGAACCAGAGAGATGCCTCGCCGCGCAATCGTCTCAGGAGCAAGCCCCGTGATCTCCCCACTATCGAAGAAAACTTTCCCCGATGCCGCCGGCACCAGTCCTGCGATTGCTCCCAATGTCGAACTCTTGCCGGCGCCATTGGCGCCGACAAGAGCCACGATTTCGCCCCGTCCAACGGTGAGGTCGACGCGGCGCACCGCCTCGACCTCCCCATAACGGATGCTCAAGCCCTCAACCGAAAGCATCACGGCGCAGGAACGTCGGCTGCATCCGGTATCAAGGTTTTGACATGCTTCGGCTCGCCGCCCTCATAGCGCATGAGCGCCACCGGGCGGATCGGCATCCGGTTGGTTCCCGCATAGGTGATCTTGCCGGTGATGCCTTCGAAGTCCTTGAGATTGGCGATGCCATCGCGGATGCCCTTAAGATCGTCAGAGCCCGCCGCCTTGACCGCGGCATCGAGAATAAGCCCGATCTCATAGCCGTTCACTTCATAGGTCGACTCCGGCGCATGGCCGGCATATTTCGTGAACGCCGCGTTAAACGTTTCCATCTTGCTGCCCGATTCCGCATAGCCAGCGGCCGTGTACAGCACGCCTTCCACCAGATTGCCGAGACCCTTGATCGTCGGCGTGCCGATTGCGTCCGCGCCATAGACGGGCGTCATGACGCCGGCTGCGCGAAGCTGCTGAAGAAAGGCCGGGAAATCCGGCTCATAGGCCGCCGTCATGATGACATCGGGCTGCTCGGTCAATCCCTTGATGTTGGTCACTTCGGCGGAAAAATCGGGCGCACCCATGGTGAAGGTTCCTCGGCCGACGACCTTGCCGCCCTTCTTCTCGAACACGGTTGCGAAATATTCCGGCAGGTTCGCGGTGTAGGCGGAATCGGGCGAGGTCAGGATGTAAGCCTTCTTCTTGCCCTCGGAAATCGCGAAGTCGGCAACCGCCGTCGCCTGCACATTGTCCGCAGGATAGGTGCCGAACATGACATCGCCGACAGCACCGGTGAGAACCGGCGCTGAGCCGCAGAGCGTCAAGGTGGGAATGCCAAGTGGCTGGGTGATCTGCCCTGCCGAGATCGAGGGATCGGCATCGCAGGGCGTGATCATGATCTTAGCACCCGCATCGACTAACTCCTGCGTGACCGTTGCCGTCTGCGCCGTGTCGGAACGGGTATCCTTGATGATCAGATTCACTTTATATTTGCCGCCAAGCCCGCCCTTGGCGTTGAGCTCATCGATCGCCATGCGAAATCCTTTAAGCGCCGGCTGATCGAACGGCGCGAGCCCGCCCGTCTGCGCGGTCGCAGCACCTATGGTGATTTCCTCGGCGAACGCGGCCGTTGCCGTCATGGCGAGCACGGCCGCGCCCATCGCGGCGTAGCGGAGGCGATAGAAATTGTTCATATCAGTTTCTCCTTCAGTTTACGGGTTGGGCATTCAAGGCACGGGCACGGCGATTGCCGAGATAGGCCGCGATCACCGCGGGGTTGTTCTGCACGTCGGCCGGCGTGCCATCGGCGATCACCCGGCCATGGTCGATGACGATAATGCGCTCACAGAGATTCATCACAAGCCGCATATCGTGCTCGATGAGGATGATGCCGATACGCCGCTCCGCGCGCACAGCGGCGAGGATCGCCACAAGCTCCGCCGTTTCAACCGCATTCATGCCGGCCGCCGGCTCGTCGAGTAGCAGAAAGCGCGATTTGAGCGCCAGCGCCCGCGCCACTTCCAGCCGCCGCCTGAGGCCATATGCCAATTCCGCCGCCATGCGATTGGCGAATTCCTCCAGCCCCATCCGAACCAGTTCCCGCATCGCCGCCGCTTCCGCCCCAATCAAGTCAAGCTCAACCTGGCGCGCCGCCACCACCACATTTTCCATAACCGTCATGCGCGGAAAGATGCGGATGTTCTGAAACGTGCGCGCGACGCCGTTGCGCGCGAAGCGAAAGGCGCTGTGATCCGCGACGGGAACGCCGATGGAAACGCTGCCGCCGCTGGCCCTGAGATCGCCCGCGATCATGTTGAGCAGCGTCGTCTTTCCCGCTCCATTGGGTCCGATGATTCCCGTAATCGCATCAGCCTCGAACTGCAGCGACACGCGGTCGACCGCGAGGACACCCGCATAGCGTCGCGTCAGATCGCGCGTGACGATGGGCTGCGTTCGAGCGGCGTCGACAGGCTCAGGGGCTGCCCCGATCGCAGCCTTCTGACGAATCAGGTTAAGCTCGCGCTTGCCAAACAGCCCATCGGGCCTTCGCCAGATGATCGCGATCATCGCAATCGCCAACGCGCCTTGCGTCAGTCCGAACAGCACAGGCAACTCAATACCGAAAACCGTGCCACCTCCTTCGAAGCGGCGGATCACTTCGATCACCACGATGGTGACGGCAACGCCAGCGAGCGCGCCAAGCGTAGAATTCATCCCGCCAACGATCAGCATAGCCAGCATGGTGAAACCGAGATCGAAATAAAAATCCCGCGGCGAAAACGCGCCGAGAAACTGCGCCATCACCGCTCCCGCCGCCATGACCACGACAACGCTCAGCACCCACGCGGAAAGCCGCACCGTACGGTTATCGACACCGACCGCGGCAGCACCCCGCTCGTCATTAGCGGCAGCCCGTGCCGCAAGCCCGAACGGAGTTTCGCGAAACAGCCGCGCTGCAACCAGCGACAGCGACGCCATCGCAATCGCCGTCCACAGTCCGACATTGCGCGGCACGCCGTAGAAAGGCTGGCTGCCGCGCGTGATCTCGCGCCCCGCAACCAGCAACGTATAAACAATGATCAGCAGCGCCAGCGTGGCAATGGACGCGCTCGACCCCGACAGCCTGAGCAGCGGTGTCCCGGTCACGATGCCAATCAGCACAGCCAGCACGAGAACAATCCCAAGCGCTGCAAGAAACGGCAATTCATAGCCGGCCAGAAACGGCGGCAAATCGCGGAGCGTCGACTTTTGCAAGGCTGCCGGCATCGTGAGGATGCCGGTCGCATAGGCCCCAAGGCCAAGGAACGCCGCATGGCCGAACGAAACGATGCCCGTGTTCCCGGAAAATATCTGAAGGCCAAGAACCGCGGTCAGCATGATCGCAGCGTAAGTGACGACGCGCTGCATCGCCGCCCCGCCGAAGAAAAAAACAACGAATGCGATAAGGATGATCGCCAGCACCATGGCGACGGCGTCGGCGGAAGCAGTGCGGAACGCCGCCGGCATCATCGGCCTGGCTGTCGCTGCCATCACGCGGCCTGGAAGCGGGTTGGCGAAAATGGCATCAGGATCGCCTGCCTGCCGCGCCTCAGCAAATTGGCAATGGCCTCGCCAACAGCAGGCCCCGTCTTGAATCCATGGCCCGATGAACCAGCCGAAACCACCAATCCCTCAACCCCTGGCATCGCGCCAATCACCGGTAAATCGTCCGGGCTCATGTCATAGAGTCCCGCATAACCCGGCCGGATTCCCAATTCAGGCATAGCGGGAACACGGTTCGAGAATGTTTCGACGATTTCTACGGATTCCGCTTCATCAACGCCTTCCATGTAGGTGTCCGGATCTTCCACAAAGCGCGGGCGTTCCGCCTCGCCGTGGCGCACCCCGGTGCCGCCTCCTGCCCAGGTCCCCGCAAGGATCACGCCTTGATTGTCGGGCCGCGCATAATTGCAGCAGATATCATCGCACCACGCAAAAGGCATGACCCCGCGCGCTCTTCCATCCGCCTCCAGCACCGCCATGGGATGGCGCTCGACATGCAGCGGCAGATCGAGGCCGACCGTCGCCAATAGACGCCGCGTCCAAGGCCCCGCCGCCAGCACC
>JBGTJO010000096.1:0-3901 GCA_041745135.1 Aestuariivirga sp. | reverse complement strand
TACAATCCCGCCGACCCCGCAACGCGGCGCTACCTGATGGATTACCTGACCTGGATGCTCTACGCCTATCCCATGTTCCTGGTGCAGCTGCCCATCGTTTCAGCGCTGCTGTTCTGGACGTTCAAGCCTGAATACCGCGATCTGTCGCGCGCCGTTGCGCGTCTCAGGACGCAGGTGATGATGGATGGGCCGCTTGGAATGCCGGGCTGGTCGGCGATCCTTCTTTTCATGCTGACGATCTTCGGCTGGATCGCATTCTCTGAACAGCTGGGTCTCGGCATTGTTGCCATCGCCGGCGCGGTCGCCTTTCTCGTGGCGGGCCTGGTGCGCTGGGAGGACATCAATTCCGGCGTGAACTGGGGCGTCGTGCTGCTCTATGCGGCGGCAATCTCGCTCGGCGTCGAGATGAAGGAAACGGGAGCCGCGGAATGGGTGGCCGAAACTTTTATCGGAGCTCTCACACCCTTGGGAGCGGGACAGGGCTTCGGCCTCTACGCGGCCGTGGCGGTGCTGACCACCTTCGTCACCAATACAATGACGGCGGGTGCCGCAGTCGCCGTGCTCGGCCCGGTGGTTCTCAAGACCGCGACGGTCGCGGGGGACGATCCCATCACTATCGGCTTCATCACCGCGATTGCGTCGGCCTTTGCCTATATCACCGCCGCGGCCCATCCCGCCTTCACCATCATTTACGCATCGGGATATCTGAAGGCCTCGGATTTCTTCCGCTCCGGAATCCGCATGACCTTCGTGTCGCTGCTGCTCATCCTGGGCGCCGCCACATTCTACTGGCCGTTGATTGCGCGATGAGAGCGGCTGCCGCATAATCCCTCCCATGTTCGGATTTTTCAAGCGCACCACCCTCTCGGACCGCCAGGAAGCGGCGGTGCAAAAGACGTTGAAGAACCTGGCCTCGCAACGGCGCAACCGCTTCCGCATATTGGCCTGCATCGATGGTTCCGACGAAGCCTTCGCGACCGTGCGCTTCGCGGCGCGCTTGGCGCAAGGCGATGAGTGCGACATCATCGTGCTGTTCGTGCGCCCTATCGATCAGGGGTTGCATTCGGGCGGATTGCAAGTTCGGCTGGCGCGGCAGAATATGATGGATGCGGGCTTCGAGCTGCCGGGCGTCAAGCATCTCAAGCGCGCCCTCGAAGTTCTGAAGGAGGAAGGCATCGATGCTGAGTCCTGGCCCCGTGAAACCGCCCACCAGGATGCCTGGGGGGACGCGGCCGGCGACACAAAGGTCGAATACCAAAGCCCGGAAGGGCGCAACGTCGTGCTCAAGCTCAAGACAGCACCCGATGCGGCGAGCGGCATTCTCGATCAATATGAGCTCGGCCCCTACAATCTGATGATCCTGGGCGAACCATCGAAATGGCGGGGCGAGCTCAAGGCGTTTTTCGATGCCGGCATTGTGCAGACGGTGGCCACGATGGCCCCCTGCTCCGTGCTCGTGGCGCGGCAAAGTCTCGACAAGCAGGGTTTCTTCATCTGCACCGATGGCACGTCGCGCTCGATGCAGGCGGTGCGCCGCGCCGCCGTGTTAGCTCACATGACGGACGAGCCGATCACATTGTTCGCGGCCGCCGACAATGAGGGGGGACGCGGTGCCGCCGAAGAAGCTGTAGCCAATGCCAAAGCCCTCCTCAAGGCCATGAAAATTTCGGTGGGCGAGACCAAGGTGGCGGTGGGCAACCCGGTTGAGGAGATCGTCGAGCGAGGTTCGCTGTTCAAAGTCATCGTGGTGACCGACGAAGGTCGCTCGCGCGTGCAGCGCCTGTGGAAGGGCTCGATCGCCACCGATGTCGTGCGCCGCGCCCGCACCAGCGTTCTCGATGTGAGATAAGAATGGCCGATTTCAAACTTTATGGTTTTGGTGAGTCGGGCAACAGCTACAAGGTCGCCCTTATGCTGGAGCTTTGCCGGCTCCCCTGGCAGGCGATGTGGGTGGATTATTTCAACGGCGAGACACGCACGCCCGAGTATCGCCAAACGGTGAACGAGATGGGCGAGGTACCGGTGCTGGTGCATGGCGGCAAGCGCCTCACGCAGTCCGGCGTCATCCTCGACTATCTGGCGGAGCTCACGCGCAAGTTCGGGCCGAAGAGCGATGACGAGCGCCGCGAGATCTGGCGCTGGGTGCTGTTCGATAATCACAAGTTCACGAGCTATCTCGGCACGCTGCGCTTTCTTGTCACTTTGACGAAGTCCGGCGAAACGCCGGTGACCGAGTTCCTGCGCGCCCGCTGCATCACCAACCTCAAGATCGTCGATGCTCATCTGGCGGAGAACCCGTTCATGATCGGCAAGCGCGCCACCATCGCCGATCTCTCCATGTGCGGCTATCTCTACTTCGGCGAAGAATTATCAGTGCCGCTCGATCCCTATATCCACGTGCAGAACTGGCTCGACCGCATCAAGGCGCTCCCAGGCTGGAAGCACCCTTACGATCTGCTGCCACGTGGAAAAGCGTGATTGGCAGGAGCTTCCCGCGGACCGCGCCACCTCCCCGTTTCCGTCATTCCAGCGAAAGCTGGAATCCCGCTTTCCCTCGGGAGGGAACTCTATGACAGCTAGACCTTGTTTCGATCGAAGCGGGATTCCAGCTTTCGCTGGAATGACGGAGTTAAAGTGGTGAACACCCCAAACTCTTTTTGACTCAGGAGGCATGATGGGGAGCGATGCGTCACGCTACTTTTCTTGGCATGGGGGCGAAGGAGCTGAGGCCTAGCCATTGCTGCATGGCGGAGGCGATGGCGGGGTCGCCATCGAGATGGAGCTTGCCGCTGGCGCGTTCCTGGGCGACGGTGGAAAGGCCCATCCATACGGAGGTCATGCTGCGCAGCGAGCCGCGCACCAGCAAGTCGACCTCGAAACCGGGATCGAAACCGCACAGGTCAACCTTGCCCTCGTCGATCACCAGCCACCAGTTGCGCTGGCCTTGCGGGAGTTCCGGGTACTGAAACTGTATCGTGCAGCGGCGGGGCGGCAGCGGTTCGGGGCGAAGGCTGCGGCGCATGTCCCACATGAGAAGCGAGGGGTCGAGATTGCGGAGCGAAACTCTGGATTCGACCCAGCGATGGCCCCAGCCGCCCAAGTCCATCACCACGCCACGGAGTTCCTCGCCGGCGGCTGTCAGGCGATACTCCGCCGGGCCTTTTGCATCCGGGCTCACGGCTTCAACGACGCCCGCTTCAACCAATTCCTTCAGGCGTTTTGAGAGTAACGTGGGCGACATGCGCGGCACGCCGCGCCGCAAATCGTTGAAGCGGGTCGTGCCGCACAGCAATTCCCGCAGGATCAGCACCGTCCAGCGCTTGCAGACGATTTCCGAGGCCATGGCGACGGGGCAGAACTGCCCATAACTTCCCTTGCTATCCATACGGAACCTCCAGCGAACACCGGCACATGCGACAATAGCGCCGATACAGTTTCAGAACTAGACCGGCGGCGGCGGGCAGCCGATGATCCACTTATTCTGAAAAGAGGACCCGGGTCATGACAGCCACAGCAATCAAAAATACGCATTCAAACCAAGAAACTGATATCGTGGAGATCGCGCGGGGTCTCGCCGAGGAATTCTCGGCCGGCGCGGCGGAATTCGACGAGAGCGGCGCCTTTGTCGCCAAAAACTATGACGCAATCCGCGCCGCAGGGCTTCTTACGGCGGCCGTGCCCGCTGAGTTTGGTGGCCGGGGAGCAAGCTATGGCGAGCTCTGCGAAATGCTGCGGGTCTTGGCCAAGGGCTGCGGCTCAACGGCGCTCGCTCTTTCAATGCACACACATCAGGTGGCAATTCCCGCCTGGCGCTGGCGGAACCAGAAGGTCGCCGCCGTCGAACCGCTGCTCAAGCGGATCGTCGCGGAAAATCTGATCCTGCTGTCGAGCGGCGGGTCCG
>JBGTJO010000095.1:0-9376 GCA_041745135.1 Aestuariivirga sp. | reverse complement strand
AAGGCCCGAGCCGCCCTTGGTTTTGGTGAACTGGTTTTCGACCTGCTCGAAGGGCCGCCCCAACTTTTCGATGTCGCGGGGCGGGATGCCGATGCCGGTGTCGGCGATGCGGATGGTGACCCAGCCTTGCTCTTCGCTCGCCGCGATTTTGACGCTGCCGCCTTCGGGCGTGAATTTGATCGCGTTGGAAAGCAGATTGATGAACACCTGCTTAAGCGCGCGCCGGTCGGCGGTGACTTCGATCGAAGGGGGAATGTCGCGCTCGACTGCGACCTTGCCTTCGAAGGCGCGGGGGCCCACGAGGCGCATGATCTCCTCGAAGATGGCGCTGAGCTGGCCCACTTCCGTCTCAAGCTGAACCCGCCCCGCCTCGATCTTCGACATGTCGAGAATATCGTTGATGACGTCGAGCAGGAATTGCCCGCTGCGGTGAATGTCGCGAGAGTATTCGCTGTATTTGTCAGCCCCAAGCGGCCCGAACATCTGCTCCTGCATGACCTCGCTGAAGCCGATGATGGCGTTGAGCGGCGTGCGCAATTCATGGCTCATATTGGCCAGGAATTCCGACTTGGAGCGGTTCGCCGCTTCGGCGCGGGTTTTCTCGCGGGCATATTTGTCGGCGAGATCGGCAAGGCGCTGGGACTGCTGGTCGGCAAGCAGGCGTTCCTTCTGCAGATCGCGCACCGTCACCATGAGCTCCCGCTCGGAGAGGAGCAGGCGCTCCTCCTGCTTCTTGAGCGCGGTAATGTCGGTGCCGACCGACACGAAGCCGCCGTCCTTGGTGCGCCGTTCGTTGATCTGCAGCCAGCGCCGGTCGCCGAGCTGCACTTCGAAGGATTTGCCGTCGGGTGCATCGCCGTGGGCCACCTTGACGCGCTGGCGAACCGCAGGCTCCTTGGCCGCGCGCGTTACGACTTCATAGTGCGTGCCTGGAATGCACACCGCCGCAGGCAGCGAATGGAACTGCTGGTACTTCGAATTACACAGCACCAAGCGATTATCAGCATCCCACAGGACAAAGGCCTCCGATATATTCTCAATCGCGTCCTTGAGGCGAAGCTCGGCCTCCATGTTGAGATGGTCCGCCTGCTTCTGCTGGGTGATATCGAACACGATGCCGATCAAATGTTGCTGATCCGCTGTTTCGCCCGGCGCCAGCGCGGCGCGGGCGTGGAGCCACACCCAGTGGCCATCCTCGTGGCGCATCCGGAACTCGCGATCGAACACCGTGAGCTCGCCCGACAATAGATTTTCAATCACCTGCTCGAGTTGGGCGTCATCGGGGTGGAGCCGGTTCGCCACCTCGCCGAAATTGAGAAAGTCGCCTTTGACCGGCAGGCCCAGAATTTCGAACATGGATTTGGACCAGAAGATCGTGCCTTTCGAAACATCCCAGTCCCACATGCCGCACTGGCCGCGGTCGAGCGCCTTGTCAAGGCGGGTGGTGGCGACGGCCAGGACCTGATCCGCTTCGGCGGCCTTCCCCGCCTGCCAATGGAAAGCCCCGCCCAGCATCATCAGCACGGCGAAAGTGACGATGAACAGCATTTCAACCCGCGTGACGCTGGCCCGCCAGGCGCTCAGGATATCAGGCTTGCTCTGGATGACGACGAGGCTGCCGGGATAGGCGCCGAGCGCATGCATGCCGACATAGGCTTCAACGCCCGAGGCCAGCGTGAGGGGCGTTGGGCCGGAACCGTCCATGGCCATGCCCGTGACGAAGCTGGCGGAAAGAACACCGGTAATCTCGCGGCCTTCAAGCCCCCCTGAATCAGGTAGGCTTGCCACGAACCTGCCGCTTGCATCGGCGATGGCAAAAATGCGGGCTTCATCCAGGGCGCCGGGGGGCAGCATTTGCTGAAGCAGTTCGGAATTCATGGGGGGCGCTGTGAGCCCCTCCGCTAGCGGGGCGTCAAAGGCGGTGCGGAGGCTCTGGGCCGCGATGTGGCCGTATAGGGCCGAGAGGCGGTTCTGCTCGCTCAAATGCTGCTCCCGGCTCTGCGTCAATTGCAGGAACAAGGAGGTGCCGAGCGAGACGAGGAAGAGGACGATAAGGGCTGTGATCAGGAGGCGGAGGGATTTCTCAGATATCGCCGGGCGAAGCCGCTGGGGCAGGGGCGCCGGCAGCCGCAGCGACTTCTCCCTGAAAAACAGTTCCCCGATCTGGGTCTTGCCCAATGCTGTCCCCTGCGTCGCGGTCCTTCCCGTAGGCCGGACCCGAAATGAACTCGAACATACACGTTTCTCCCGAATCAAGGCCATTGATCCGCATGTGGAACGATTTGTCCAGCCCCGGGCTTTAGATCCCTCCCTCGCAAAATGATAATCCTCCAAACCCGTCATTCCAGCGAAAGCTGGAATCCCGCTTCTTTGAATTAATTCAGAGGCTTCACAAAGAAAGCTGGATTCCAGCTTTCGCTGGAATGACGGAAGAGGCTCATGACGCGGAAGGCGAGGCGATCCGCGAGACGATCTCGAAGGTGTCCCGCGAGAGCTGGGGAGCGGCGAGAATGCGCTGGAGCTCGCGGTTCGCAGCCGCCCGGCGCGGGACATTCAGGATTTGGCAGCTGCGGAAACCGGTGGCCCTGCGCGCCGCCACTTGCGGGTTGAAGCTGTCGAGCTTGATCACCGCATCCGCCACCACCCGGTAGCCTTCGCCATCGGCGGCGTTGAAGCCCGCGAAGTTCCCGGACGTGAAGCCGCCAATGAGGGCATAGACGCGGTTGGGCGTGGCGTAGGTGAAAGCCGGATGCTCCAGAAGCCTCTCGATACGCGCCGCCGCATTCCCATCCTTGGCTTGGGCCTGCAGCATAAACCATTTGTCGACCAGAAGGTGATCCTCGGCGTGGCGCATTAAAAATGCTTCCAGCGCCGTCTCCCGCTCCGGCGTCTCCACCTGAACGAGAGCGCTCAGCGCGCCGATTTCCGCCGTCATGCTGTGAGGGTTTCCCAATTCCTCCAACGCCAGCTTAACGCCCTTCTTGCGGTTACCCAGCAGGATTATTTGCAGCGCCGCATAGCGCAAGCTGCGCCGCGCCGTGCTGGTGGGATCGGGTGCATAAGCGCTCCTCTCGGCTGTGGCCAACCAGATGTGGTTCAGTACAGTCTCAAGCCGGGCCGCAAGCGCCGCTCTCACACCATCGCGGGCCGCGAGCACGGCGTCCGTATCGACGTCCTTGCCGATCGCCGCGGCGATTTCCGCCTCGGACGGCAGGCCCAGCATCAGCGCCTTGAAGGCATTGTCGATAGCGGGGTCGGTCAGCAGCCGTTCCAAGGCGGCGGCATAGCCTTCAACCTGCTCGCGGGGCGCTGCTCCGTTCAGGTTCGCAAGGATCAGCTCGCGTCCACGCGCCTGGCCTGCTTCCCAGCGATTGAAGCTGTCCCGGTCATGCGCCATCAGGAAAAGCTGATCGGCGGGCGAGGCGTTAAGCGTCAGATTAATGGGCGCCGAAAAACCGCGATTGAGGGAAATCACGGGTTGGCGGCTTACGTTCCGGAAGCGAAACGTTTTCTTCGGCTCGGTGAGTTCAATGATTTGTTCATTCAGCGTCCCTACGTTATCGAGATCCAGTGCAAAGTCCTCCCCATCGGGTCCAATGAGGCCGATTCCGAGCGGAACATGCAGGGGCGCCTTTTCTGGTTGGCCGGGAGTAGGTCTGGTTTTCTGCTCCAGCGTGAGGTCGAATGTCTTCCTCTTTGCATCATAGCGCCCTTCCGCCTTGATCTGCGGCGTGCCGGCTTGTTCATACCAGCGGAAGAACTGGCTAAGATCGCGGCCCGACGCATCGGCCATGCAGCGCACGAAATCCTCAACTGTCGCCGCCTCGCCATCGTGGCGCTCGAAATACAGGTCCATCGCCTTGCGGAACGCCGCTTCCCCGATGAGCGTCTTCATCATGCGGCAGATTTCGGCACCCTTCTCATAGACGGTGGGCGTATAGAAATTGTTGATCTCGATATAGGAGGAGGGCCGCGCGGGATGAGCCAGCGGTCCGCCATCCTCCGGAAACTGCCGAGCCCTCAGCGTCTTGACATCGGCAATGCGTTTGACCGCGCGCGAGCGAACATCGGAGGTGAACTCCTGGTCGCGGAAAACCGTGAGGCCTTCTTTCAGGCAAAGCTGGAACCAGTCGCGGCAGGTGATGCGGTTTCCCGTCCAGTTGTGGAAATATTCGTGCGCGATGATCGCTTCGATATTCACGTAGTCCGCATCCGTCGCGGTCGAGGGGAGGGCGAGGATGTATTTGTCGTTGAAGACGTTGAGGCCCTTGTTCTCCATGGCTCCCATATTGAAGTTGGAGACGGCGACGATGTTGAACACCTCGAGATCGTATTCGCGCCCGAAGGCCTTCTCGTCCCAGCTCATGGAGAGCTTGAGCGACTGCATGGCCCAGGCGCAGCGATCCTCCTTGCCCTTCTCCACATGGATGCCGAGCTTCACGTTTCGCCCCGACATGGTTTTGAACGTGTCGTGAACGCCTGCGAGATCGCCCGCCACAAGCGCAAAGAGATAGCAGGGCTTTGGAAACGGATCGTCCCATACGGCGAAGTGACGGCCGCTGCCGGGAATATCTCCCGTCTCGCCGGGGTTGCCGTTGGAAAGCAGGATCGGCATCTCACGCTTCGGCGCTTCCACGCGCACGCGAAAACGCGCCATCACATCTGGCCGGTCGTAGAAATAAGTGATGCGCCGGAAGCCTTCAGCTTCGCATTGGGTGCAATACATGCCGTTCGACATGTAGAGGCCGGAGAGCTCGGTGTTGGCCAGCGGATTGCACAGGTTGACGATTTCAAGCGTGAATGACGCCTGCGGAACTTTCGCGATGGTGAGGGCGGACTCCGAAACCGTGTAGCCCGATGTCCCGAGTTCCTTGCCGTCGATCGCCACCGACAGAAGCTGTAATTTCCGGCCGTCGAGAACCAGCGGCGCATCGGTCTCGCCGCTGTCGGGATTGGGCCCCATGGTGAGGCGCGAGGTGACGCGGGTTTTTTCCGGTTCGAGCTGGAAATCGAGGTGGGCGGTGTCGATCCTGTAGGGGACGGGCTTGTAATCCTTGAGGTAAATCGTGGGCGGTGTTTCGGTGCGCATGTGCTAGGATTGCCCCTGAATGTGGACGCTTTAGAGACCATGAGCCGCGCCTTTGTCAAAGAACAAGATGATGCTCCAGAAGAGCTTCTGGAGCGCCCGGTCAGCAGCAATCCAAACTTCGTGACCGAGCGCGGCTTGCGCCTGATCGAGGAGGAGTTGGAGAAGCTCGGCAAAGCCCAGTCGGAGGCGCAAGCGGCGGAGGACAAGGCCGCCGTGGCACGAGCAGGGCGCGATCTCCGCTACTGGCAGCAGCGGCGGGCGAGCGCGCAGCTTGTGGCTCCGCCCGCGGAACTGAAGGCAGTGGCCTTCGCCACCACAGTGACGATCCTACGGGAGGATGGCCGGCGTCAGCGATTTACGATCGTGGGCGAAGACGAAGCCGATCCGGTGAAGGGATCGATCGCTTATATTTCACCTATGGCTCGGGCACTCCTGGGCAAGGCAAAGGGCGAGTCCGCCGAAGTGCCGGGCGGCGAAGTGGAGATCGTGGAGATAGAGCGGGCGTAACTGTTCTCCCCTTCTCCCCTTGCGGGAGAAGGTGGATCGCGCCGCAGGCGCGAGACGGATGAGGGGGGCTCGTTCAGCATCTGGACTGACCGACAGGACTCGCTGAAGCAGCGCCTCATCCAGCGCTTCGCGCCACCTTCTTCCCGCGAGGGGGGAAGGGAGGATTTTAGAACCGGCCGACGCGGAACGGTGACAGATCGATATTGCTCTTGCGGCCCGTCATCAGTTCGCTGAGGAGGCGGCCGGTGGAGGGTCCCCAGGTCAGTCCCAGATGGCTGTGGCCGAAGCCGTACCAGACGTTGGAAAAATGCGTGGCGGGGCCGATCACCGGCAAGGAATCTGGCGTGCCGGGCCTTCGCCCCATCCAGCGGGTTGTCGTCGAGTCGGGCTCGCGCAGCTGCGGCAGTACCCGCTTGAACTGCGTCCATAGCGCGTCGGAGCGCGCGTAATTTGGTTCGGCCACAAGCCCTGCGAACTCATCCGAGCCCGCAAGACGTAAGCCCATCTCCATGGGCGTCGCCGCTCCCGGCGTGCGGGCATAGGTGATCGAGCGCGACAGGCTGACGCCGGGGTTGGGCAGCGTCATGTGATAGCCGCGCTCGGCTTCGAGCAGCACCCGGTCGCCAAGCTGCTTTGCCAGCAGATGCGAATAGGCGCCGGCACAGATGACCAGGCGGTCGATCTTCTGCGTAGCGCCGGATTTGAGCTTCAGCGCCGTTGCCTTGCCATCCGCCGTTTCGATGGCGGCGATTTCATCGAGGACGACACTGCCGCCGTTGTGCACGATATGGGCGGCAACGGATTTCACCACGCGCTCCGGATTTTTCACGAAATACCAGCCGCCGTGAAACGCGCCGCAATGGATGTGCGGCGAAATGGCGGGCTCAAGTTCGCGCACCTCAGCGCCGGAGAGACGTTTCGACTCGTAGCCGTGCTCTTTCTTCAGCGCGCGCTCATGGGTTTCGGCGTCGAATTGCTGTTCATTGTCATAGAGGCGCAGCGTATCCTCATAGGTGATGAGATCGGCCGTCCCCGCCGCCTTGAGCAGGGTTTCGAAATCGCTCATCACCCGGAGACTGAGGCTGGCGCGGGCCTCGGTGATGGCCTTCACGCGGTCCGGCATGGCATTGCGGCCGGCGGCCAGAAACCAGGGAAGGGCCTTCGGCAGATAGGACCAGCGAATCGTAAGGGGGCCTAACGGGTCCAGAAGCCAGCCGGGAATTTTCAGAAGGATACGCGGGTGGATGGCGGGCACCACCTCCGCGAACGCCAGCCCTCCCGCATTGCCGAAGGAGGCGCCTTCGCCGGGCCCGATACGGTCGATGACGGTAACGTTAAAGCCGTCGCGCTGAAGGAACGCAGCAGTTGAAATGCCGACAATGCCGGCGCCGATGATGGTGGCGGTGGGTGCACTCATTTCAGGCCGAAAGCTTCTCCACCAGCCGCTCCAGCATCTTGCCGCAGGCCGCCATTTGCGCCTCGCTCACATATTCATCAGGCTTGTGGGCGACGGCAATGTTGCCGGGACCACAGATCACGGTGGGCGTGCCGAGGACTTTCTGGAACAATCCACCCTCTGTGCCGAAGGTAATCTTGCCCGTGGAATTGCCGCCGGTCAGCGAATGGACGAAGCGCACGGCTTCGCTGTCAACGGGCGTGTCCATCGCCGGGTAGCTTTGCAATTCGGCGAAATCGAACCGCGCGCCGGCGAAGACGGAGCGATAAGAAGCCGCAATCTTCTCCGCGGCAGTGCGGATTTTAACGGTGATCTTCTCGGCATCCTCCTGCGGCAGATAGCGGATCTCGAAATCGAAGGTGCAGCGGTTGGGCACGATGTTCATGACGTCCCCGCCCTGCATCTTGCCCACATGCAGCGTCGTGTAGGCGACTTCGTAATCGCCGTCGCGGGGGCCATGCTCGGCAATCTGTTTTTGCAGGGCGCGGATTTCGGCGATGAGATCGGTGCACATATAGATGGCATTGACGCCGATGGGCGCGAGGCTCGAATGCGCTTCGAGGCCATGGGCCGTCACCCGAAAGCCGAGTTTCCCCTTGTGGGCTGTCACGGCCTGCATGAGAGTTGGCTCGCCGATGATACACAGGCGCGGCCGGACCGGTGCATCCTTCAACAGGTCGAGCAGCCGCCGGACGCCAACACAGCCGATTTCTTCATCATAGGAGAAAGCGAAATTGATCGGCGTTTTCAGCTGCGCCTTTACCGCATCCCGCGCCATCACCAGGCAGCAGGCAATGAAGCCCTTCATGTCCGCACTGCCGCGACCGTAGAGATTGCCATCGCGGCGCGCGAGCTTGAAGGGTTCCGAGGACCATGCCTGGCCTTCAACCGGGACGACATCCGTGTGACCTGAGAGCACGATACCCGGCACATCGGTGGGGCCGATCGTCGCCCACAGATTGGCTTTGCGGCCGTCTTCGTTGTGGACCAGGGTAGAGTGGATGCCGAGCGCCGACAGCGCATCCTGCATATAACGGATCAGATCGAGATTGCTGTCGCGGCTGACGGTGGGAAAGGAGATGAGGTCGGAAAGAATATCGATGGCATTGCGCATGGGCGGGCTGGATGTCATGGGGGAGGGTGAAAGTCAAAGCTAGTCCGTCTTTCAGCATGCCTCTCAAATTCCGTCATCCCGGCGAAAGCCGGGACCCACAGTAAACACGATACGGATTTCGCGGAATCGTCACGCTGATAAATGGGTCCCGGCTTTCGCCGGGATGACGGAATTTGAGAGTGGTCCGTCAAGCCACCTGGTTGATCCGGAAATCCAGCGCGCGCTTGAGTTGATCCTTGGCGGGTTGCGAGGCTTCGAACAATTCGCTCAGCTTGAAGAAATCAACGCCGCGGAAGCCGGCGATGGCGGGCTCGATATAAATATCGGGCGGATTGGCGGCGCGGCGCAGCTTGGCGACCTGGTGGAACATGATGAGGAGCGAGCTCACCGCCAGCTCCCGGTTGCTGTGGTGGCCGCGGACCGGCGGCCTCGGCCTTCCCGTCACATCGATGGCGACGATGATGTCGCAGTGGCCGCGCACATGGTTGAAGGGCACGGGATTGGTGACGCCGCCATCCACATGCACGCGGCCGTCGATGCGGGGCCCGACGATGACGCCGGGGATGGCGAGGGAGGCGGCCACCGCCGTCACCAGTTTGCCGGAGCTGATCACATGCTCCTCGCGGGCATCGACATCGGTGGTGACGACCTTGAAGGGGATGTGCATGTCCTCGATGTTTTCCGGGAGGCCATCCGGGAATGCCAACCCCACTAGTTTCTCGCCCTTGATCTGTAGTGATGCCAAGCTCTTCAGCGCTAGAATATCGCGAAGCCTGGTGCGCTTTGAGCCGAAGACATAGCGCATGGCCTGAAAACGATTCTTAAGCAGCATCTCGGCGCGCTCGCGGATTTCGGCGGCACTCATGCCCGAGGCGTAGCCAGCACCGATCAGCGCGCCGATGCTGCAGCCTGCGATGATAGTGGGCTTGAGGCCAAGCTCGTCGAAGACCTCGAGCATGGGAATATGGGCAAGCCCGCGGGCGCTGCCGCCTCCCAACGCCAGGCCGATCCGGGGACCACTCATCGGTGGCTACTGGCCTTCAGGAACGGCACGAGATGCGCCAGCGTCTCCTCCGGATTTTCCTCGGCGAGGAAGTGGCCCGAGTCGATGCCCTGGCCCTCGACCCGGTCGCACCATTTCCGCCAGATATCCAAGGGGCCGCCGGTCTTATTCGGAAACCCCGCATCGCCCCAAAGTGCCAGAGTGGGG
>JBGTJO010000094.1:0-5702 GCA_041745135.1 Aestuariivirga sp. | reverse complement strand
GCCAAGGTCGACCGCCATGGCAACTACTGGGTCGGCAATTTTGATGCTGCCGAGGCGGCACCTCGCGGCATTCTCTATGTGCTGAACAGAAACGGTGAATGGCGCATCGGCGATAGCGGCTTCGCCGTTTGCAACGGCCCGGCCTTTTCGCCGAAGGGGGATGTGCTGTACTTCAGCGACTCGGTCCGCCGTCAAAGCCTGGCTTATGATCTTGATCGCAGCGGCAGGCTCTCGGGGCGCCGTGTCTTTCAGCAGTTCAGCAAGCAGGATGGCCTGCCGGATGGCTGCTGTGCCGATGCTGAGGGATGCATTTGGATTGCACTCTATGATGGCGGGAAGATCGTGCGGTTGTCGCCCCGGGGCGAACGGCTGACAACGCTGCGGTTGCCAGTTCCCAGAGTGACCGCCTGCTGCCTTGGCGGCAGCAATCTGCAAACGCTATACGTGACAACGGGAAAATCAGCGGAAACTCCCGATCCCGCCGGCGGCGCGCTGTTTGCCATCGATGTGGCGGTACCGGGCCTCCCGGAGCCCATGCTCGACTTGCCATGTGCGCCGCCGCATGATTCACGGGCTGCCAAGAGTCCAGCTGAAGCATTGTCCTGTAGTGCGTCAGTCTGAAATTGGCCGCTCTTGACTTAGTTTGAACGTGCCATAATTGCGTGGCATAGTCGATTAATGAGCGACGATAAACTCAGAGAGAAAATGGAGAAGGTGGCGAATTTAGCCATTGGTATTCTCGAAAAAAGAACGGGCCTGAATCTATCTGGCCTTTCCACTGCTGAACGAAATCGACGCGTCAAGGAGTGGGAAAAATCACAAAAAAAGGGTACTAAATAGTGGGGTTATCCCAAACGCCCCGTGATCCCAATCAGCTTGCAAAAAGGATAGTTGATATTGCGGTAGGGAAGGTAGAAGAGCCAAAGGAAAACGAGAACGAGGCTGCTCGTGAGTTCGGACGTCAGGGCGGTAAGAAGCGTGCCGAAAATATTAGTCTCAGCGAAAGTCGGAGATAGCTCGCGAAGCTGCTAAAAAGCGTTGACGCAAAAGTTAGTTTCCCTTCTTTCGGTCAAACATGGATATTACGTCCCCACTGCTTGAACCCTCCGATTTTGGAGTTTCCTTCAAGCGAGGAAATGCCTTTACCTCGGCCTGCTTCCCTGAAAAATAGCCAAGCGGAAGGGCGCTCAGTTCTTCAATTTCACGAGCGGGCAGACTTAGTTCCTCCACTATCTGCTCTCTTGTCTTCACACCCTCGTCAACAAGAGCTTCGAAACTACGGCGCATTATACGCGGCTCCTCGAATCTTATTGCATTATCGAAGGGTTCTTCGCCGCGCCAGCCTCTCCGATTGTAGTTGATCCAAAGGCGTTTCGTTTGATCTTGATCAACTATTCCAAGATGCTCACACCGCACGATCATCATCGCTACAGATACTTTCCAGCGTTCTTTCCGTGATAGCATAGAGTCCAACGTTGGAGACCAAAGCTCATCAACAAAACTCTTGGCGGGCAGCAAAAAAGCGGCGGCAAATCTATTCGCTTGCTGCTCAAGAATTTTCCAATCGGTCTTGCTGTTGACCCGCCTGGGATCTACGCGCCGATGCAACAGCATATGGGCCAATTCATGCGCTGCATCAAATCGTGACCTGACTGCGCTCGCTTTGTCGCGACCCAAAACAATATATGGCGAACCCCACGATGAGGACCATTGGGAGAAAGCATCAAGCGTATCGGCAGCGACATGAATCCGCGCCGTTACAACGCCACTGTTCTCCAACTCTAGCAACAAATCAGGAATCGGTCCTGAACCAAAATTCCACCATTCCCGGCACTGTTGGGCGAAATCATCTATCTGGCGAGTTTTGATGTCTCGGAAATCTTCCGGTAGAACAAATACCGGCAACTCCAATTTTGGGAAGTCAAAATATTCACTGTGATAGGCGCGGATTTCCTTTAGCCACTGTAATCGCGGCGAACTACGTTCACGCGCAATCAGCGTAGCTGACGCATTTGAGCGCCAAAATACTGGATCGCTATCGCTTGTAATTGATGGACGCAAAAAGAACATTCTCGGAAATCCGAGCTTATCGCATAGGCGATCCAACACGTCCGAGCGCGGCGATTGGGGTCCATTCTCATACTGAGAGATCGCTGCCGGTGAAACGCCGATCATTTCCGCCAAAGCCACTTTTGTTAGGCCAAAGGCTTGACGTGCCTCGGTTAGGCGTGCCGCAACGAATCCAGGCGTACCAACTGTCATCGTCTCAACCTAGATATTGTCTTGTTTTTTAACTGCCGGACGTTTGATGCGGGGCTTGGCTATATCTCGCTGCGGCACTTCGACTCCGACTTCTAGATGTTCAAACCGACCGATAATATCGGCCACAGGAATATTGATTCCCACAACAGAATACGTTTCATCCGGTACGGTGAAATTGAGAAAAGCAAGGCGTTGTTCCTCTTCAGTGAAGCCTCTCCCGATCGGTCCATGGGTGATAATCCCATTCACCTTGGCGATGTCGAATATTGCTGGCTCGACATCACCCAGAGGAAGCTGAGGTGCACTCAAGAACCCGTTGATGGCAACGTGAGCTTCACGAAATTTTGCAGGACGGGCCAACTCTGATGAAGTCTGGACGTAGGCTTGAACCATGCAAACGCCACCACCACGGACCAAGGCGTAATTCCAATTGTTGATGCTGATCTTTTGGGGTGAGATAGACAATCGACCGTCTTTTGCGGCCAACGCCAATCTCTTCTCGGCCAGATAGAACCGGTCATCCAGTAACTTGGCTGACCGCTGGTCGGTCAGGATATTCGGGTCATTGAGAACCGAGTGATAGGCTTCGTTGTAAAGCCACTCAAAGTGGTGTTGCAGTGCCTTCCAAAATTTGAGGGTGGTATCATGCAGAATCGTCCTTACCACCCCTTCAAAAATTTGATCGTCGCGCACTGTGGTATCCCTTCCATCGATCATCAATTTAAGTATGATGCACATTTCTTGTTGAAAAGTAAAGTATCTTCTTGCGGGGTCCCCTACTCGAAGCAGGCGACACTTGACAATGTTCCTGTTATGTTCTAGCCGGGCTTGCAGGAGTAAAGACATGGACTGGGCCCGGGCCATCGCGATCAACCAAATAGCACTCACCCGCATCGTGGCAGCACTCATCGCCATGGTGGGGCTCGCGGCTCAAGGCGTAGCAGCCAGACTTCCGCGGCCTCTCTACCGCAGGGCGCTCCGCGTGTTGCGCCCGGCGGAATCGGCGGTCCGCCGGCTCATCGTCATTGCCGCGCGTGGTGTGTTGGTGAAACCCTTTTGCGTTCGTCCCATGCCTCAGGGGCTGGCGCTCGTGGGGAGTGGCAGCGGCCGCGCCTCGTTTCAGCTGTTCGATTCTCGCAAGCGTTTCGGCTCCGTGCGGCGCCCGAGCACCGGTCCCAAGCCTGAGCCCCGCGTTTTCGTTTTTGGCGACAACCCCATAGCACCACTGTTTCAGCCTCGGGAGCAGCCAAGGCCCGAACCGGAGATCGACGATGGCATGGTCAGCGCTCAGCGTCTTGGCCGCCGTCTCGCGGCGATCAAGATGGCGCTTGAAAACTTGGGCGCCCAAGTCAAACGTCTGGCACGCTGGCAAGCGCGGCGCGACAGGACGCCAAGTCCCAAGTTCAGGTCGCCGCTTCGCCCGGGTCTTCCGCCCGGCCACCGCAAGGAGCCGAGAGACGAAGTC
This sequence comes from Aestuariivirga sp., assembly GCA_041745135.1. GTDB lineage: Bacteria > Pseudomonadota > Alphaproteobacteria > Rhizobiales > Aestuariivirgaceae > Aestuariivirga. The sequence continues at coordinate 1,975 of JBGTJO010000094.1, read as the reverse complement.
GATCGCGTGCTCCGAGAGTGCCACGCGCTGGCGGGCGACGCGCTCAAAGAAGATACGTCTTGAGCGCTCCAGATTCCACCGAAGGTTCGATGCTCAAAAATCCTACCCTGCCCGGAGCAAGAACCGGGCGGCCGTATAGCTTTGGGAAGAGTTCACAATCGCTTCCGGCTCGTCAAAGCGATGTCTTGAAACATTGTGCCAAGCTTCACACGCATGGCAGGCAAGTTGGGCCTAGAGTGTCTTGGCAAACCGCGAGCCGCGAACAATTGCTCCGGTTCGCCACCCAACTTCGCAATGACCTGGCACCCGGCACTATGCTTGAGAACAAGGCGCTCATCTTGCTCGAGGAAACCGCCTCAGGCGGATCGCGTGATTTTGCCAGGGCAGCACGTGAGCTGCAACTGGAGCCGGTGCTGCTCAGCCGCGATCCGCATCAAATCTCATCTGCACTTGGCAATGGGATCGACGCGATCCGCGTTGACACCAGCGACATCGATGCCGTTATCCATGCCTGCGGGCAGCTTCAATCGAGGTTTAAACTTGCCGGCATCACTTCCGCCGTCGACCGTCTCGCTTCCCTCGCCGCTCTTGCTTGCCAGCATTTCGCATTGCCCGGCCCCTCGCCCGATGCTGTCAGGGAATGCTGCGACAAGTTCCTGCAGCGAGGGCGGCTCAATGCGGCAGGCATTGCGACGCCTGCCTGCTATCTTGCCGGAGATGCCGTTTCCGCCACGGACCGGGCCCGCGAAATCGGCTTGCCGGTTGTCGTGAAACCCGTCAGCGGCACGAACAGCTCGGGCGTGCGATTGTGCTCAAGTCCTCGCGAGGTCGCACGGCATGCAGGCGATCTGCTGGCCAGCGGAATGGGAAGCCCCGCGGCTTCGTTAGTTTTGATCGAAGAGTTCGTCAGCGGGCCGCAATATTGCGTAAACACACTCGGATGTGACGTTGCAGGCATCTCTTACATGGAATTTGGAGAGCCGCCGCACTTTGTGTTGCGCGGTTTTCAGTTTCCAGCGCCGCTGACCGACCACGATCAGCAGCAACTTGGACAGGTTGCGGTCAAAAGCCTGCGAGCCCTTGGGCTTGGCTGGGGACCGGCAAACGCTGAAATTCGCATGACGCCGCGGGGCCCGGTCGTGATCGAAATCAATCCGCGCATCGTGGGGGCGCCGGATCCCGCCATGATCCGGTCGGCACATGGAATCGATCTTTTCAAAGAGACGATACGGCTCATTCTCGGGCTTCAGCCCAACTTGCGTCCGGCGCTGCGCAGGAGTGCTGCGGTTCAATTCCTGCTCGTGGAACGCAGTGGCGTGTTGGAACAGGTGACGGGCCGGTGCGAGGCACGCAGCATTCACGGCATTGCCGACGTCCAGATCTGGGTCGAGCGCGGCGCTGCCCTCATGAGGCAAGGCGATTGTCGCGATGTGGTAGGCCTGGTCAGCGCTGTTTCTTCAAGCCTCGAGGAGGCCAAGGCAGCGTTGCGGCAAGCCATGTCCAAAATCCAGCTCTCCTTCGCGCCGCTGCCGGAAGAGTGCCGCAGATGACAAGCAGTGCAGAAGGAGAATCGCACAGCTCTTCCGCCCGTTTCCCGCAATCGCATATGCTTTTGGGCGTGCTCGCGCTCTTGTCGATGGGTACGCTATGGGGCCTTAGTTTCGCGCTTGCCAAGTTAGCAACGCAGATGGGCGCGCATCCGGTCGGTTTGGTGCTTTGGGAAACCCTGGGCAGCGGCATGCTGCTTCTCATTGTCTGCATGCTCAATGGACGCTATCCGCGTGTGCAAGGGCGATATGTGCTTTACTATCTCGTTGCCGGGTTGCTTGGCGTAGCTGTTCCAGGTTCGATCCTTTTTTGGATTGCGCCGCATTTGCCGGTCGCAATCCTCACTCTGATGATACCGATGGCGCCGCTGTTGACTTATGCCATGGCTCTCGTGGCGCGCCTGGAGCGCTTTGAAGCTGGAAGAGCC
>JBGTJO010000093.1:0-4481 GCA_041745135.1 Aestuariivirga sp. | reverse complement strand
CACTTCCTTTTCCTGGCGGCGCTTGATGCGTTCATCGGCGCGCTCGATGATCCAGTCGAGCAGGCGGTCGGCCTGGGCGGGGTGGCCCGTGAGCCAGTGATCGAAATGATCGCGCACCGCCGCCTCGACGATGCGGGCGGCCTCGGGTGTGGCCAGCCTGTCCTTGGTCTGGCCCTGGAATTCGGGATCGCGGATGAAGACGGAGAGCAGCGCCCCCGATGAGGTCATCACATCATCGGCGGTGACGGCTCCGGCCCGTTTGTTGTTGCTGAGCTCCGCATAGTTTTTGAGCGAACGGGTGAGCGCTGAGCGGAAGCCCTGCTCATGGGTTCCGCCATCGGGGGTTGGCACCGTGTTGCAATAGGAGGAGGCGAAGCCGTCATCGGCGAACCAGGCGACAGCCCATTCGACGGAGCCGTGGCGGCCTTCCTTCTCGACGCTGCCGGAGAAGATTTCCTCCACCACGCGCGTCTTGCCGTTGAGCTTTTCCTCGAGAAAATCCTTGAGGCCACCGGGGAAATGCAAGACGGCGGTGGCCGGCGTCTCCTTGTCCTTGATGAGGGAGAGATCGCAACTCCAGCGCAGCTCGACACCGCCGAAGAGATAGGATTTGGAGCGCGTCATGCGGTAGAGGCGCGCGGGATTGAAGACGGTGTTGCCCTTGCCGAAAATCTGCTCATCCGGGTGGAAGGAGACCTTGGTGCCGCGGCGACCGGAAACCTTGCCGAGGTTTTGCAGCTTGGTGACAGGTTTGCCGCGCCGGTATTCCTGCCGGTAGAGCTGCTGGCCGCGAGCCACTTCGACGATCACATGATCGGACAAGGCGTTCACCACCGAGACGCCGACGCCGTGGAGGCCTCCGCTCGTTTCATAGGCGCCTGAATCGAATTTGCCGCCCGAATGGAGCGTCGTCATAATGACTTCAAGCGCGGACTTGTCCTTGAACTTGGGATGGGGATCGATGGGCACGCCCCGGCCATTATCGGCCACCGTCACATAGCCATCCGCCGTGTAGGCGACGTCGATCCACGAGGCATGGCCCGCCACCGCCTCGTCCATGGCGTTGTCGAGCACTTCGGCGAAGAGATGGTGCAGCGCCTTCTCGTCGGTTCCGCCGATATACATGCCGGGGCGGCGGCGCACCGGCTCCAGCCCCTCCAGCACCTCGATATCAGCCGCCGTATAGCTCGCCTCGCCCCGCGACCTCGCGGAGGGCTTGGGCAGATCATCGAACAGGTCTTTGGGCTTGGCGGCCTTGGCCATGGGCGTTCCCGAATCGTTGCTGTTTACTATGGCGGGTGGCCTGCCAATTCACAAATTCGAGCGCATTGCCGTCATGATGGGACAGCGCTCGCAGAGGTCGTATTGGCCCGAGGGGTGAAACGATACCTCGCCCATTTCAGGCGGCATCTGAGCCAGCAGTTCGGCGCGATTGGGGAAACAATAGACCGCGTTCGATCCACGATAGGCCTGGATGGTTTTAATGTCGTCCACCGGCCAATTCGATTGAGCGCACAGGCGGGCGGTGTCAGGGAACATTCCGGCGAACAGCTCCAGAATTCCGGCAACAGGCACCGATGCCCCATGGCGGCCGGCAAGCGACATGGCCATGCGCCATTTGAAGGCATGAAAATTTATCCTGGCGCCTCCGCGTACAACTTGAAAAAGATCGTCCCGGGTAATAGCGGCGTCGGGGCGCTCAAAGACGCGGCAAACCAGTCTGGCACCCTGAGCGAGACGGAGTGCCGCCTGCCTGAGAACGGCGCGGATTTCAGCAAGGCTCCCCAGCACATTCAAACTACCATCCCCCACGACGGCGCTGAAGCTGCCCAACTCCTCTCCCATGCCGAGCCAGTTGCCCTCGATTGCCCGGCGCTGGGCCGTGTTGCCAGGCCAGATGTGGTCGATCATCGGCCGGCTCTTGTCGATCGCCACCACATCGTCGAAGGCCAGCGCAAGTTCCGGCGTAATGCCAAGCAGCAACACGCGGCCGCCTGAGGGTTTCACTAGCTCGCGATAGATGCCAACGGTTTCCTGTGAGGGCCGCAGCGGCGGTTTGAGTTGCGACCATCGGCGATAATAGTTCTCCCAATGGTTCATGTCCTGGCGGTCCGCCGCAACTGCTCCCGCACGTATTTGAGCGCCCCCGCTGCCGTGACGCCATATTTGACCGTTGCAGCGCCTCTGGCCAACAGCTGGCGGTCGTCAGGGGAGAGCGGCGTTTCCGCATCCACAAGCGCCAGGTCGAAACGCGTTTGCGGGAAACCATCCGCTGTAAGTGCCGCCATGCCGCAAGATACGGCCAGCACATCACAGGTGGGCTCGAGCACCAGCGACAGAACGCGCTCACTCAGGCTGGCCTTCCGGAAAAATCTTTGCTCAGCGCCAAAACGGGTGATCTGCTCGTCCGTAATCCCAGCGTTCAAGCCCAGCGCCTTCGCCGCCGCGGCGATTTTCTCAAGGCTGGCAAATGATCCGCCGATCAGCAGAAAGCTTGGGATGCGGCCATCCGTTCCCTCCGGAAACCGGTGGGCGATGACACGCTGCGCAACGACATCTCCCATGCCAGGATGGGAATTTATCTCGATGACGGCGCAGCGAATCTTGTGCCACGGCACGCCAATGTCGGGTGTAACGAAATCAATCCCTACAGCGTCCAGATAGACGTTCCGCGCCAGACTTTCCGCCATCGCGATATTGTCCGGGTGAATTTTGCTGGTCATGCCCTCGAGGCGTGCACCCGTAAAAAGGTTTGAGTTCCGGCGAAGGGCGACAGGCTCTCCTGGCTTGGGGCAATCATTGGGACCAAACCCTTGTGATTTGAGAACTTCGAGCATGTCATCATCGATTTTCAGCAGGAACAACAGCCCGGTGGCGATTTCCGCGGGCGAGCGGCCGCGGTTGTCGATCTCAATCAGTTGGGCAATCGTGTCCTGACCGTTGCCCATGACCGCCGGCGGCACCTGCCGGTTTGCCCGCATCAGTTTTCCGTCGAAGACGGTTAGCCGGTAAGCATCGCCTGGAATAAACTCCTCGACCAGCGCGCTGCCTCGCGACAGGACTGCCGAAGTCTGAAAAGCTTCCTTGACCTCGGAGGGAGTTGCCAGCCCAATCCGCACGCCTTCTCCATGGGAACCGTCCAGCGGCTTCAGCACCACGGGAAACCCGATCTCTTGAGCAAGACGGGCGGCACTTTCGGGATCGCCGGCAATTCCGTGGCGGACTCCGGGAAAGCCAAGCTCGCGAACCAGGGTATTGCTGTGGAATTTGTTTCTCGTCAGCCGCTGGCCGGGAATGCTGCTGCCCTGACTGGCCGATTCAAAAAAGAAATAGGAATTGCGCCCCTGGCCGATGGTCAGATTTCGCGATCCCGCTGCGGGTGAATAGTGCGGTATCCCCCGCGCCCGCGCCGCAGTGAGGAAGGCGCGCTGCATATAATCGGGCTGGAGCGCGCGTATGGTCGCTACCCAGCCCTGAAACTGCTCGGCCGTCGCCCTGGGTTCGGCATATTGGCCCGCCAGATCGGCAAACACCGCGTGAGATAACTGAAGGCCTGCCTGCATGGCGGCGAAGGCAGCCTTGGGATTATAATAACCCAGTACGATCCGGCCGGTGCGTTGATCGATCAATGTCGCCTCGGAGGGAACATCCATCGGGCTGCGCACATTGTGAAAGGCAAGGACGGCAGCGAGGCCGGCATCCGCGAATGTCAGCAAGCCCGTTTCCGGCAGCGCCAGTTTGAGTTGCCCGTCCGGCGCCATCCTCCGAACGCCTGCGCGAAATTGTTCCACGGGCACCGAGTTCACGGCGGGCAGCGGGAACTCGGCCACCACGCAGGGAAACTCGGCGACCTTGCTTGGCCCCGTCAGAATTCTGATGCTTGGCTGGGATCTGCTCGACAGAACGGCGGACATATTGGCGAAATCAGTCATTCAGGCATCATAACATACCCGGAAAAACTGCAATCAGGCGTGTTTGACGATGAGTCCAGCCAGCAGGCGGCTGGCCATGCCGCCGGATTGGGGCACGCGGCGGGGATCGAAGGGGGCGTGACCCTGTTGCACCTGCGAGATGGCCGTTTCCCCTCCGCCTAGGCCGTTGAGAATTTCGGCCCAAACCTTCTCCGATCGCGCCGCACCAAGTCCCAAGGCGACAACAACGCCGAGGGCGATGCGGAGAGGGCGGATCTGATGGAGAAACATGGGAATTCCTGAAGGCCAAGCGTTGAACTTGGGCGGACCCTATCCCCTGCAAGCTGCATAATCCCTGAGCGGCGGCTTCATCTATCATTCATGTGCAAAGCGGCACCCCCCGCCTTGACATTCCCGCAAGGCCACTGTTTCCTGCCAGAAAATAAAATTGCCCCGGAGCAATGATTCCATGGGGCGGGCCGCGAGCGCTACGGGGGACTACTGCGGCCTGCGGGAGGGAACCAAATGGGCGACAACCTCACTTCGGTGACGGTGATCTTCACCGAATTC
>JBGTJO010000092.1:0-4759 GCA_041745135.1 Aestuariivirga sp. | reverse complement strand
GCGGGGTTACGTGCGCAAGTGGAGCTCGGAAATCGACGCCGAGTTTGCCCGCGTGAAGCTGATCCAGGATCTGGTCACCGGCGGCCGCGCGTCCCAGATGCAGCCGATGGCGCAAGCCTCATAACGCGCCAGGCCGTATAGCTCTTGGCCGCGCAGCCGGCTGTCCATATCGTCTGTTCCGACCGGCACCGCAACGGCAAAACCTTGCTGGCGCGTGTGCTGGTCGATTTTATCCTGCTCGATGGGCGCGACCCCTTCGTCATAGATGCAGGCTTCCCCGGCGGCCCCCTGCGCAATCACTTTACCGGCCGCACGGCGCTGGTCGATTTCGAGACGACCGCGGGACGGATGAAACTTTTCGACACAATCCTGAACTCGCCCGGCCGCGACTATGTGATCGATCTGCCCTCCGGGCAAACGGACAACTTTTTCAAAGCCGCTGTCGAACTGGGATTTGTCGCGGAGGCCCAACGCCATGGATTCAGGGTCGTGGTGCTCTTTATCGTCGATCAAGGCGCGGGATCGCTGCGGGCGGCCGAAGCGCTCAAAGCCCGTCCCGATCTCACCGTGTACGTGCGCAACAGCTTCATCGGCAGCGCGCTTGCGGAAATCGGCGGCAAGACGGTCATCGATATCCCCGATCTCGATCCTGAAATCATCGCTCTCACGGCCGCGAAGCAATTTTCATTTCGCCGGTTTCTGCTCGATGACGGCCAAGGTCTAAGTGCCGATCAGACGACCCGGCTAAAGTCATTTCTGTATGAAGTAATGACCGGCCTCCGAAACATCGGCCCCGCCGTCACACTGCGGGCGCTCAGGAACTAGGCTGAGCCCGAGATTCTTGGATTATTGTCTGACAGGATATCGAAATGCATCACGTCCTCGCGTATGCCGAGCTTGGTGTAGAGCGCTATCGCTGGGTCATCGCCATAGTCGGCCTGGACGAAGATGACACCTGCGCCGCGCCCCGCGCCGATTTCCTTGAGCCGTTCGACGAGCGCGGTGGCGATTCCCTCGCGCCGGTGCGATGCGGCGACGGCAAGGTCATAGATGTAAATCTCGGATCGCTCCCGCTCGAACTTGTGGAGGACGTAGGCAACCAGTCCGCCGACAACGTCGTCACCCTTGTTTGCGGCCAGCGCGATAACATGCTCCTGGCCGAGCAACCGCCGGAGGTAGGCATCGCCGGGAACCGCAGCGGCGTAGCTCCCGTGATCGTCGAATGCTACGGCAAACATCGCAAGCAGCTCTCGCATTAGCAAGATATCGGATGACCCGAGCTGGCGGACGGTGGCTACTTTCACTCGATTGCCGGTGTTTCGATTGGGGTGCCGGCGCCGGCGGTGACCCGATCCGAGCTGATCGGCTGCGGCGTCACCGAGCCGTCGGAGGCCGCTACGCGCCAGACCGTGTTTCCGGCATCGTCGGCTATGAGAAGGGCTCCGGTGCCGTCGATCGCGACGCCGACCGGCCGTCCGCGAGCCTGATCGCCTTCGATGAAGCCGGTCACCACGTCCTGCGCCTTGCCGGAGGGACTGCCGTTTTCAAACGGCACGTAAACTACCTTATAGCCATTGAAGGAGTTGCGGTTCCAGCTGCCGTGCTCGCCGATGAAGGCGCCGTTTGCATAGGCCTCCGGCATGGCGGAATCGTTGGAGAAGGCGAGACCGAGTGCTGCTACGTGGCTTGAAAGCGCATAATCCGGCTTGATCGCCTTCTCGACCATGTCCGGCCGCGGAGGATGGACTCGTTCGTCGACATGGTTGCCATAGTAGCTCCATGGCCAGCCGTAGAAGCCGCCTTCCTGAACCGAGGTCATGTAGTCTGGCACGAGATTGGGGCCGAGTTCGTCGCGCTCGTTTACAACGGTCCAGAGGACGCCGGTTTCGGGATGAATGGTCAGGCCATTGGGATTGCGGAGGCCCGAGGCGTAGAGGCGGCTGAAGCCCGTCTCCCGGTCCACCTGCAAGATGGCGGCGCGGTTCTTCTCGGCCTCGAGCCCACGCTCGCCGGCGTTGGAGTTGGAGCCGACCGACGCATAGAGGTAACGGCCGTCGGGGCTCAGCGCCAGGTCCTTGGTCCAATGGTGATTGATGGGCCCGCCCGGCAGCGGCGCCAGCACAGTGGGCTGTGCTGTAATCTCCGCCCCGCCGAGCTCGTAAGGATAAGCGAGTATGGCATCCGCCGCGGCCACATAAAGCGTTCCGTCATGCCAGGCGACGCCGAAGGGAGAATTGAGTTTCGTCAGAAGATCGCGGCGTTCGTCGACTTGCCCGTCCCGGTTGGTGTCGCGCAGAAGGGTGATGAGATTGCTTTCCTTCTTCGGTCCGCCGCCGCCTTGCGCGTATGACATGATCCAGCCGCGGATCACATCCTTTGGCCGGTTGACTGGCTTGCCCTCCGGCGCGCGCGACTGCACGACGAGGACGTCGCCGTTGGGCAGCGTGTGCACCGTGCGCGGATTGACGAGATCCTGGGCGTAGACACTGATGGTCAGTCCCTCGGGCACGGCCGGCGTCTGGCCCTCTTGCCAGCCCACGACCTCGGCGACCTTCAAATCGGGCACAAGCGAAAAACTGGGCTCGGGAAGGACCGGATCGGAACCGATCTGCGTGGAAACATCGAAATCGGCGCCGTCATCGCATCCGGCGAGCGCCAGGAGAAGGAGGCAGCTTCCGGCAAGAGCGGACGCGCGCCGGGAACGAGGACGGTTATTCATGGTCGCTCACTCCCACGCCGTGACGATAGACCATGGAGCGGCCCAACCAATTGGTGATGACCAGAAGCAGCACCGTTACCGCCGACAGGATGAGGCCATAAGGGACGACGCCGGTCCAGCCATCGTCGGCATGGACGAAGCTGTTGACGAGCGCCAGAATGAGGACAATCACGCCGCCGATCGCGTGCGGCCACGCCGGGCCTTGAGCCCGGACTTCGCGGCGGAACAGCAAATCCACAGCACCCGCCAAAGCCGCGAGGGCGCCGAAGACGAGCCCGGCGAAAAGCAGCCATTCCGAAAATTGCTGCCACATTAGGTTTGAGGTCTGCCAATAGGCGATATCGGTAAGCAGTGTCAGCGTGAAGCAGGCGATCGGATATGGAACTAGTATCGCGTGCATCGGGTGCCCGGCGATTGCGGCAGTCGATCGGGGATGGGAAGAACTCATGCATACCTCGGCTAATCGCAGTTGTGGCCGTACATAATACGAACGTCAGCGCGATTTGGTTCCAGTCTCATTCCCACTCAATCGTTCCCGGCGGCTTGGATGTGACATCGTACACCACGCGCGAAATACCTTTCACCTCATTTATGATGCGGGTTGCCACATGGGTCAGGAAATGGTGATCGAACGGGTAACTTTCCGCCGTCATGCCATCGGTGGACGTGACTGCCCGGAGCGCCAGCACCTGGTCATAGGTGCGGCCGTCGCCCATGACGCCCACGGTGCGCACCGGCAGCAGTACGGCGAAGGCTTGCCAGATAGCATCGTAAAGACCTGCTTTGCGGATTTCATCGAGGTAGATCGCATCGGCCTTGCGCAGGATATCGAGTTTTTCCGGCGTGATGTCGCCGGGGATGCGGATGGCAAGACCAGGTCCAGGAAAGGGGTGGCGAGCCACGAAATGCTGAGGCAGACCAAGCTCTTGCCCCAGCAGCCTCACTTCATCCTTGAACAGCTCGCGGAGCGGCTCAACCAGCTTCATATTCATGCGCTCCGGCAGGCCGCCGACATTGTGATGCGACTTGATGGTGACCGAAGGCCCGCCCGTAAATGAAACGCTCTCGATCACGTCGGGATAGAGCGTGCCCTGAGCCAGGAACGCAGCGCCGCCAATCTTCTTCGCCTCCGCCTCGAAGACCTGGATGAACAGCCGGCCGATGGTCTTGCGTTTCGTTTCGGGATCACTGACGCCCGAGAGCGCCTCCAGAAATTGCTTCGAGGCATCCACATGCACCAGGGGAATGTTATAGGACTCGCGGAACAGCCGAACCACGTCATGAGCCTCGTTGAGCCGCATGAGCCCGTGATCGACAAAGATGCAGGTAAGCTGCTCGCCGATCGCTTCATGGATGAGCACCGCGGTGACAGCGGAATCGACACCGCCCGATAATCCGCAGATCACCCGCTCGAAGCCCACCTGCTTCTTGATCTTGTGGATCATCTCGGCCTTGAAGGAGGCCATGGACCAGGAGCCTTTGCAGCCGCAGATTTCGCGGACGAAATTCTTGAGCAGGCGGGCGCCGTCAGGGGTGTGCACGACCTCCATGTGAAACTGCGTGGCGTAAAACTGGCGTGTCTCATCGGCGATGGCCGCGAAGGGCGCGCCGTCGCTGGTGGCGATCACCTTGAAGTGCCGCGGTATGGCGGTGATGCGGTCGCCGTGGCTCATCCACACCTGATGGCGCTCGCCTCGCTCCCACACGCCGTCGAACAGCGCGTTGGGTTCTTTCACGTCAACGAAGGCCTTGCCGAATTCGCGATGGTCGGAGGGCTCAACCTCGCCTCCAAGCTGCGCGCACATCGTCTGTTCGCCGTAACAGATGCCGAGCACCGGTAGACCTCGAGTGAATGCGCGCTCCGGCGCGCGCGGGCTTGCGGCCTCATGCACGGAGGCGGGCCCGCCCGACAGGATGATGCCCTTCAGTCCGGGCCAATCGAGAGCCTTTTCCGCCGACTGGAAGGGCACGATTTCCGAATAAACCCCGGCCTCGCGAACCCTCCGGGCGATCAGTTGGGTGAGCTGGGAGCCGAAATCG
>JBGTJO010000091.1:0-3673 GCA_041745135.1 Aestuariivirga sp. | reverse complement strand
TTCTCGCGTTTGCTAGGGGCTTCATGCCTCTGCTAATGCTGCACCCCGCGTTCAATATAAGGCAAAATCGCGCAATGTCCGTCGCCGCAAAGCTTCCTGCCAGCATCATCACCACCGACGATCTGCCAAAGGTGGCATGGGGGAAGGGAGCCTATATCCACGACGTGGACGGCAAACAATATATCGACGGATCCGGCGGCCCGGCTGTTTATTGCATTGGCCACGGCAACGCCGAGGTAAACGACGCCATCAAGGCGCAGCTTGATCGCGTCGCCCATGGTTATCGTTACAATTTCACGTCCGATGCGCTGGAGGAACTGACCGATATCATCCGATCTCTTTGCGGCGGCACCCTTGGACACATGATCTATGTGACCGGCGGATCGGAAGCCGTTGAATCCTGCCTCAAGCTCGCCCTGCAATACCAAGCTGCCCGCGGTGAAATGAGCCGGCGGCGCTTCATAGCCCGCGAACGCTCCTGGCACGGCAACACGCTGGGGGCCTTGTCGGTTTCCGGGTTTCTCGAGCGCAAGCAGGCTTTCGAAGGTTCGCTGCTTGGCGTCTCGCGCTTATCTCCCGTCAACGCCTACCGGCCCATAGCGGGTTCAACCGCCGAAACCGTTGGTGAGGCAGGCGCGCGCGAACTGGAAGCGGAAATCCAGCGTGGCGGCCCGGAAAATTTTGCCGCCTTCATCTTTGAGCCGGTCGTTGGCGCCGCGGGCGGCTGCGTGCCCGCACCCCCGGGCTATGCCAAGCGAGTGCGGGAAATTTGCGACCGTTATGGAATATTGATGATTTCCGATGAAGTGATGTCGGGCGCGGGCCGCTGCGGCACCTGGCGGGCACTCGAAGCTGATGGCGTCGAACCCGATCTCATGTCCGTCGCCAAAGGTCTCGCCGCGGGCTACCTGCCGCTAGGAGCTGCGATCTATTCGAACAAAATTGCCGATGTCATTCAGAGAGCTCATGGCGGGCCAATGACCGGTCACACTTTTACCGGCCATACAGCCTGTTGCGCGGCCGGCGTCGCGGTGCAGAAGATTGTGCAACGGGAAAAACTTGTCGAGCGTGTTCGCGCCAATGAAACAAAGCTGAAAAGCATGATCTCGGAGGCGCTGCATGGCATCGACGCGGTTGGCGACATTCGCGGGCGCGGATATTTCATCGCGACGGAGCTTGTTGCCGATCATAAAACTAAGACGCCGTTTCCCGCCAAACACAAGCTCTTCATGCGCATCCGCCAGCAGGCGTTGGCCAATGGTCTGATCTGCTATCCGGTGGGCGGCAATGTGGACGGCATCAATGGCGATGTCGTGATCCTTGCTCCGCCCTATAATACAACCGATGCCGAACTCGACGAGATCGTTTCCAAGATGGCAAAGTCGGTCAAGGAAGTTCTGACCGCATCGGGGTTCAACTGAAACTCACTAGGCCTTCGCCTGCTCTTTCCTGAGGCGCGAGCCGCGCAGCAGTCCTGCGGCATCGACAATCGGATATCCCGCCGAAACGATATGCGAATTGATCCGGTGAAGATCGCGGATCATGTCCACATAAAGCGCGCTGCGGCGAAGTGCGCCGCCCTTGCCACGCCGGCCGATCCGAAAATGCTCGTCCAGCACTTTATTTTCGAGCGCCCGGAAGGCATCTTTTTGAGCTATCAGCCGCTTGGCCCCCTGAATATCGCCCGATGACAAGACGCCCGTGGCCATGCGGAGATTGTCGTGGATGATAAGACAGAGATCGTCGAGCGAGGCCTGTTCATCGACGGTGAAGGTGATGCTTTCCTTGGCCTTCGCCCTGATGCGGTCGGCGAGGTTGAGATGAATGACGTCGCCTGCATGTTCGAGATTGCTGATATAAAGCGTGATCTCGAGCGCGCGCCGGGATTCGATCGGCGAGAGTTCGTTTTGTGCAAGGTCGCCGAGATAGGACTGCACCGCGGATTGGTAGGCGTTGAGACGCTCATCGAGCCCCTTCAGCAGCTTTAGGGTTTCGAGGCTGCCCGACCGTAGCGCGCTCAGCGCGGTATCGAACATGCGGTCGAGGATTTCACTCATGCGCACCGTTTCGAGCAATGCATTGGAGAGCGCCACCGATGGCGTCGAAAGCGCAAGGCTGTCCAGATAGCGTGGCGAGACGAGATTATCGGCCTCCCGCTTCTCGTCCGGAACCAGCTTGCGCATCAGCCTTTCGATCAGCCCCGTAATCGGCAGGAACAGCAGTGCTGCAACGATATTGAAGAGAGCGTGGAACGCAACCGCCGTTTCCACGGGACCAAAGGGTATCGCCGTCACAAAGGGCGTCAGGCGCTCGATAAAGGCAACAGCCAGGATCGCGGCCAAACCCCGGCAAAAAAGATTGGCGAGTGGCAGCCGCCGCGCTGCCGGTGGAAGCACCAACGTTGCGAAAACCGCGGGCAACCCACCGCCAAAATTGATGCCGAGGATGAAACTCAGCGCCCCCGCCACCTCCAAGCTGCCGCTCGCCAGGAAGGACGCGATAAGCAGGATGGCGGCAAGGGTTGAGTGAAAGGCCCAGGCCAAGAGCGCTCCGGCGATAAAAGCCAGCAGCGGCTCACGGCCCAAGGTGGCCAGCACCTCGTGAAACAGGCTTGCGGTGCCAAGAGGCGCGCTCGCCGCCTTGATCAGTTGCAGGGAGAGCAGCATAAGGCCCAGCCCGATGAGAATGCGCCCCACATTGCGTGGCCGAAACTCCTCCGTGTGGGAGAAAATCACCGAGCCTGCGAAGAGAAGGATGGGAGAGGTCCACAGGGCGAAATTGCTGCCCGAAGCAAAAATCGAAGTGACGATTGCCGAGCCCACATCGGCCCCGAGCAGCACGGCCAACCCCAGGGCAGTGCCGATGGAGCCCGATGCCGCAATCCCCGCGACGATCAACGCCATGGCTGTCCCGCTGCCGAGGATCGTGGTCGCAAAACCGCCGGCGACGAAGGCCGAGCCCCGGTTGCCCAAGCGATGCTCGATAAATGATTTCAGCCGGTCGCCCCAGGCGCGCATGACACCCGTGCGCACCATGCGAACACCCCATAATAGCAGCGCCACGCCGCCGAGGAGATTGATGATGACGGCGGTGCCGGGGTTCACCGTCTTTCCTCTATTGCATCCCAAATCAAGGCCGCGATGTCTTCGCCGCCAAAGCGTTTGACTTCTCTGATGCCGGTGGGCGAGGTCACATTAATTTCGGTGAGATAGTCGCCGATCACATCTAATCCGACGAAAATCAATCCGCGGCTTTTGAGATCCGGTCCCAGAGCCTCGCAGATTTCATGTTCGCGTTTAGTCATCGTCGTGGGCTCCGGCTTCCCCCCCACATGCATATTCGACCGGTTCTCGGTCGCCGAAGGTACGCGGTTGATTGCGCCCACCGCCTTGCCATCAACGAGGATGATACGCTTGTCGCCCTTCCTCACGTCGGACAGATATTTTTGCGCGATGAACGGCTCGCGAAACGCCTGTTCGAAAAGTTCGAGCAGCGCTGAGAAATTCTGGTCGGCCTCGCCCAATCGAAAAACGCCGGCCCCGCCATTTCCGTAGAGCGGCTTCAGGATGATGTCCCCGTGCTGGCGCCGGAAAGCGGCGATTTCGCTAGGGTCCCGGCTGATCAGCGTTTCCGGCATGAACTGGCGATAGCGCAACACGTAAAGCTTTTCCGG
>JBGTJO010000090.1:0-84407 GCA_041745135.1 Aestuariivirga sp. | reverse complement strand
CGCCGAAGCGCTTGCGCGCATCGAACAGTTGAAACGACGTGGCGCCGCGGCCAGCGCTTGCGAGCGTCAGCCCCTTAGGCATCGCACGGACCGCACGGGGCTTCACCACAACACCCCTGGCTGCGATGACGATGAGGCGGCGAACCGCCGACTCCGCCGGGCGCAATAGGCTGAGCGCCCTGCGGTAGAGAGGCCGCGGCAGCCGCGCCGCAGCGCTTTCAGCCGCAAGCCCCACCATGGCGATGAGCGCTGCCACGATGCGGGTGAGCGCTGCGTGATTGATCTCAATGGCCCGGGCCCAGTCCATCCGCGCTGGCTAGAACATAACAGGAACATTGTCAAGGGATATTTTCACAACCTCCTTCTCCCTTGGGAGAAGGAGGGGCCCATCGCGTAAGCGATGGGAGGATGAGGGGACCGCGGCTAAAGCGATTGGCGTCCGGGTCCCCTCACCTTCCCATTGCTTCGCAATGGGCCCCTTCCTCTCCCAAGGGAGAGGAGGTGGTGAGGATGAGCGCGGCGTTGAAGGAGCGTATCTCGCTGATAAACTTGCGCGCGCGAGGTCGCGCCTCGCATGTCTCACATGAAACCAAAGTCATCCGCAGCCAGTGACGTCGCCAGCACACCTGCAAGAGTGATCCTGTTCGAGGCGTCGAAAGTGATGACCGCATCGGCACCAACCTGGGCCGTTGCCGCCATGATTTCTTCATAGCTATCAAATCCAGCCCCCAAAGAGAGGCGAATAACATCGCCAAGCCCAGCCCCCGATTCAAAGTCCGAGATCCTGTCCTGTCCTAGCCCCGCCGCAAAGAAAAAGGTATCCGAGCCCAGGCCGCCGCTGAGAATGTCATTGCCCGCCCCGCCCACAAACCGGTCGTTGCCCGCAAGTCCGCTCAAGGTATTGTTCGCAGTGTTGCCTATGATCATATTGTTGAGGGCATTGCCGGTTCCGTTGAGCGCGGCAACGCCGGTCAGCGTGAGGTTTTCGACATTCCCGGCCAGTGCGGCAATCGTCACCGACGACCGGATGGTGTCGGTGCCGCTGCCTCCAATCTCCTGCACAACATCGCTCGTCGAATCCACGGTATAAGTATCGTCACCCTCTCCACCCGCCAGCGTATCGTTGCCGGCTCCTCCATCCAGGAAGTTGTTGGCCGCGTTGCCGTTGATCGTATTGCCGAGAGCATTGCCGGTTCCATTGATGGCGCCAGGGCCGGTTAGGGTCAGGTTTTCGACATTCGCGCCCAGCGTAAATGTCACCGACGATTGAACGGTGTCGGTGCCTTCGCCCGCCAGCTCGCTCACAACGTCGCCGGCGCTATCCACAACATAGATGTCGTTGCCAATGCTGCCGATCAGCGTGTCAGCCCCGGCGCCGCCGTCGAGCGTGTTGCTGCCCCCGTTGCCGGTGATTGTATTGTTGAGGGCGTTGCCGGTCCCATTGATGTTCCCAAGACCGGTCAGCGTCAGGTTTTCAAAATTCGCGGCTAATGCGAATGTGATCGCCGAGCGGACCGTATCGGTGCCCTCGTTCGCAAGCTCGGTCGCAACGTCGGCGGCGCTGTCCACTCCATAAATGTCATCCCCCACCCCGCCAATCAGCGTATCGGCTCCCAAGCCGCCGTCCAGCGTGTCGTTTCCGGCCCCGCCGGTAAGGGTGTTGTTCGCCGTATTGCCGGTAATCACATTATCAAAAGCGTTGCCGGTTCCATCGATCGCCGCCGTGCCGTTCAGCGTGAGGTTCTCGATATTCGCAATCAATGCTGTGATTGTCATCCACGACCGGATGGTGTCGATGCCCTCGCCCGCAAGCTCGGTCACTACATCACCCGCGTTATCCACATCGTAAATGTCATTGCCAGCCCCGCCTACGAGCGTATCAACTCCCGCTCCGCCATTAAGAATGTTGTTCGCCGCGTTGCCGATAATCGTATTGTCGAGAGCGTTGCCGGTTCCGTTGAGCGCGGAACCGGTCAGCGTCAGGTTTTCGACGTTCGAGGCCAGCACGCCGATCGACGCCGTCGCCAGGATGGTGTCGGTCCCCCCGCCGGCAAGCTCAGTCACGAGATCGCTGGTCGTATCGACGTAATAAGTGTCGTCGCCGGCTCCACCCACCAGCACATCCCAGCCCGCTCCCCCATCGAGGATGTTGTTCGCGGTGTTGCCGGTGATCGTATTGTCGAAAGCGTTACCGGTTCCGTTGATTGCTGCGGTACCCGTCAGCGTCAGGTTCTCAAAATTAGCAGCAACGAGTGTATAGCTCAGCGATGTCTGGATGGTGTCGATGCCCTCGCCAGCCAACTCGGTCACAACGTCGCCCGTGCTATCCACCACATAAATATCGTCGCCGGTTCCGCCAATCAAAGTGTCATCGCCAGCGCCCCCGTCCAGGGTGTCGTTGCCTGCTAGCCCCCTCAAGGTATTGTTCGCAGTGTTGCCTATGATCGTATTATTGAGGTTATTGCCGGTTCCGTTGAGCGCGGCACCGCCGGTCAACAAGAGGTTTTCGACGTTCCCGGCCAGTGCGGCAATCGTCACCGACGAACGGATGGTGTCGGTGCCGCTGCCTCCAAGCTCCTGCACGACATCGCTCGTCGAATCCACGATATAGGTATCGTTACCCTCTCCACCCGCCAGCGTATCGTTGCCGGCTCCTCCATCCAGGAAGTTGTTGGCCGCGTTGCCGTTGATCGTATTGCCGAGAGCATTGCCGGTTCCATCGACGGCCGCGGAACCGGTGAGCGTGAGGTTTTCGACATTCGCGGCCAGCGTAAATGTCACCGACGATTGCACGGTGTCGGTGCCTTCGTTCGCAAGCTCGCTGACAACGTCGGCAGTGCTATCCACCACATAGTTGTCGTTGCCAATGCCGCCAATCAGCGTGTCATCCCCAGCACCGCCGTCCAAGGTGTCATTGCCGAAGGCGCCATTGAGCGTATTGTTCGCCGCATTGCCGGTGATCGTGTTGCTGAGATTGTTGCCAGCTCCATTGATAGCCGCAGCACCAGTCAGCGTCAGGTTCTCGACATTGGACGCCAGAGCGGCAATTGTGACCGAGGAGTGAATGGTGTCGGTGCCCTCGCCTGAAAGTTCGCTCACGACGTCGGCAGCCACATCGACGATATAAATATCGTTGCCAGCGCCACCCACGAGAGTATCCGTTCCGGCTCCGCCATCCAGGAAATCATCGCCCAAGCCGCCATTGAGGGTGTTATTTGCCGAATTGCCCGTGATCGCATTGTTGAGGGCATTGCCGGTGCCATTGATGGCCGCCGAACCGGTCAGCGTCAGGTTTTCGACATTGGCAGCCAGGGTGAACGTCACCGAAGAATGAATGGCGTCGGTGCCTTCGCCCGTCAGCTCGGTAACGATATCGGTTGCGGCATCGATGATGTAAGTATCGTTGCCAGCCCCGCCAACCAGCGTATCCGCTCCCGCTCCGCCGTCAAGTATGTTGTCCGCCGCGTTGCCACTAATGCTATTGCCAAGAATATTACCGGTTCCATTGATGGAAGCGGCGCCGATCAGCGTCAGGTTCTCGACATTGGCAGCCAAGCTTGTAATCGTCACGGAGGATCGAATGGTGTCGATGCCCTCGCCGGCCTGCTCGGTTACGGTATCGGTGGCCGCGTCGACGACATAGGTGTCGTCGCCCGTCCCGCCGGCCAGCGTATCGTCTCCAGCGCCTCCGTCCAGGGTGTCATTGTCAGCACCGCCGGCAATACTGTCGTTTCCACCGTTGCCGTAGACAATGTCGTTGCCACCTCCCGCATCGATCAAATCGGCATTGACGGTTCCATGGAGCGTGTCGGCGCCCGATGTTCCATTAATGACATTTGGACCGGCGACATTCAGCGAAACCGTGGCGTTGGCGATGCCGCCATTTCCATCGCTCACCGTATAGGTGAACGACGCCGCGCCGCTAAAGCCATTTGCCGGCGTGAACACGGCGTCTCCCGACACGTTCAGCGAAACCGTGCCGTTGCTGGCGCCCGATACGGACTGAACGGAGAGCGCGTCATTCTCGATATCGAGGTCATTGGCCAGAAGCGATGCCGCGGCGATGACCAGCGGCGTGTTGAAAACAACCGTGAGGACGCCATCGGCGTTTGCCACGGGTGCGTCGTTGACCGGTGTGATATTGAGGGTGAAGATGTCGGAGGCGCTCGACGATCCATCGGCGGCAGTCACTTTGACGTCCAGGGCGGCATGGAAGTTCGCCGGCGGCGTGCCCGAGAAGGTTCTCGTTGCTGCATTGAAGGCGAGCCAGGCCGGAAGCGGCGATCCATCGGCCAGGCTTGCCGAGAAGGTCAGCGTATCGCCATCGATATCCGCGAAAGCATCGGCGGGAAGCGTGAAATCGATTGCCGTATCTTCGGGCGATGCGCGATCAGCCAGGGCATTCGCGACAACCGGCGCGTCGTTCACCGGAGCGATCGTAAGCTGGAATTGCCGGACGGTTTGAGTCTGTCCATCGGAAGCAACGGCCTCGAGCGCCACGGTTCCCGCGAAATTCGCGGGCGGCTGCCCCTCAAGCATGCGCGTCGCCGGGTTGAACGTCAGCCACGCGGGAAGGGGTGCGCCTCCCGCTTCATTCACGCTGAGGTTCAGCGTGTCGCCGTCAACATCGGTGAAGGCCGCCGCCAGAAGCGTCGCGGCAAAGGCTTGATCCTCGGTTCCGTCAAATGGGCCGATGACGCCGATTGCCGGCGCATCGTTGACGGGTGCCAGGTTGATCGTCACCGTCGCCGTGTCGCTTTGGCCGGTGATGTCGGTCAGACGGTATTCGAAGCTGGCCGCGCCGTTCCGGTTTGCATCGGGTGTAAAGATAATGTTCCCCGCGCCATCGAAGATGGCCGTGCCTCCGGATGCCGCGAGAATATCGGTGATGCCGATGGGCTGCCCGTCCGGATCGCTATCGTTGCCGCGAAGGCCCGCCAGCGGAATGACAAGCTCGGTATCTTCGACACCGCTGCGGGAATCATTGCCCGCGACGGGAGCATCGTCCACGGGGAGCACCAATACCGAGAATTGGCCCTGAACCTGCGGGCCCGATCCATCGGTGATTGTATAAGTCAGCGTAAACGTCCCGTTTGCATTCGCCGCGGGCTGGAAGCGGATGGCGCCGTTGGGCAGCGTCGTCACGCCGGTGCCGGATGCGCTTACGAAGGTGATGGCGTCGCCGTCCGGATCGATGTCGTTGGCAATCAGCTCGGATGGCTGAATATCGATGAAACTGTCTTCATCGATCGTCCAGGCGGAATCCGAGACCGCGATCGGCAGATCGTCTTCGGGCAATACATTGATGGCGGCGAAGCCCACGTCGAAACCGCCATTGCCGTCGGAAATCCGGTAAGCGAACCCGCCATTGCCGAAATAGTCGGCCCGCGGCGTAAACACCGCCTGTCCATCGACCAGAATAACCGTGCCGTTGACCGGATCGAAAACCGACACGATCGTCAACTGGTCGCTATCTCTATCGGTATCGTTGGCAAGCAACACGCCGGCGTTGATTGCAACAGCGGTGTCCTCCTGTGTCTGGAAGCCGGCGTCATCAAAGGCCACAGGATTGTCGTTCACCTCCGCGAAGGTGACGAAGATCGAGACGTTGGATTCCAGGCGGCCATCGAATATCCGGTAGGTGAATTCCGCGGTGCCCGAGAAATCGCCTTCGGGAGTGAGCGCCCAGCGCCCGTCGGGCAGCTGGAAAGCCCTGCCGTCGATCCCCTGCTGGTCGATACCGAGGAACGTGATTGTGTCGCCATCGGGATCGCTATCATTGGCGAGAAGATCCTGGATGGAAACGATAGTGGGAGTATCTTCGGCTCCTGAAAAATAATCGGCTCCGCCCTGGGGCTGCCGGTTCGTGGAGGCGACATTTACCGTCACGCGGCCCGTATCGACGCCATCCTCATCATCGGTGACATTATATTCAAACCACGCCTCGCCATCGAAATTGTGGTCGGGCGTGAAGCGGATTTCCCCATTTATGAGCTCGACTGTGCCGTGTTCCCCCTGCGCCACCGACACGACTCGCAACGGATCGCCGTCAACATCCGTATCATTAACCAACAGGCTGGCCGCCGTAATCGTAAGAACTGTGTCTTCCGTCCCGCTCCGCACATCGTCGGTAGCCAGAGGCGGATCGTTCGCCGCCTGGACGGTGATCGTCACCAGCCCGGTTTGGCTGCCTTCGCGTCCATCGGAAAGCACATAGGTGAAAGTGTCATCGCCGGAGAACTCCGGCTCGGTCACGTAAGTTATGGTCGCTCCGGCATTGCCATCCACCGCCAGCGTGATCGGCGTAACGACGGTTGCAACTCCATCGGTCGAGCTCACCTCGATATTCAGCGGCCCATATTCTGAAAGCGGCGGCACGCCGGAGAGCCGGCCGGTCGCCGGATCGATCGAGAGCCATGCAGGCAGGCTTCCGCCACCTGCGAGTGCCGCGCTATGCACGACTGAACCCGATAGCCCTTGGATAGGGGGAAGATCGGCCGAGAGCTCCGGGATATTGACGGTCAGCGTGCCGGCGCCGGCATTGCCGACTGAGGTAATGTGGATTGGATCGCCGTCGTCATCGCGATCATTGGCGATGAGCGATGCCAGCGTGATCGTGAGGGTTCCGTCCTCAGCAACAGTAAAGCTGTCGCCGAGGGGATCGGGCAACTCGCGTTGTGCCGCGATATTGACGATGATCGACGCCCATTCGTCGGAAAGGGCGCCCTTGGTATCGACCGCGCGATAGGAAATCTGAACTTCTCCAAAGAAATCTTCCGGAGCGGTCAGGCGCAAGCGCTCGCTTTCGCGCGTTACCGAGAAGCCGCCGGCGCTCACCGGATGGAGATCGGAAATGCTGTCAACCGCCAGATCCTGCACCACGCCATAGGCAGGTCGGCCCGTCGACGCGGAAGACCCAACTTCAATACGAACCGGAACATCGCCAACATACTCAGCCGGCGGCAGTCCCGAGAATGAAGTCGTGGCGGCGTCGAACTGAAGCCAGGTAGGCAGCGCGAATCCCGATGGCTTATCGGCCGACACCGTTGCATCGATGGAAATCGGCAGAAAGAAATAACCGTTCCCGGCAAAGTAGGGTTGGTTGTCGAGCAGCGCGTTGATGGCCGGGTCCATGGGCAGGTTGGGATCGATTGCAAATTCAACGGCGAAGGGCGCAACCGTGTCCCCCGCCGGTGTGTAAACGATATGAACTCTTGCAATCCCTTCTCCGGCTGGAGGGGCATCGGCGGTGCGCGACAGCTCCATCGTTTGCGCATCGAACGAGAGCCAGGATGGAAGATCGCGCCCCGACGCAAGCCGCGCGCTCCATTCTCCGCCATCCATTTTGAACGCCATGAAATTCGGATCGTAGGAAAGGCCGTCCGCCAGCGCCGTTGCCTGCAACGGGTCGATCACGAACGTGTCAGTGAAGCTCACGGCTTGATCGGTAAATGTCAGCGATACGGAAAACGCCTCGGTCGCCTCCACCGGCGGCGTCCCGGAAAATTTCAGCGTGGAGGCGTTGAAGGTAAGCCACGGCGGGAGTGCCGAGCCGTCCGAAAGGGTTGCCGTGACCGGCGAACCCTGTTCCAGCAGCATTTCACGGGGATCGAATGTCTCCGAATAGACCTGGCGATTCGAAAAATCCGTTTCATAGGCTGCGCTAACCACCGCATCGGCGAAAAAGATCACATCGCCGTCGGGCTCGATGTCGTTGGCAAAAGCCTCCGCGGCCAGAATGATAATCGGCCTGTCTTCAAGGCCATTGACGACGTCATCGCGCAGGGTGGGCCCATCGTTTTCAGGCATGATGGATATCGACACAAACGCCGTATCCTCGCCGCCCCGGCCATCCGAGATGGTGTATTCGAAACCGGCGAGCCCGTTGTAATTCGCCCGCGGCGTGAACAGAATTGTGCCGTCCTGCGCGAATTCGGCCTGGCCGTTCAGCGCGAAGCGCTCAAGGCTTATGACGGTGAGGGGATCGCCGTTTTGGTCGAAGTCATTGGCCAGCAGTTGGGCTGGATTGATGACGAGCGGCTGATCTTCAAGAATTGAATAGCCGCTGTCGTTGACGGCATTCGGCCTGTCGTTGAGAGGAATGACGTTGACCTTTACAACGCCCGTGGACGAGGCGCCGTGTTCATCCTGGACAGAATAGGTGAATGTCGTTTGCCCAAGCTGATCCGGGGTGAAATCGATCACCCAGCCGAACTTTGTGGCATCATAAGGTCCGCCGCCGGCCGGTGGCTCGAGGAAAATCAGCTCGGCGGTGCCGCTCTGAACGGCGCCGATTCCGGTGAACGAAAAATCGTCCGCTTCAACATCGGAGTCGTTGGCCAACAAATCGTAACTGTAGATTCGAACCTGCTCGCCGAGACGGACGGTGGCACGATCCTCCGCAGTTGTCGGCGCGTCGTTCACGCCGACAAACCGCAGGTCAACCTGGCCGGTTGAGAACGTGCCGTTTCCATCGGTTATCGTGTAGGTGAAGCCCGAATATCCAAAGTGATTGTGAGCGGGCTCGAAAACCACATTGTCGCCCACCAGGCGCGCACTCCCATTGGAAGCATTCGCGGCTGGCGACGTATACAGCGGCTGGCCATCGACGCCGATGGCCGGTCCAAAACCGCTAAATACGATAGAAATCGTATCGCCATCGACATCCACGTCATTTCCGAGAAGTGCCGCTATGGGAATGATCAGGTTCGTATCTTCTGTCCCAACGAACTCTCCGTCATTGGCGGCCACGGGCGCATCGTTGATGGCAATGACATCCACTTCCGCGCGCGCCGTCGAAATCCGGCCGAAACTATCCTGCGCGGAATAATCGAAATACGCGGAGCCATTGAAGTTGTCCGCGCCCCGAAACAGGATGGAGCCATCGGGCAGCACGGAAACCGTTCCGTTGAGCGCATTCGACACGCTCACGATCCGCAGCGCATTGGTGCCTTCGGTGGCATCGTTCCTCAGCAGCCGGTCGGCAGTGATGACAAGATCGGTATCTTCGTCCGCAAAGCGAATGACATCGTCCGCGGCATTGAAACGCCCGGCGCGCGCCAATTCGTCAATCGTGGCGCGGTCCCACACCGTGCCGCCGGCGAACACAATTTCTTCTATCCCCGTCTCCCGGCCAAGGAAGTGCCCGGTAACGAGCGCGCTGTCGATGAGCAGCCCGTCGTCCTGCTCAAGCTCGATGAGCAGATCATCGCCTTGGCGCACCGCGCTGATGTTTTGCACGGCTACGTCAGCGCCAAGAATCAGGCGGTCCACATCGGCCGCAAATCCATTTTCCGCGATCGTATCGGCGCCTGAATCAAATCCGAACCGATAGCTGTCCGATCCGCCACGGCCGGAAAGCTGATCATTGCCAAAACCGCCCTGGAAAGTTTCGCCGGCGGAGGAACCGGAAAGAATGTCGTTGTAATTGGAGCCAACAAGTTCCTCGATATTGGACAAGTGATCGCCCAAGGCCTCGCCCGCGGTGCCAAGACCGCTGCCCAGATCGATCGTGACGCTCCCGGTCGCCGCGCCATAGTCGGCGATATCGAACCCGGCTTGGCCATCGATCGTGTCGGCCCCAAGCCCGCCGCGCAACACGTTGTTCGCGGCATCGCCGATAATAACGTCGTCATGATAGCTGCCCACCACCAGCTCGATGGAGTCAAACGTATCCCCCAATGCGTCGCCGCCACCGGCGGATGCATTGGTCATATTGATGGTGACGCCTTCCGTTGACAGGAGATATTCCACCCGGTCCTGGCCATCTCCGCCGAGGAGAACATCGGCTCCGCGCCCGCCGACGAGTACATCGTCCCCCGCGCCGCCGATCAACTGGTCGTCGCCACGCCCGCCCAAGAGAATGTTGGCGCTCCCGCTTCCCTCGATCCAGTCGGCCTGATCCGAACCTGTGACGTTTTCGATGCTTGCAAGAGTATCGCCATCGGCATCGCCGCCAACGCCTGTTCCGGAAAGAAGCGAAACCGTGACGCCCATGGCCGAGGCCGAATAATCCGCCGTGTCGGAACCTTCCCCGCCCAGCAGGGTATCGGCTCCGGCGTTGCCTTCGAGCCGGTCATCGCCCATGCCGCCATCGAGGATGTCAACCCCGCCCCGCCCCCGGAGCAAGTCCGCGCCCGCCATGCCGGCTAGCGTATTGTCACCGCTGTCGCCCGCCAGCTCATCGCCAAAGGCCGATCCGCTTAAGGCTTCAATGCCGAAATAAAGATCGCCCTGCGCGTGGCCCCCCTGCCCGATGCCGGCTTCAAGATCGGCGCGGATGCCGATGTTGGACCCGGCGAATTCCACCGTATCGCGGCCGGAGCCGCCGTCTATGCGATCGCCGCCGTCACCGCCTGAGATGATATCATCGCCTTCGCGGCTAAAGACATCGTCATTGCCGGCCAAACCTTCGATACGCTCGCCGAGATTTGTTCCGATGATCAAATCGCGGATGGCGCTGCCCGAGAGGGTGCCGGCGTGCACGGCGGAAACCGTGGCGTTGACGGTGCCGTCATCGGCGACATTCAACTCATCGACGATGGTATATTCGAGGCCCACGGGGCCTGTGAAGCCGGGCGCGAATTCAACGACGACAAATTCGTTATTGTAGATCCATGGCGTTCCCGCGGTGGTGCTTCGCACTCCTGAGAAAGCCAGCAGACCATAATCTTCGGGATCGAGATCGGCATCGCTGTCATTGGCCAGAAGATCGGAGATTCGCAGCACGAGAGGCGCGTCGAGACTCGTGGCCCCGGTATCGGGCGCGGCGGTTGGCGCATCGTTCACCGCTATGATGCGGACCTCGACTCTGGCCGTATCGGTTCCATCCGCGTTGTCGGATACCGTGTAGGTCAAAACCGAAGTGTCGGTCCGGTTCAGGCTGGTGGTAAATACATACTCGCCATTTTCATTTATCGAAATGTTTCCATTGCTGCCGCTAAAAATCTTTTGCAGGCTGGTGATGACCAGGGGATCGCGGTCGATATCCGTATCGTTTGCAAGAAGCGCCGCCGCGGGGATGACGGTCGGCACATCCTCATAGACATAAATGATGTCATCGGACGCGACCGGCGGCGCATCGGCCACGGGCGCGAAGTACATGGTGACCAGCGCATCGTCGACAAGCCCGCCTTCATCCGACACCACGTAACGGAACGTCGCCTCGCCCCAATAATTGGCATCAGGCGTGAACAGGATCGTGCCGTCGCCCTGGATCGTTGCGGTGCCATGCTCGGAATAGCCCAGGGTCTCCAGGGTGATTGCCAGACTGTCCCTGTCGAAATCATTTCTGAACAGATCGGCCGCCTGGATGACAAGCGGGATATCTTCCGTGCCCTGAAGAAACTGCACCGTGGGGCCATAGGTGTCGTTGCCCGCGGCGGGAGCATCGTTAACGGGATTGACCTGCACATCGACTCTGGTTTCAACCAGCCCGCCTTGCCCATCGTTTACGGTGTAGAAGAAATGGGCCTGGCCAAAATAATCGCCCTGGGGCGTGAACGACACGGTTTGGTTCGCGTGCAGCTGGACAGTGCCGCCCGTGCCATTCCTGACGGAGGCAATGGTCAAGGGATCGCCGTCGCGCTCGATGTCGTTCGCGGTGAGATCCGCCGCGGCCAAAAGGATCGGTTCATCCTCGTTGATTGTAACTTGATCCGAAATGGGCTGCGGCGCGTTGTTGACCGGGCGGACGTCGACCGTGACGTTGGCGGTATCCGTGGCTCCCCTGGAATCCGTCACGACATAGGTGAATGTCGCGGGTCCAAAGAAAAATGGCGACGGCGTTACAAGGATAAGTCCGTCACTCGTAAGCTGGACCTGGAGATTGCTTGTTCCAATAACTCCGGTCACCCGGATCGGGTCGCCGTCGATATCGAGATCGTTGATCAGCAAATCGGCGGCGGGAATGACGAAAGCAGCGTCTTCGTCGGTCGCGTAAGGCCCGGTGTCATTGCGGGCATCGGGGGCGTCATTGACAGGCAGTACATTTATATAAACGTTGGCTTCGGTGCGTCCGCCCTCCGGCGTGTTGGCGGCGTATTTGAAGCTGGCCGCTCCGTGGAAATTCTCGTTCGGGGTAAATGAAATCTGCCCATTGCTTGCCAGGCTTACATAACCGCCCACGGCGTCGAAAACCTGGGCCACGATCATGCGATCGCCATCGACGTCGTTTGACAGCAGCCGCTCGACGGGAATCTGCAGGAAGCCGTCCTCATCGACGCTGAAGCCCGTATCGTCCTTGGAGAACGCAAGCGGCGTTACCCGGACATCGACCTCCGCCGTCGCCAAGCCGTTCCGCCCATCGGACACCGTGTAGGTAAAAGTCGCGGGCCCTGTGTAGCCGGCTGTTGCGTGAAACAGCACATTGCCAAGAGCATCGAGCTCGGCAGTGCCATTGACGCCGCCATCGACGGCGATGATTTGCAATTGATCGCCATCGGCATCGAAATCGTTGGCAAGCAGCGTTGCCGCGGAAATCGACAGCGGCTGATCGCGCTTGACGGTGAAGATACCGTCCTCGAACGCAACGGGAGCATTGTTGTCGAGGAGATCGAGGATCGTCTCGGGCGTCCACACCACGCCGTCGGCAAAGGCTATCTGTTCGATGCCAGCACCGCTTGCGGACAATGCATCGCGGATGATCAGCGTATCGTCCCCGGTGGCAAACCGGATCAGGACATCTTCGCTGCCCTTATAGAGGCGCCCGACGGACACTTGCCCGGAAACGATGTCCACAAGCTCGAGCCGGTCGAGCGCGCTGCTGGATTGATCGTCGATCGTGTCTTGCCCGTCTCCCGCCCGGAACCGGTAAAGATCCGATCCAGCGCCCCCTGACAGCCAATCGTTTCCCTGTGCGCCGGACAGGATATCGGCGCCCTCGAAGCCGCGGATATTGTCGGCCTGGTCCGTAGAAGCATCGGCCAGCACGGCGGCGCGCATGTCGGCCAGTTGCCACACCACGCCATCGGCGAAGGTGATCGATTCGACGCCGGCGTTGTTGCCGGCCAGCGAATCCGCGAGGATGATGCGATCCTGCCCGCCTTCAAAACGCAGCACGAGATCCCCGCCCGCCGGAGGACTCCGATGGGCGGAAACGAGTTGGCCGGAATTTATATTTTCCAGGATAAGGCGGTCATTCGTGCTGAATGCCCCATCGGAGATCCGGTCATCGCCGTCGCCTGCCCGGTAGCGGTAGGTGTCATCGCCATCCAGGCCCGCCAGCAGATCGGCGCCGTGCCCGCCGACCAGAGTGTCGCCATGGATGCTGCCTATGATCTGGTCGTTGCCATCGCTGGCGCTGCCGAAGGTGAGCGAATTGCGAATCGTCGCGAGCGAAATGACGGTTCCCGAATCGGTCAGGACCACATTTTCGATTTGTCCCGTACCGGTCGTCGGCAGGCCATCGACAATTGTTATCGAATCTCCAGTATTGCCAAGACGGATAATCAAATCCTGGCCGTCAACTCCGCGCCGCGTAAACTGGATATCGCCAGCCGCATAGCCGCCGATGCGAAGCGTATCGGATCCAGACCCATTTTCATCGATGACATCGTTGCCGTCGCCACGGGTAAAGGTGTAAACGTCATCGCCATTGCCGCCGGAAAGATAGTCATTTCCCGCAAGGCCGAACAACTGGTCATCGCCAAAACTCCCTTTGAGATGGTCGTCGCCCGCTGTTGCCACATTGCGCGCCGCGAGCCCCTCAAACATAGCGCGGGTCCAAACAGTTCCATCATCAAAACGGATCAGGTCAACTCCACCGCTGCCCGTGGGGAAGAACGAGCCGCGGGCCGTGACGCGGCCCCCGTCGCCAGCGCCTACGGCACTTTCAGCGATCACCAGCTCAAGGTCGCCGCCAAACCCCTGCCTGACAATGACATCGCTTGGCAAGATTCCCCGTAGCTCAATAGCATCGGCGGCGTCATAACCCGTCTCGCGGATTAGATCGTAACCATCGCCACGGATATAGACATAAATGTCGTCGCCGCCCCGGCCATCGAGGTCGTCATTTCCTCTTAGGCCGGCGATGGCGTTATCATCGTCATCGCCCGTTATCGTATCGTCAAATGGCGTTCCAGCGTCGGAGAATGCCGAAGCGATAGCCTCGCCACGCTGAATTTCAGTTCCGTCATCCAGAACAATATACTCAAAGCCAAGGACTGCACCTTCAAAGCCGCCGCTGAGCATATCATGGAAACGGATGCTGCCGCCGTCGCCCAATCCCGGCGAACTCTCCGAGATGTTGACGACAAGATCGTCACGGTCGGTTTCAAATGAAACTGCATTCGCATTGATACCATGCAGGAGAAGACGGTCATTGTCCGTGAGATAGGTGCCCTCAAGTCCATACTGCGTGGAACCGTCGATGACGACATCATTGCCGTCGCCCCGGGTATAGTGAATTGTATCGTAACCGTTTCGTGCATCGACAATGTCGTTTCCACGCCCCGCCGAAATGCTGTCGCTGCCCTCGGATGCTATGATGTTGTCGTTTCCGGATGTCGCTTCCGCGGCAACAAAATCCGCGATGATGGCGCGGACGGAGAGCCGGTCGCCATTGGCGAAGCTTATCCACTCCACCAACTGGTCGATAAAAATGCCAGCCAGGAAAGCATCCTTCAGGGTAACCGAACCCGCCGGAACGTTCGCCGCCGCATCGGCGGGGATCTTGATTACAAGATCGTCAAAACTGCGTTCCAGAACGATTTGCGAACGATTAAGATCGGGAAGCGAAAGAACATCCTGGCCCGCCGGCGCCGGAAGCCCTTCTTCGGAAGGGATCGCGGCATAGTCTAGGCGCGTGTTCTTAATGATCAGGTCATGGCCATCGCCCGCCCGGTAAATATAATTGTCCTCGGTGGCGCCGGTTTCCACAATATCGTCGCCCGCTCCCAGCTCATAGGTAAGGGCAGGGCCGGCGTTTACGACAACATCATTTCCGCTGCTGCTTTGCTGTGCGACCCAATTGGCGGCGATTTGTGTAGCGGTCCAAACTGTGCCGTCGTCGAAAGTGATTGAGCCAACGGCGAGACGAGCCTGCCCGTCGGCCCGGTAGCCGTTCACAAAGCGTATGCTCCCGGCGTTGCCCGCTCCCGCCGGCTCTTCGGAAAACTCCAGGATCAAATCATTGCCGTGACGCGAAACACGCGCGTCGCCAACGTCAATTCCTGTCAGGCCAACCGAATACTGATCCCCGCTATGGGACAAAATCGTGTCGTCACCATCGCCGCGTGCGTAGTAAATAATATCCGCGCCGCTCGCTCCATCAAACAAGTCGTTGCCCGTGCCGAGCGCAACCGCATCTACGCCGTAGGTGCCGAACACATTGTCATCGCCGGCCGTGAGATAAACAATCTCAGGGGGAGGATATATGTAAACACTCTCCACCGAACCCTGCGCGGCACTCTTCAAATCAGCCTTCGTCCATATGCTGCCGTCATCGAATGTAACCGTAACGCCCCGCCAGTCGTCGCTATACGAATACGCGTAAGGCAGGGTAATGGTCCCCGCGTCGGATCCATCCGGCAGGACAGGAGCAATGTTCAGAACGATGTCGTCAAACTGGCGGGTGACGGTCACGCTTCCTGGAGAGATGCCATGAAGCACGATCTGGCCGGCTGGCCCCTCTGCGGCGCCGCTGTAGTCGTCGTAGATATCGTTGCCGTCACCGCGATTATAGATATAGGTATCCAGGCCATTGGAGCCATAGGCATAATCATTGCCCAGGCCGAGTTCGACCGTCTCGTCGGTTTCATCGCCGTAATAATCATCGTTATTGATAGCCGCCAACGCATTCGCATCGGCAATCAGCACGATGTCGCTGGCTGAAAACACGGCACCGTCGGCAAATGTGAGACTTTCGATTTGGTAGGTTGGGTCATCAAAGCTGGCAATGAGAATCGAACCCGAAGTCGAGGTGAACGTGACCAGGAGGTCCGAGCTATATGAGCGGCTCCATTCGAAGGTCACGTCCGTAGAAGAAATGCCCGCAAAGATGAGTGCATCCACGCCGCCGCCGAAAGATTCGGAATCGGTTATTATGTCGTGGCCGCCACCGGCAGCATACAAATACGTATCTGCCCCACCCGAATCGCTGAACCACTCGTTATTACTCGTGCTTTCGTAGTTGTTGGAACTGGCGGATCCCATAAGCGTCGTACGCGCGGGCCTCGCTTCAACGGCCGCTTGAATCTGGCTGGCTGTCCACACAACGCCATTCGCAAACGAAATCTGCTTGAGAGAATTCAGGCCGCTTTCGAAACGGATCTCATCGCGCGTGCCCAAAACGGAAACGGTTAAGCTGCGATCTCCAAATGTGTTACCGAGTATCCTTATGTCGGAGGGATCGATGTCCAGTAATCGAAGCGTGTCAAAATCCGGCTTAGAACTGGAATACTTGTGGGCAACCGTGTCTCGCCCGTCGCCCTGTGAGAATTCTATGATGTCGGCGCCAACGCCGGTTTGGATCACATCGTTGCCAAGCCCACCCGAAAGCGTATCGACGGAACCAAATGTCCTTAAATAATCATCGCCGCTCGTACCTGTCTCCAACAAGGCAGCTCGGGCATCTATTGCCGTACTGTTCCACACTACCCCGTTGTCAAAACGTATGAATGTTATGCCAGGGACGCCATCCCTGAAACTGTCCCGGGCAAACGAAATTTTATCGTCCGTTCCCGAGAAAGAAATCACAACCAAATTTGCGTCATACGGATCGCGCTTGAGCGTCGCCTCCTCCGGCAAATAACCGTGCAGATTTAGATAATTGTCGTAATAATATCCGTCATCGTCGAGTATCGTATCCTGTCCGCCGCCGCGGGTGAATTCATAGGTGTCCGTACCCGAATGGCCGTCCAGGCGGTCATTGCCCAATCCACCGGTCAGAACGTCGTTGTTAAGCGTCCCGGTGATGAGATCGTTACCGGAAGTGGCAGCCGCGGCGAGGATGTTGCCGACCAGGGTGGAGGTCGCGGCGACTGTGTTGTCGGCAAAGACAATCTGCTCAATATAAGCGTGTTGATACCCGAAAAAGCCGCCCGCGACGGTTATCTGATCGGAGGTTCCCGCGAATCTTATGATGAGATCGTCGGGATTTACGATAGATCTCTCAACGAAAGTCTCAGCTCGAGTGTAACCCCTGATCTCGATAACGTCCGTTCCAGTGGAAGTGCCATTGTCCTCGATTTGGTCACGGCCATCGCCGCGCTGGAAGATATATCTATCGCCGCCTCTTCCGCCGGAAAGCAGGTCGTCACCGCCACCGCCGTTCAGCGTGTCCGCAGCGGTGGTACCAATGAGCGTTTCGTCTTGCGCTGGTTGAGGCTGCGCTTGCAGTGCCGACAGCACATTCGCCATCGTCCAGGTTACGCCATTCTGAAAATGGAACTCGCGGATATGACCACCGTTTTCTTGGAAGCCGCCGACAATGACAATCTCGTCGCCGCCGGGGAACCGAAGCAGCAAGTCTTCCAGCCGGTCGGCATGGCGCACGACCGTAACATCCGCCGGGCTGTAGTCGTTGATCACAACGCGGTTGAAGTCGTTGGCGTAGCCGAGATCGTTGATGGTGTCGCGCCCGCTCCCGCGCGAAAACACGTAAGTATCGCTCCCGCCGCTCGCCGAAAGATAATCGTTGCCGCCTCCGCCGATCAGCGTGTTGTCACCGGGGCTGCCCAGAAGTTCGTCGTCATAGGCCGTTCCTTGGCCCACGGCCGCGTCGAACATCTGCTCTTTGGTCCACTGGGTTCCATCGCTGAACACCACCAGTTCAGCCCCGGCTCCAGACGTGTACCGGATTAAAATTTCATCATCGGTGCCCGCGAATGTAAGCAGCAGTTCATCCCGCGCGGAAACGGGTTTACTGACGCTTACGTCTCCGGGACTGTAGCCCTTTATGACAATGCGGTCCGATCCCAATGTGTCGGCGATTACATCCCGGCCATCGCCGCGGCTGAAGGTATAGGCGTCGTCGCCCCCTCCCCCCTGGATATCGTCGTCTCCGGCAAGACCGCTGATCGCATCGGCGCCGCTCGATCCAATGATCACATCGCTGCGAGCGCTGCCCTGGGCTTCAATCGACTTTGCCAGAAATGCAGCCTTGTCCCAGACGACGCCATCGGCAAACTCGAATCTGGGTAGATGCAAATTCTGCAAGGCGCCCCGGATGATGACCTGGTCGCCGGTATTCGTGAATACGATCGCCAGGTCGTATCCAGCAAGGTCCACGCGCCGGATAATGGCATCGCTCGAGTTGAGATCCTCGAACACCATGGTTGCGGGCCCGGCCAGCGGCTCGATGATATCGATGCCGTCTCCGCCCTTGAAGACGATTGTAGTGTTGACGCCGGCATAAATTTGATCGTCGCCGCCGCCCGCTTCCACCATAAGCCCGGTATCGAAACGCGCATCGACGATGTCGTTGCCTTCCGTCTGTTGCCCGCTGAGGAGAAGGCGCGAAACCTCCTCCATGGTGATGGCGGTTCCATCCTTGAAGAGGAAGGATTCAACCCGAGCACCCGCGCCCGGCGATGCAACGCCGCCGAGAATGATGAGCGTATCTTCGTGGCCCGCGAGCCTGACAAGAAGGCTGCCGTCCTCGTCGGAGAATTGCACCATGCCGACGGTGACGCCTTCGCCGAATTCAATCCGGTCGATGCCGCCGCCTTCGGAGACCGAGTCGGCGCCCGAGCCGATTCCGAATGCGTAACGGTCATCGCTGCCGCCCCCGGCAAGGCTGTCGGACCCCTTGGCCCCATCCAGAAAATCGTTCCTGTCGTCAAATCCGGTGAGTACGTCATCGCCTTCGCTGCCCATGAGCATGCGGTCGCGGATCTGTTCAAGGCTCAGCGTCGTGCCATCGGCGAACAGGAATTGTTCAACCTGCCGGGTGGTCAACCCTTGCCTGACCGTCAGCCTGTCTTCGCCATTGCCCAGGTCGAAAATAATATCGTCGCCGTTGCGCAATATCCGCAAGGTTTCCAAATCGACGGTGGCGCCGAATACGATACGGTCGATAGCCCCCGGCGTCGTGACGGTGCTTTCAAATATCTCATCCAGGTCGTAAGCGCCGCCAAAGGCGTATGTGTCGCCTTCGCGCCCGCCGTGAAGGCTGTCATCCCCCTCCCGGCCGTCGAGCACGTTGGGAGCCAATTCGCTGCCATGAATTGTATCGTCGCCGCGGCTGCCGCCGACGATAGCGAGGCGTTCCTCGATATCCGAAACATGCCAGCGCGTGCCGTCGTCAAACTGGAACCACTCGATCTGATCCTCGATCGAGCGGAATTGATTCTGGATTCGAAGCGTATCGGTGCGGCCGTTGAGCGAGATCAGCAGATCGTCGCCATCCTTGGTGAAAACCGCCATGTCGGTGGTGATGTCGGCGCCGAAATGTATTTCATCATCGACCTCCTTGACCAGCGTGCCGTTGGCTTCCCGCCACGCGACACGCTTCTGGCCGTCGACGATGAGATCGGAGCCGTAACCCACGTCGAAGGCGTAGGTGTCCCCGTCGCTTCCGCCGATGAGCGTGTCGTTGCCGCCACGCCCGTCGATCAATTCGGCAAAATCGCTGCCGGTGAGCACTTCGCCCGCGGCGGTGCCAATCAGGTCCACATCCTCGGGGTTGAGGTCGCGATGACTGACGGTTCGGTCCGAAAAGACCAACCACTCAATCGCATTCCCCTGGTAAGAGTTGCGATTATATTGCTCATCCAGAACCACCCTCTCGCCCGTGGAGCGCACCGTGAGGATGAGATCGTTGCCGCTCCGGCCGAAATCGACATCGTCGAGTGCTATGCCCTGCAGCACGAGCTTGTCGCCCTGCGCATCCGATGACGTGTCGAAAATCGTATCGTTGCCGTAGCCGCGCGCGAAAATATAAGTATCCGATCCGCCGAAGCCCTCGATCCTGTCGTCGCCCGCCCCGCCGTCATGGGTGTTGGCGATATCGAAGCCATAGATCGTGTCGTTGCCTGCGGTGCTGGCAAGATCGATGATGTGCTGGGCGAGCTTTACATAGTCCCACGAGGTGCCGTCGGCAAAATCGATCCTTTCGATCATATCCGCAAAACTGGGTATCAACCCCTGCTGATACTGATTTTGCAGAATGACGGCGTCGTCCGTGCCCTTGACGCGCAGCGTGATGGTGGGCGAGGCGCCGTCACGTTCAAACTCGAAATCCGACCAGCGCAAATCGTCCTTGAACTTCAGGACATCATAGCCGCTGACGAAGGGATCGTTGTTGCCGTCGGCGATGACATCGCGGCCGTAACCGCGGCCATAGATATAGGTATCGCTCTGGGCGCGTCCTACCAGGACGTCGTCGCCGGCCCCGCCGTCGAGTGTGTCGTTGTTGTTGAAACCGTAGATGATGTCTTCGCCTGAAGTCTTGAGGTCGAGCAGCACGCGCGCCATGATGTCGGATTCGGTCAGGAACGATCCATCCTGGAAACCGATGCGCTCAATGCGGTCGGCATATACGATGCCGAAAAACAGGGTTTGAATCCATGCGAACTGGCCGTCGATGGTAACGCGGTCACCCGTCGGGTTACCGGCCGCATCGAGAACCTGCATGTCGAAATTGTTGCTTTCGCCGGCGCGATGGAACTTGAGGTCGCCGGCGGTTATGCCGCCGGTAAATTGCAGGATATCGTATTTGTCCTGGCCCCTGTCGAAGGGATTGTCGTTGTTGTCGGCAATCCGGTCGTCGCCATCGCCTTCACGGAAGATATAAATATCCCCGTCGCGCCCGCCGCGCAGGACATCGTTGCCGCGCCCGCCTTCGATATAGTCCTTGGTTTGCGAGCCCAGCACGAGATCGTTGGTGGCTTGCGGATGGCTCACGGCCTTGGCGATTTGCAGGCGGTCCCAGATAACGCCATCGGCGAACACGATTGTGACCATCTCGGTATCCGGAGACTGGTCCCTGCCGAACAACGGATCGATCAATTCGCCTTCAAACTGGTTCTTGATCCGCAGCACGTCATTGGTGCCGATGACCTGGATCACCAAATCGAGCCCGTCGCGCGTTGCATAAACATCCGTGGACTTCGCCTGCGAGAAGCGCAGCTCGTCGGGCGAACGCCGCTGCCAGGACTGCTCGATATCCTCGATGACGTCTTGACCGAAATTCTCGCCGACAAAATAGATATCTCGACCAAGGCCGCCGTGGAATGTCTGGTCGCCGGTCGAAAGATAGAAGTAATCGCCATCGGTGGTTCCATCCACAACCGCCGCGCCCGCGGCGGGCATGACGAGCTTTGTCTCCTCGACGCCAAGCGCGTTCATGACGCCCTGGATATCCAGATCGACGCCGACATTCTCAAACGCCGGGATCAGCATCTGGAACACGAAGGCCTGGTCGAGCTTCAGCGTGCCCGTGGTGAAGTTGACGCCCTGCTTGAGGTGATAGTCGGGATAGACGACCTCCAGGATTTCCCGCCACGCAACCAGATAATCATAGGCCGCGGTTTCGCCCGCCGGCGCGCCTTCGAAGATCGCCTCGAACATGGGAGCGAGCTCGCGGTCGGTCGTCGCATAGAACTGGTCGCTCGGCGCGTCATAGGCCAGTCCCCGCGCAAAATCCTCCAGGCCGCCCTGCAGCGCCACGCGCACGGCGAAGGCGCGGCTCACCGTGATGTAATTCTCAACCAGCGCTTCCATCATCTGGATGGTCGGCGCGATCACGCTGTTGTAGCTGCCGTCCGGATTGGTGTCGGAAACATCCTCGCCGTTGAACGAGCCCACCGAATAGCTGATGCGATGCGTCAGGGGATCGATCGCGGCGGCCATCATCTCCGGCTGGAAATCGATGCCGAATATGGAGCTTGCGAAATGAAACTGTCCCGCCGTGAGGATCTCGACCCGGTACGTGCTGTCGAGCGTCGAGTTCACTTCATCGAGCGTCTCGAAATCGATGGCGTAGGAGCGGAGATTGAATTCGCCAGGCTCTCCGAGCTTGTGTTGCAGCTCCAGCGCCCGGTCGAGATTGCGCGCCCAGACATGGAACGAGCCATCGGCATCCGTCACCTGCACGGAATAATCGACGGCCACGCCATCGATCATGTAGACGCCCATGCGGTCGACCGCGAGATCGGCATAGGGATTGACGCCAAAGCTCTCCACCCGCCATTCCTGGCCCGCGGCATGCGCGCTGCGCACAATGTCGTCCACGGTCGGCGCGGCGATCACCGCCCCTTGCACATCGCGCACCGGATTGCCGCTGGCCAGCCGCCAGGAGCCGTCGGCATTCTCGATCCCGTAATCGCGGACGACGACGCGGCCGGAGACGACTTCCGCCAGATAGGGCGCTTCCTCGCGCTCCGTGAGCGGCGTTGCCCTTGATGTGGGCGAGAACATCTGCTCGAGCTGCCAGTGCTGCCCTGCGGCGACGCCTTGCGCCATCACCTGTTCAAGCGTTGCATGGACGATCACTGCCCCTTGCGCATCGCGCACCGGAGCGCCGCTCTCAAGCTCCCACCAGCCGCCCGTTGCATCCTCATGCCAGACCGCGCGGTCAACCAGTTGCGTGCCATTAGTTCCGAGCAGCACCGGCGCCAGCTCGCGCGTCAGCTCCAGCGACTGCGCCCATTCCCCGAAGATCGGCGTTGCCTTGGCGCGGATGTCTTCGAGATCGGGCACCGTCATGGAAGCAGCCGCCGCCCTGACCGTCTCCGCCAGCGCAAACTCATTGGAAGCAGCGGTGGCGAGATCGGTCATCGAGCCGAAGCCCTTGGCGTTGGGCAGCGTCTCGGCGGAAAGCCAGGCCGCGATCCCGCGTTCGCCCCGGTAGACGGTGTCGGTTGGATCGGTGTCGAAGGCCAGGTCGAACATCTTGCCGGTCGTGCCGTCGGCTCTGGTATAATTGCCGTGCGCCAGCAGATGATTGCCCTGCGGCGTCTCGAGATCGAGTGCGGTTGAGGAAAGCCCCAGCGACACGATCCCCTGCTGGGCCAGCGTGGTCAGTTCGCCCTGGTCGGTCCGCCCGTCCTGGTCGAGATCGCGCCAGACGCGAAGCGAGGCAAAGCCCCCATCGGCGATGGTGATCACGCCATCGAGGTTTGAATCCATCGAAGCCAGATCCGTGAAGCCCGATTGATCGGGCCCTCCGAACATCTCGGAGATATCGTCGATCCGCCCATTGCCGTTCAGGTCGATGACCAGGAAGCCGTCATCGCTCTTCAGCCACCCTGTCTTCTCGGCGAAGAAATCCCCATCGAGATCGAAGCGCACCCCGGACTGGCTCTCCGATGTCGTCTCGATCCCGTCGCCATCGAGGTCGAGCACCAAGGGATCGTCGACGGGCTGCCAGTGCAGCGCTTTCGCGAGGTTGAACAGCACATCGATATAGGTGAAGAGCGAGCCCCACACCGTATGCCAAATGGAAATCTCCAGCGCATCCGCGGCGCTTGGATTGAAGATGCGGAATGTCATGCCGAGATCGCCCGCCGCCGGGATGCCGTAGGTTGTATCCTTGAAGCCGCCGAACTCGTAGTTCTCGACAACCATGATGCCGCCGGGAAAGCCGTCACGGGCCCCGACATCGGAGAGCAGGCCGTTATAAATCAGCAGCTGCCCGCTTTCGCTTACGCCGTAATATACAAACCAGTTGATCCAATCGATTGCCATCGAGCCGTCGCCCGCTGGAATGCCCGCAACCGAGTTCGAGCCGCCAAGCATCGGAAGGCCGAAAAACTGCAGGAGATCGTTGGACTGCGCGTCCATAATGAATGTGCCCGGCCAGTACCAGAACACGTCGCTCTCGCCCGACCCCGTGCCGTCGATCGTATCGCCGTAAAGCTGGCCCTTGAAGGAGGTGTTGAACAGGAAATCCCTGCCCTCGCCGCCCACCATAATGGCGCCGGTGCCGCCCAGCGTCGCCAGCCAGTCATTGCCTTCTCCGCCATCGATGGTGAGCCGTTGCTCGGGCTGCGAGGGCGTAGTCTCCGTGCCCGCAACCGCCGGCCCATAGACCGCATCCTTGGCGATGATCAGGTCGTTGTCCGCTCCACCTTCTAGCGAAACCGCGCCCGCTCCCGCCGCGATGAAGTCCCGGCCCCCGTTGCCCTCCACCGATTTGACCGTGCCCAGCGAGGAATAATCGAAACCGGTCAAAACCTGGAACACCCGCCCGGCATTGCCGATGTTTTCCTCAAAGCCCCCGGATGCCAGCGAATCGGAAGCCAGCACCGCATCGACCATTTGCTCGATGGTCTCGGGCGGCAGTCCTTCAGGCTGCGGCTCGGTACTTCCCGTCTGGATCGGGTCTACTCCATCCGTATCGAAGATGCGGCCATCCTGATCGTTGTCGATGACCCTTTCGAAGTTCTTGAAGGTGACGCCGCCGATCACCAGCTGCTTCAGGTCATTAACGCTCAACAGCTTGGGATCGATGGCCCCAGTGTAATTGGTGAAGTCAAGGATATCTTTGATACCGATCCCACCGCCACCGTCGATTTGGACATCTGTAAAGCTTCGAAGCAGTTCTTCCGCCGGGAGCTTAACCGTATCAGCAAGCGAGGAGAGGGTGATTCTCTCTATAGAATATAGAAGATCCCTTCCAACTGCGGCACCACCGGTGACCTCAATGGCAGAACCACCATTGGCGGTTGAGCCCTCATTCGTGAAACGGACTTCCAGGGCTTGTGAGGTAACAAAATCGTAGCTGGCAACATCGGTACCGTCCGTTACCCAACTTAAATTATGACCTCCGCCGTGCAACACATCGTCGCCGCCCGCCAAATTGAGTTGAAGAAAGGTATCTGAATCGCTTCCGCCATAGAGCGCATCTTTTGCGTTGGTGCCATAAATCCTGTCATCGCCTTTCCCAGCGACGACAACCAAGCCGTTCTTTATATAGTCGTAAAATTCAAAAGCGGATTCATCAAAAATACCCGACCAAGCGTCGGTAAACGTAAATTCGGCATTGGACTTATCGATAACATCAGCTCCGTTGGTTCCGTAAAGAATTGGCCGGTGCTGTTCATCATAGAAATTGGATGGTCCGTTCTGAAATAAATCTCGAAACAGCGATCCAAAGACGTCATCGTGCCACATGGCATCGGCAGCGGACGCGGCGAAGATGTAAGAGTAGTATATGCTGCGTTGTGATTCCTCTCTTGCCACAGAGGCATCGAAATCGGATTTTGTAAAAGTCGAAGTTGACGCCGTTCCCGAGAAATCAAAATTTACTGTACGACCGATATTTGAAATATCTAGCCATGCCTTGCTGATTTCGGCGCTCTGCCGAGCGGCAAAATCATTGCTTTCAAAGTCAAAGTTTTCAGTTTTTTCGGCTGGTTGGTTAGGTACTTCTTGGATTGGAATGATCGCAAAATCTTCCAGCCAAAATTCATCGTTCGCGCCATAAACAAATTTCGTTCCCTCACCGTAAGAAAATTCGACAGAGTTCCATATGAACACGCGCTCGGCAAAAGCAGCGTCAGACTCTCCTTCCGGACGATACCAATAGTGCTGAAAGTCGAATGAGTAGTTTGGTCTACTCCCGAGAACAGAATTGAAAATATAGGCGTTTTCTATGGTTCCCTTCATAAACTCGTAGCCGCCACCAGGCCGGGCATAATTGCTCAGCGATTCGTTTCGGCTGGTTAGATAGCTTTCTATGTCAGCAAGCGTTAGACTGGGGCCTCCATCGGCAAAGAACTCTCGCAGAAATGGAGAAAGACTGGCCTCGGCAATTCGCCCTGCACCCGTTGTCATGAAGTCGTTGAGAGGAACAAAAACTTTTATTGGCTCTGACGGAGTTCGTCCAATCAGCGCTTCATCAAGCATATCCGCAGGCCGAGTCGATTGACCAAACAGATACTTTGTCAGCACTTCCTTCATAAGATCGCTGGCCATGACTATTATCCTATGTTGTATCTGTCAGGAACTGAGATAATTTCGCCGCACGAATTAATCCATGCGCGATAGTCCATGCGCTCGGAGAAGACTTTTCCCTCCGTTGTCCGTCCGACAAGTGTTAAGTCTAAAAAGACTAAATCATAGGCATAACCTGTTAGCCGGTACCAAACATTGACGGGCTTCCAGATAATTCCGCCGAGATAGTCTCTGAAGGTACCGTTTGATTCTCGTGCGTAGTCGGGAATATCTGGATAAATTTGGAATAGGTGGCCTTGATCTGGCGCTATGCTTATGGGGTCCATGTCAAATACATAGATGTCTTCTTTTGTTCTATCTATGTGATACCTGTACAGCAGATGGTGGGCATATGAACTTAGTTCCGGATTATTATTATTTACGGCGATGTGGTGATTGAAATACTCAATCAGCTTTTGTCTTTTCTCTTCCGTCGAGAGAGGCCGCCCGGCAGACTCACACACGCCTTGCAAGTTTTTAGTGCCGTAGTATCCGAACCAAACAGTTGCCAAAAGAACCGGCGCAGCAACAGCGCCTGCTACGATTGCGGCTCTTCTGCTCCTTATCATCATGCGACACCGAACACTTCAGCAAGTGTGTAGCCGCGCTCCGCATTGTTGCTGCGCGCCACGGTCAGTCCGTCACTGCTGAAGGCAAGCACCACGAGCAAAATCTTCCCCGTCTCCGTCTAATGTTTTTAGGCGCTCCATTATTCTTGGAGCTGCCTTCATTATTATGCGGAACGCGAGACAATTCACCCGCACGTCAAGAGTCGCATATGACCCTATGTCAGGGGTGATGTAAACACTCCGTTCAAGAATATTATTCACCACACGGCGATTTGCTTTTTAGGCAGCCTCTGCACGCGCCAGTTGCGAGCCATTGTCATTAGCCGCCAGCGCGTCCGCGTTGTAGCTAAGGAGCTCGCGCGTCAGCTCCAGCGACTGCGCCCATTCCCCGAAGATCGGCGCTGCCTTGGCGCGGATGTCTTCGAGATCGGGCGCCGTCATGGAAGCCGCCGCCGCCATGACCGTCTCCGCCAGCGTAAACTCATTGGAAGCAGCGGTGGCGAGATCGGTCATCGAGCCGAAGCCCTTGGCGTTGGGCAGCGTCTCGGCGGAAAGCCAGGCCGCGATCCCGCGCTCGCCCCGGTAGACGGTGTCGGTTGGATCGGTGTCGAACGCCAGATCGAACATCTTGCCCGTCGTGCCGTCGGCCCGGGTGTAATTGCCATGGGCCAGCAGGCGGTTGCCCTGCGGCGTCTCGAGATCGAGTGCTGTGTTCGAGAGGCCCAGCGACACGATCCCCTGCTGCGCCAGCGTGGTGAGCTCGCCCTGGTCCGTCACCCCGTCCTGGTCGAGATCGCGCCAGACGCGCAGCGAAGCAAAGCCGGCATCGGCAATGGTGATCACGCCATCGAGGTTCGAATCCATTGAAGCCAGATCGGCGAAGCCCGATTGATCGGGTCCTCCGAACATCTCGGAGATATCGTCGATCCGCCCATTGCCGTTCAGGTCGATGACCAGGAAGCCGTCATCGCTCTTGAGCCACCCCGTCTTCTCCGCGAAGAAATCCCCATCGAGATCGAAGCGCACCCCGGACTGGCTCTCGGAAGTGGTCTCGATCCCGTCGCCATCGAGATCGAGCACCAGGGGATCGTCGACCGGCTGCCAGTGCAGCGCTTTCGCGAGGTTGAACAGCACGTCGATATAGGTGAAGAGCGAGCCCCACACCGCATTGAATATTGAAATCTCCAGCGCATCCGCGGCACTTGGATTGTAGATGCGGAACGTCATGCCGAGATCGCCCGCCGCCGGGACGCCGTAGGTTTCATCCCGGAAGCCGCCGAACTCGTAGTTCTCGACGGCCATGATGCCTGAGCCCTGGTCGCCGTCCACGAGATCGGCAAGCGAGTTATAGATCAGCAGCTGGCCGCTGGTGCTCACGCCATAGAACACAAACCAGAACAGCCAGTCGATCGCCATCGAGCCATCGCCTGCGGGAATGCCGGCAATCGAGTTCGAGCCCCCAAGCAGCGGAAAGCCGAACATCTGCAGGAGATCGTTGGAATCGGCATCCATGATGAAGGTGTCCGGCCAGTACCAGAACACGTCCGGGTCGGAGGAGCCCGTGCCGTCGATCGTATCGCCGTAGAGCTGGCCCTTGTAGGATGTGTTGAAGATGAAGTCGCTGCCCTCGCCACCCACCGTGATGGCGCCCGTGCCGCCGAGAACCACCAGCCAATCGTCGCCCTTGCCGCCGTCAAGAGTAAGGCGCAGGTCGGTCTGCGCTACTTCACTATTGGGATTGTCGGGATCAACCTTGTCCCCTGCAAAAATATAATCCGGCTTCCAGCCGATAAGCACGTCGTCGCCATCGTTGCCCCTGCGTTCGCCATAGTCCGCGGCCCACATGAGATCGGAATTGGCTGTTCCTGTTGCCGGATTGAGGGTAAAACCGAAGCCATCGGTAATGGCATCATACATCGCTTCGAACACCGACTTGTTCCCTACTGCGGCGGCGGCATCCGCGACATCATAAATCTTCGCAAATATTGGATCGAAGAGTTCAGGTGCTGCCTTGTATAAAGCGCTGCCGACAGGTGCTCCGGCAAGCGACCCGGCAACGCCACCTAACAAAGCACCGATGACTGGAACGAGCGGCCCCCCCAATCCCTTGAGAGCCATTCCAGACGCGATAAATCCAAGGACCGTTCCAGCCGTGCCACCCCCTGTCTCAAATATGTACCGGAGCCAAAGTTCGTTTGCCTCGGCTATCCTGCCTTCTTCCCGCAAGTCAGCCGCCGTGGTGACCGTCATACTGAACGACAGAACGTCGCCAATCAGCCCGAACTTGGCCGACAGGGCAAGTGCGCCGCCAACCAGACCGCCCTTAAGGGCGATATGAGCGTCAACGCCGCCCCCTTCATCGTCAATGAAAGGTCCAATCACTTTGACAAGCTGTTCGTAAACGTAATTACCTCCCCCGCCGTGCGGGATAATCTGGCCTTTGAAATCAAGGGTGCCCGGGGAGCCTCCGCCGGAAAGCGAGGTCACGCGGTGCGAACCTTCAAAATTGCTGCGAAGAACATCATATGCAGCCTCGGTGAGGTCTCCATTCACTCGGCGCTCGTTCAAGAATTCGAAAGTCCCGTAGTAGGGCGGCGCGTACTGCCCGACTGATCCTAATCCGGCTTTGCCGAAGTCATCCGTCTCGGCCTTTATGTCAAAGACGAACTTTGAGTCGTCCGACAGAAGACGGAACTCGGAGCCGGAGGAAATTCCGGCATCGGCGAGCGCAGCTCTTGCCTGCGGCGTGTCACCATTCATTAAGTCCCGGATAATGTTGTCGCCCAAATCTCCGGGGCGCGGAGGCGGCTCATAATGTACTATGACGATTTCGGAAGAACTGCGCCCCGACATCCAGTCTTCGAACCTTTGCCTTAAGCCAAAATTTGGATTAGGCGAGTTATCCGGAAGTTGCGGGGGAATTCCTCCCAATTCTGTAAGAATGTAATCCGGAACAACGACACGCTGCCCTGTTTTAAAAAGGAGGGACCA
The DNA here is from genome assembly GCA_041745135.1 of Aestuariivirga sp. Lineage (GTDB taxonomy): Bacteria > Pseudomonadota > Alphaproteobacteria > Rhizobiales > Aestuariivirgaceae > Aestuariivirga. The sequence continues at coordinate 54,969 of JBGTJO010000090.1, read as the reverse complement.
AGCTTGCTCGCCGCCGGCGGTGAACAGGTTTTCGATGGCTCCACTATCGAGTATGATCAGACGGTCAGCCATTGGGTAAGCTCCAGTATATCTCTTTCAAAACGATGCCAATGCGCGCTCATATGAGCGCGCAGCTTTTCCCTGTCGTCGAGCGGCAAGTCGCCGTGCAGAAATTGGATGATAAAATAGAAAAACCAGAAGGTTTTGGCCCCCCTGACGCCGTATTTCTTTTTGTATTTGTTTTCTATCTCGCCGTGAAGCTTGTAGTGCAGGATGCATAGCCTTCTCTCTTCAGTTTTATAATTCCTTCTGTACTCATTCAGCCAATGCATATATTCCTTGTCCGCCATCAGGTCTTGCGATATGCGGAAAAAGTCGTCGAACGGCATCTTGGGCGGCTGCCCGGTAAAATTGCCGTAGTCGCCGTAAGCCAGGCGTTGCCGCAAAAATGTTTTGGCGTCTTCGGAAAATACGGACGCAATTTCGCCCTCGGCCACGCGGCGGGCCAGGGCAAGCGGAAGCATTAGCGATATCCAGTCCCTTGGACCCCACCCTTGAGATGCAGCATAAGCGTTGATCACTTGCCCAACGCTTTGCTCTTCAGCATCAGTCAAGTCGCCGTGCAATTTTACGCGCCCGATTGCGACTCCAGTATTTGCATCGTCGAGCAGAGCTTGGGCAAGATTCTGTACATCGCCGACTGAGGTATCCTGGAAATCGGCTCTTGTCGGAGGGCGGCTGTTTTTGTCCACCGGAGGGAATTCCGCCTCAACCCGGCGCTTGCACTCAATAAGCTCAGGTTCCAGTTGCGGGTCTTCATCTGGCGCATCCGAGTTCATTAGTGCAATCTCCCTACGGCTCTTCCGCTCCTTATGATCATGCGACCCCGAACACTTCAGCAAGGATGTAGCCGCGCTTTGCATTATCGCTACACGCCAAGTCGTCCGTCACTACTGAAGGCAAGTCCGGCGACCAAGATCTCCCCCTGTCTCATTCCATTTTGGGGCGCTCCATTCTTGGAGCTGCCGCTTCATTTATTATGCGGAACGCGAGACACTTCACCCGCACGTCAAGAGTCGCATATGACCTCAAGTCAGGCGTGATGTAAACACTCCCTTCAAGAAATATATTCACCACTTGGCTAGTTCAGCCGCCTTTACACGCGCCAGTTGCGAGTTGTCGTTTGCGGAACAAGCAGCGATGGCGAGATGATCATCGTGCTGAAGCCCCCTGGCATTGGGCAGCGCCCCCGGCATCGAGCCAGGCCGCGAGCCCGCGCTCGCCGGTAGATAGTGTCCGTCGGATTGGTGTCGAAGCAGACCGCAGCTTGCCGGTCATGCGTCGGCCGCGAGTGTAATTGCCGTGTGCCAGCAGATGATTGCGCTGCGGCGTATCGAGATTGCGCCAGATGCGAAGCGAAGCAAAGTCCGCCTCATTCACATGATGACGCCGTCGCCCTTTGAATCCATCTCCGTCAGATGGGAGAAGCCCGAGGACACCAGTCCCGCCGAACATCTCGGCGAATGAGCCTCTTCAGCTGAAATTATCACTGCACCTCAAAAAATAGAATCAAACTTTCGCGGCGGCGCCGCCACCGGTTGCGACGGGCGCCGCGCCCATTTTCTTCAACGCCTCGGGATCGACGAGCTTTGCAACCAGCGGGTGAATGCGCATGTCGCCTTCCTTGATCACCTGTTTGAAATTGGCCAGAACCGAAGTTGCAAGCCTGGTGGAGGGTGCTATGACATCAAGCAGCCAGTTGATCTTGCCGCTGGTCCAATCCTCGGGTTTCAGCCGCACCGGAAAAACGCCGGCCTTGATCTGTTCGCGGATCTTGGCGTCCACCTCTTCCGAAACACTCGCCCAGATCGCGATGCCGGCGAGCCCTCCCTCTTCCGCAGGCCCGGGCTTGGCTGGCTGTGCAATGGCCACGCGGTCGCGAATGAGAGGATCGAGGATCACCTGCGAAAGATCGGAGATGGGCAAATGCCGGTAGCGTGGAGCCGCGGTGAGCGCCAGCACGACCTTGCCGAATGTCTCATGGACGCGGGTGCGCACCGCGGCGATCTTTGCCATGAGTGCCGGATCGAGCTGCGGCTGAACGGCGGCCGCGCTGCTCTCTGCCGCCGGTTTTGGCGCGGAGCCATTGCCTGTGCGCGGCGCCATCTTGATGTCCGCGTTTGGTGTCTTGCCTTTTGTATCTTTCATCGTGAGCCCCTGCTGTGATGGTGCGCGCCGCTCTCTGTACGACGCACCCTTACGGTGCCAGGGATGAGGGAATCAACATCAATTTTAATTCGCGTTCATGCCAGGAGACGCGGATGCGAGCAGCTCAGCCGAATGCACGATCCGTCAGGAAAACCGGTCCCGAGGAGTTGTCCGGCATGTCGGAGCTCCACCCCTTCCAGCGTTCCGCGAAGGAAAACTCTTTCTCCCGCACCAAATTATCATGGTCGAACCGCTCCAGAGACGAAACGGACTTCGGAATCCGCGCCCGGAGGTCCTCCAGCAACCAGGCCGCTATTTGTTGACGTGACCCATAACGGCGTTCTGCCCCATGGCGCTTCGCACGCGGTTTCCTTCCTTCATCTACTCTGATTCTGAAAATCCCACTATGCAGCGCGTTTGAGGAGGTGCGCGTCATGGCGTACGAGAAAGGCGCGGAGCAGGTCGGGATAATCCGCGCCAACCGCGGCTTTTACGCTGGGCCGCCCGGATAAGGCCGCGCGCCAGGCTTGTACCTTGGGCACCTGAGCAAAAACCCGCGTATCGGTAATGCGGTCGAACACGTCAAAGTATCGGAAGATGGGAGCAAAGGCGGCATCGACGAGGCTGAAGCGCTCGCCATCAAACCAGGGCCCGCCCTTCAGCCGCGTCTCGATGTGTGAGAACTTTGCGGCTATGGCCACACGCTTAGCCTCGAATATTCCTGCCTCCTGCGTTGTTTCCAGTCCCCAGATATCGCTGAGGATGGCCGAACCGAACTCCATCCAGGCCCGATGTTCGGCGCGCTCCAGAGGATCGGAGGGATGGAGCTTCGGCCCCGTCTGTGTTTCTTCGATATAATCGCAGATAACATTGCTTTCAAAGAGCACCGCTTCGGAACCATCATCGCGCCGAACCCGCAGCAGCGGCACTTTCCCAAGCGGGGATATCTTCAGAAACCAGTCCGGCTTTGCCGAGAGGTTGATGGTCACGCGATCGAATACGATGCCCTTTTCCAGAAGCGCTATCGCCGCCCGCTGGACATAGGGACAAAGATTGTGGCTAACCAGGGTGAGCGGAGCCGTCACAGGGCGGCCTGCTTTTGCGCGGAAAGTTTCATGGCTATGCGCTCCGGCGTCATCGGGATATCGAACCAATGGCCGGTCGCGTTGTAAACGGCCTGGCAAATAGCTGGCACCGCTGCCGCGATTGGCGCCTCGCCGGCGCCACGTGCGCCGAACGGGCCTACAGGGTCGTAGCTCTCGCCAAAAAGTGCCTTCGCATTCGCCGGAAAGTCCGGTGTCCGAAGCAATTTGTAATCCAGGAAACCAGCGTTCCTCACCTTCCCGGACGTTTCATCGAACACAAGTTCCTCATAGAGCGCAAAGCCCGCACCGCAGATCGCGCCGCCAATCACCTGGTTCTTGAGAACCTGCGGATTGACGACGGTGCCGCTATCCTGCGCGGCAAGATAATCCAGAAGCTTGATCTCGCCCGTCTCGAGATCGACCTCGAGATCGACGAAATGCGCCGCGAAATGGCGCGCGAAGGTGGTGGAGGGCGGCATGGCAAATGCCGGCCTGCCGACGATCGAGGATTGCTGGCCCAGCGCATCGTTGCGGATGAGGTGCATGATTTCCGTTATCGATACCAGCCGATTGGAACCGTGAGATTTCTGAAACACCATCCCGTCCTGGATATCGAGCCCCGAGGGATCGCAATCGAATATGTTGCGTCCCGCGATCTCGAGAATCTGGCGGCGCGCGTCGAGCGATGCCGCCCACGCGGCGAACCCCGTGCGGTACATGGTATTGGAAGCAATCGAGCCGTGGCTCCACGGGCAGGAATCCGTATCCCCCGTCTCGATCTCCACCATGGCGATCGGAATGCCCAATGTTTCCGCCGCCACCTGGGAGAGCGTCGTTTCGCTCCCCTGCCCCTGCCGCCCCACGGCGCAATGAAGTTTGACACTGCCATCGGGATTGATGCGCACCATGGCATTGGTGTTGCCCTCGAATTCGACCCCGCAACAATGAATGCCGGTGGCAACGCCCACAGCTCTGCTTTTGCGGCGCGAAACGGAATAGGGCTTGCCCCAGCCCTTCCAGCGCTCCGCGAATTGAAACTCTTTTCCGCCCCGCACCAGAATATCGTGCGTCGAACCGCTGGAGAGGTGAAACGGCTTGGGCATCCGCGCGCGAAGCTCCTCCGGCAGTTGCGCCAGATATTGATCGACGTCGCCCATCACTGCGTCCTGCCCCATGGCGCTCCGCAGGCGGTCTCCTTCCCTCATCTGTTTCTTGATTCGGAACGTCAAAGGATCGATGTCGAGGCGCTCCGCCACCATGTCGTGCATGCGCTCCACGCAAGTGCCAAGCGTCACATCGCCAACGCCTCGCATGCAGCCCGCCGTCACCAGGTTCGTCGAAACGCCCTGGACGCTGTAGTGGCCGTTGGGGACCGTTCCCCAGTTGTCGCAGCAGAAGAATCCAACCTCGTTCTTGTACCCATAGGCGCCATTATCGATGATGTGCTTCACATCGATGAAGGTGATATCGCCCTTCTTGGTAAACCCTATGCTGCCCCGCGTGCGCTCCTTGTGGCGGCGCTTCACCGTGCCGAAGCATTCCTCATTGTCCAGTTCGATCTTGACGGGACGCCGTATTTTTTTGGCGAGCAGTGCCGTCACCATCATGAAGTTGTTCGACCACCACAAGCCGAAAGAGCTGCCGGTTGGAAACGCCTGCACCCTCACCTTGCTTTGAGGAACGCCCAGGCCCTGGGCCAAGGCGTCGCGCAACTCCGAAGGCGTCTGCGAGGATGTCCATAGCGTGAGGCGATCCCCGTTCCACTCGGCAATGCAGGCGTTGCGTCCGATGGAGGCCATTTGCTGGGACCCGAACACCATCGTTGTTTCAATGATCTCATCGGCATCGCGCCGTCCCGCTTCCACATCGCCCCATTCGGTGACAACGGGCTCGCGCGCATTGCCGTCATCGCGAACTTGGGGCGCGCCGGGTTGCATCGCTTCTTCCGCATCGAACACCGCCGGCAGAAGCTCGTATTCGACATCGATAAGCCCCAGAGCTTTCTCCGCGATGGCCGGGCTGACGGCGGCCACCGCGCCCAATTCATCGCCCACGAACCGTCCCACGCCGTCAATGATCTTGCCGCGGTAGTTGAACCAGCAGCCGTGCCATTCAAGTTGCGGCGCGTCCTCATGGGTCAGCACGCCGATCACACCTGGGAGGGCCAGAGCGCGCGACGCGTCGATCCGCGTTACGCGGGCATGGGGGTGGGGACAGCGCAGAATCTTGCCATGCACCATCCCCTGCACCTCGAAATCCACCGCATATTTCAGGGAGCCGGTGACTTTCTCCCTTGCATCCTTCACCGGTATCGGTTTCCCGACGATATTGAATTCCTGCTTGCCCATGGCTACACCCGCTCCCTTATCTTCTGCGCTGCGGCGACAACGGCCTTCACGATGTAAGGATACGACCCGCACCGGCAGATATTGCCGGCCACCGCATCGGAGGCTTCCTCCTCCGTCGGATTGCCGTTCTCCTTCAGGAAGGCGTACGCGCTCATGATGAACCCTGGCGTGCAGAAGGCGCATTGGAAGGCCTGCTGCTCCACGAAAGCTTCCTGAATCGCATGAAGCCGGTCATGCGTGCCGATGCCTTCCACCGTGGTGACCGTGGCTCCCTCCGCCTGGCGCGCCAGCACGAGACACGATGTAACCGGCTGATCGTTCAAGATCACCGTGCAGGAGCCGCACTCGCCTTCCGCGCAAGAGACACGAACGCCGATCAGTCCCAGCCCACTTCTGAGAACATCCGACAAACGATCGCCATCGCCGCACGCGATGTCATGTTTGACGCCATTCACCGTGATGTTCATGCGGCTTCCCGTTTGATCTGGCTCATGCAGTCTTCGATGCAGCGCCGCGTCAGCACGGCGCACATCTTCAAGCGATAATCCCTGGACGCGCGTATGTCGGAAATCGGGATTGCATACTCAGCCGCGCTTTGCGCCGCTTCGGCCATCCGGCCTTCGGTCAATGTTTCGCCCACAAGCTGCTCTTCCGCGGTGCTGCAACGTATGGGCCTTGCCGTCACTGCCCCAAGAGAGATGCGGGCCGTCGTAATTTTCCCGTCGTTGCCCATGCCGAGATAAACAGAGGAGCTCACCAGGGCGATATCAACCGCCGTCCGCGCCACCCGCTGGTAAATTGCCGCCGAACGGCTTTCCCTATTTTCGATCCCGATATGCGTTAGCATCTCGTCGCTGCCGAGATCGTTTTGGCCAACGCCGGTGATGAATTGCTCCAAGGTCATCCGGCGCATGCCCCTCGCCCCTTGCAGATGAACCTTGGCCCCCAACGCGACAAGCGGCGGGAGCAGGTCGGCGCCGGGTGAGGCATTGCAGACATTGCCGCCGATGGAAGCGATGGTCCGCGTCTGCGGCGTGCACATGAGGCGCGCCGTATCGGCCAGCACCCGCAGATTGGGATGCCGATGGCCGCTCCTTTCGAGGAGTGTCAGCGAGGCCAGGGCACCGATCCGGATTCGGTTGCCGCTCACCTCGATTCCGGAAAGCTCCTTCAGCGCCGTAATGTCGATGGCGGCCGTGATCGGATTATCCCTGCGCCGGTCCCAGAGCATAAGGTCGGTGCCGCCGGCCCAGAACCGCGCGTTTCCGCCCAGCAATGCTTTGAGTCTGATGGCATCCTCGGGCGAGGAGGCACGGTGATAGTCGAAGTTTCGGTTCATATGGGCGGGGAATGTGGTTTGGGCGGCGGAGCGGAGCCAGACAACATTTGGCACGGCCAATGTTCGCCTTTTCACAGCGCTTGCCGGGGTGATCCCTGCTTAACAAATCGGCAAGACTTAGGGGAGAACGGCGATGGCTTATCCAAGCTGGGAGCAGATCAGAAAAACCAGCTTCGACAACACGTTCTCATTCATGAACCCCTGGTATGTGCCGATGATCGAGGCGGACATGCCGACCTTCATGGCAAGGCCCCACGCCACCACGCGCGAGCATCTGAAAGGAGCCGATATCGTCATCATCGGCGCTCCCTACGTCGCCGGCTGGGGCGCCTATGCGGGCGTCTCGGCGGAAGAATGGCTCGCCGCCTCCAAACGCGTGCGCCAGCAGTCGATCCGCTACGGCTCCGGCTACATCCAGGACTTCGATGTCGATGTCTTTGAGACGCTCAAGGTCGTCGACTACGGCAATGCCGAAATCCCGCCTGAAAGCCTGGTGAGGCCCACCGCCGACAATGTGCTCGCCGCCCAGGCTGCGGTGGAACGCAAGGTCAACGATGCCCTGGATGCGGGCGCGATTCCGATTGTCATCGGCCAGAACTCGCCCTGCGGCTCCTTTGCGATTGCCAAGCCGGTCTCCGAGCACACCAAGGGCAATGTGGGGATGGTGAGCCTCGACACCCATTGGGATGTGGCCCCCCTCGACAAGCTCACGATGGACCCCCGCATCGCCGGCAGCGATGCCTGGAAATGGAAAACCTACGAGCTCTGCAAGAACTACCTCCAGAAAAATCTTCTGGAGATCGGCGAGCGCGGCATGCTCGAGAACAAGGAGCAGGTCCGCCACTTTCTATCGAGGGGCACGCATTTCTTCCCCATGTGGCGCATACGCAGCGGCTTCGACATCGAAAAGCTCTGCGCCGAATTGCGTCATGCCTATGACGGCACCGAGTCCGTCTATGCCCATTTCGACATGGATGTGATCGGCGGCGCGGGCCCTGCCCCCGGCGATATTCTGGGCGACCTGGCCGAGCCCATCGGCATGACCGACTATGAGGTATTGCGCCTCGCCTATGAGGTTGGAAAGCGCGGCCTCGACGCCATGTCCTTCATCTGCATCCCGCCCGGCTCCGCCGTGGTCTATCGGCTCATCGTCTATGTCATCATGTATCTCATGGCCGGCATAGTCGAAGGCGGAAAAAAAGGGCGCGCCCACAAAAAATAGCCTCCGTGATGGCTCTTCCTCCAACCTCCCTGAAAGCGCCGTCACCCACTTGAAGCGGGACTGTAAGGTCTCGCTTCTTTTTTGTCAGTACACGTCCCGTTGATATCGGCCTTTCTTCGCGAGATCGGCGAGGAATTTCTCACATTGCGCAAGCGGCAGCCGCGTGTTGGCAGCTACGATCTGCCGCAATGCCGAGTGAACGTCGCCCGCCATGCGCTTGGCATCTCCACAAACATAAATATGCGCGCCCCGCGTGATCCACGCCCACACCTCCTTGCCTCTTTCGGCCATCAGATGCTGCACATAAATCTTGTGGTCCTGATCGCGGGAAAAGGCGAGGCTCAGGTTTTTGAGAACGCCGTTCCTATGAAACGTTTCGATCTCATCGCGATACAAATAATCGCGGTCACGATTTCGGTTGCCAAAGAAAAGCCAGGCAGCTCCCTTGGCCTTTGTCATGTGTCGCGCTTGCAGAAACGCCCGGAAGGGCGCCACGCCCGTTCCCGGCCCCACCATGATGATCGGCGCCGCATCGCTCACGGGCAATCTGAATCGCGGATTCCGGCGGATCGTGCCATGGATGAGCGAGCCAATCCCCTGTCGCTTCGTCAGATATTCCGACGCCAACCCCAATCTCTGCTCCCCCGCCACGTCGAATTCAGTCAAGGCAACCGTCAGATGCGCTCCGTGGGGTGCATGGCTGCGATGGGAGGCGATCGAGAAATGCCGCGGTGTCATCGGCCGAAGCGCGTCAACGAGCGCTTGCGGCGCCGGGCACGCCGTGCCGTTTAACATCCGCAACTCCTTGCGGAAGAGCAAAACCTCCAGCAGCTTGCACGGCGTATCTCGCACCTGCACGATATCGGCCTCGTCAAACCCGTGTCCGGCGATCAGCCGCTGTACCCGTTCGAGAGAATTCACAGGTGTCACGGCGATCGAATCGCCAGGCTCATGCTCCTGCTCGCCGATATCGAAGAGTTCGAGATGGTAGACCGCGCGCGAGGATTGCGGCGCGGTCAAGCTTCTACGCCGCGACAGCATGTAGGATGTGCCGTGGGAAACCGCGGGGGCTTTTTCAATCACGGCCGGAGGAGCAATGCCAAGCCCGGATAGAAACGGCTGTGACCATGCGTTGAATGATTCCGATTTGCTGCTTTCGCACTCTGCGCGGGCGGCCATCCTCTCCGCGCCTAAAGCGGCGAGACGTTCGTCGACCTTTCGGCCAAAGCCGCAAAAATCCGCATAGTTGCGGTCGCCGACAGCGAACACGGCGTATTTCACGCTGCGAAGATTGGGCGGAGTGCCGCCATTAAGCCAGGCTGCGAAGCTTTCCGCATTACCGGGCGGATCGCCATCCCCATAGCTGCTGGTCACGATGATGTTGAGGCCATGCGGCGCATGGCGCGCGGCGAAATCGTCAAGGTCATAGCAGCCTGCCTTTGTCCCCGCGGCGAAACGCCTGGCGATGCTCTCGCAAGTGCCGCTATGGGTGCCGAAGAAGACCGCCAGGGACTCTACGGCACTGCCTGGCGCCTCGGGCGCTTTCCTGGCCTCGATCTGCAAGGATCCGGCCTCTAATATAATGTCCGGTAGTCTTGATCGACCTCGGCCTGCATATCGCCAAGCGTTATGCCCTCGGGATCCTGCTGGTCCATCATCAGCTGCGCAAGCGTGACCCAGGCTTCCCGCTCCGGCCAGGTTTCGGATTTCCAAAGTTCCGACCGCAGCATGCAGCGCGCGCAATGGACGAACACTTCCTCCACCTTGATCAGGATCGCGACCGAAGGCACCTTCTCTCCCACGGCCAATTGCTTCATGTACTCAAGATCGGAAACCACGGCCGCCTTGCCGTTGACCCGCATGCTTTCGCCAAATCCCGGCACGATGAACAGCGCTCCGATCTCTCCGGTCTGAAGAATATTCTTCATGCTGTCGGCCAAACGGTTGCCGAGCCGTTCGGCGATGATGATGGTCTGATCGTCAAGCACCACGGCAAAGCCCGGCTGATCGCCGCGCGGGGATACATCGGCCTTGCCGCTCCCGTCATGTGTGCCGATCAACGCGAAGGGGCTGAGCTGCAGGAAGGCGCGCGCATGGGTATCGAGCTGCGCTTGCTTCACGTCCTGGATCATCTGAACGGGTTTGCCGCCGATCAGCTCCTCCAGTTGATCCGTGCCCGTCACATAGGATTTGAAGCGGGGATCGATCATGGCTACTCCGCCGCTTTCGGCAACTGCGTTCTTGGGCGGATCGGCGACACGCGCCCCGTATAATAGGGAAGCTTGTCGATGCGCGGAGTGCATTGTCCCAGGTCCACGCATTTCTGTACATGCGCCGCGATCTCGCCCAAGGGGGCGATCCACACGCTGCCGATCTTGAGCATCTGCTCGATCATGCGTTCCGTATAGCTCCAGCGCGAAAGCCGCCCGGATACTTTCGGATGCCACACGGCGATCCACAGCCCGCCATGTTCCCAGGCCGCCTCGAATTCCGCCCAAAAGGTCTTCCACGCCTCTTCGGGAGAGCGGATCGGCATCAGATAGTTGAACTCGATGCTGTGCATGAATTGGGGCCAGTCATCCAGCGCCCATGATGACGGCAACTCGATGAGGCGGCCCCGGCCGCTCTCCAGGATGTAGGGAATGTCGTCGCCCATCAGCGAGGCATCGAATGTGAACCCCTCTTCGATCAGGAGATCGGCGGTATGTTCGGAAAAATTATAAAGCGGCGAGCGGGCGCCCTTGGGCCTCGTCCCGGTCATTGACGTGAAAACGTCGAGCGACCTCTGCAGCCAGTAGTGTTCTTCATCCCGGCTCAGTTCATTCTGATGCTCGTGGATATAGCCGTGATAGCCAATCTCATGCCCATCGCGTAAGATTGCCTCAACGGTTTCCGGATATTGCTCCATGCACCATGCGGGTAGGAAAAACGTCTGTTTCAGGCCGAATTTGCGGTATGTCGCGAGGATGCGGGGCACCGCGATCTTGGGGCTGTATTTCAGCATGGAAAGGGCCGAAACCATTCGTGGCGCCCGGTCCGGATGGGCCAGATGGAGGATGCTGTCCGCATCCATGTCCATGGTGAAGGCGACCGCGCATTTTGCTCCGTCCGGCCAGGGTATGGGGTTGAGGATCATGGGAACTCTCCAGCACGACTGCGCCGCCAGACTAGCGATGTCGCGTTTTGGCGGAGCCTCCAATTGTCGAACAGAAGCTGTTTGGGGGCGCACATGACGCATCTGGATTGGGACAGCTTGCGGTTTGTTCTCGCACTTTCCGAAACCGGTTCCTACGCCGCCGCCGGCCGCGCGCTCAAAGTCACCCACGTCACGATCATGCGCCGCATCGCCGCCCTCGAAACCGATCTTGGCGTAAAACTTTTCGATAGAAGCAATGAGGGATTTTCCCCAACCACCGCCGGGAGGGAAATGGCCTCCTATGCCGCCCTGGTGAGAGAAGGCATCGAAAGCCTGGAGCGGCGGCTCGAGGGCCAGGACAGAAAACCCGCAGGCCTTATCCGGCTGACCACCACGGATACCCTCTTTTATGGTTTCCTCGGCTCAGCCCTGGGAAGATTAACGGCGGCCTTTCCCCAAATCCGCTATGAGATATCCACCTCGAACGAATTTCTGAATCTGAGAAAAGGCGAAGCGGACATCGCCATTCGCCCCTCCAACGCGCCGCCCGATACGCTCATTGGCCGGCGGGTATCTACGATTGCCTTTGCCATCTATGGGGCTCCCTGGCAAGCCAGCGCCATCGTCCCGCCCGCGGATGAAGCAGGTATTCTGACGGCAATGGGCGCCATGCCGTGGCTTGGCCTCAGCGACGATCTCAAGCATCTGGCAGCATGGCAATGGCTGAACGCCAACGTGCCTATGGACAAAGTCGTGAGCCGCACCGATAGCCTGATGGCTTTAAGCCACGCGATATCGTGCGGGCTGGGCATCGGGGTGCTGCCGTGCTTCCTTGCCGAGGGCAATGCCAATCTCGTGCGCATCAGTCCGGTGTTGAAAGGCGTCTCCACCGATATCTGGATTCTATGCCACCAGGATTTGCGTTCGCTTCCCCGCATCCGGACGGTCACGAATTTCTTGGCAAACGCCTTTCGCCTGGCTCAGACGAAGTTCAATCCCGAACCCTTGTTGGCTCCAGCGGATGGATCTCTTCTGCAACAACAATCGTGATGGCTCGGATATAGGCCCCCTTCTCAGCTTGCTCTCATATTCGTCATGATGTGCCGGCTGGTTCGCCGGTATTCGGCGTTCTCGAGCAGATCCTCGCGCAGCTTGATGTTGGCGCCGCGTTTGAAATCGAGGCTGATGATCTCCTTCACCCGCCCGGGCCGCGGTGACAGAAAGACGATCCGATCGGCAATATAGATGGCCTCGTCCACGTCATGGGTCACCATGACCACGGAGATTTTGTGGACTTTCCTGATTTCCAGGAGAAGTTCCTGCATATGCAGCCGGGTTTCGGCATCGAGCGCGCCGAACGGCTCGTCCATGAGGAGAACGCGGGGGCTGTTCGCCAACGTCCTGGCAATCGCCACCCGCTGGCGCATGCCGCCGGAAAGCTGTTCCGGCCAGGAAGCGGCAAAGCCTTCGAGATGGACAAGCTTGATGAACCGGTCCGAGGCCTCCCGCCGTTCAGACTTGGGCACGCCCTTGAGCCGCATGCCGTATTCGACATTCTCTCGCACAGTGAGCCACGGGAACGAGGTATAGTCTTGAAAGACCATGCCGCGATCGCGGCCGGGCCCGGCGACCGGCCCGCCCGACAACATAATATGGCCGTCGGTTGGATAATCCAGCCCGGCGATGATCCGCAGCAGGGTTGACTTTCCGCAGCCGGAAGGCCCGAGGAGAACGCAGATCTCGTCCGCCATCACGTCGAAGGAAACCCTATCCAAAGCCACCGTGTCCGGCTGCCTGGAACCGCCGCGAAAGACCCGTGAGACGCCATGCAACTGAAGTAGCGGCTCACGCAGGTCTTTCGCCCGCGGCCTCGATGGGGCCATTACCTCATTCACCGGTAAATCCAGACTTTGCCAATGAGGCGATGAGGCTGCAGTCCACGGCGGAGGCGGGCACTTCCTTGAGCTTGCCGAGCTTCACCCACCAGTTGCCGATCGTGGACCAGATTTCCTCTATCTGTCCATTGGTCTGGCCGAAGGGCGGCTCGCCCTCCATGGAGCCGCAAAGCCGTGCTGAATCCGTGAAGCTGTAGACGTAAAGGTCGCCGTTGTTGTCACCCGAACCAAGGACCGCGGACACATCCGTCTCCGGCATTTTCATTGCCTCGGCGATCTGCGCATTGCCTGCGCCTGGATTGGCCTTGCGCCAGGCAATGGCGGCAAAGTAGGCGCGCACGAATTCCTCGGCCGCTTCACGGTTTTTGGCGACGAAGTCCTTGTTCATGTATATCGCGTCGGCGATGACCCCGGTTTTGAGCCATTCGGGATCTCCGGAATTGGCGACCAGCTTGGTGCCCTTCATGGCGCCCACGATATTCGAGGCGTAGGGTTCCCAGAACACGCCGGCCGAGATGGTGCCGCCCACCATCGCGGCAAGAACGTCATCGGCGATGACATTGACTTTCTTGACGGCGGTTGGATCGACGCCGTTTTTTTCCAGCCACATGGACATGAAGATTTCCGGCAGGCCCCCTTCCAGGACGCCAACGGTCTTGCCCGACAGATCGGCTGGCTTGGCGATGTCCGGAGCGACGATGATCTTGTCCGCTCCCTGGCTTATCGCGTAATAGGCCACCACGGAGATAGGCCTGCCTTCGCTGGCGCCGATGGGCGCATATTCGAGGGTGTTGAGGACGACATCGAGCTGGCCCGAGGCGAGGAGGCTCATGCTGTCGTAAGGATCCTCGATCGACCGGAATTCAACCTTGATCTTGTCGGAAAGCTTCTGCTTTTCGATAATGGACCAATAGCCGTAGGACGGCCATGTGAATCCCGATGCTCTGATCGTCGTCGTTTCTCCGAGGGCCGGTACGGCGGCAGTCAGCATCAGCAGCAATGCAAAGATCGACAAAAGCGGTTTTTTACCCATGGTCTTTCCTCCTCTGTTGCCGGCATTAAGCCGGGATTGATTTAAAGTTCACGCCTGTCTTTGTAGGGAAACAGAAACCAGGCGAAGCGCCTGAAGGCGATATCGGACAGAAGGCCGAGCACCCCGATCATGACGATCGCCGCGATGATCTCGTCCACCCTGAGAAAGCGTTTGGAGCGCATCATTGCCGCACCGATGCCGTCGGTGGTGGCGACGATTTCGGCGATGACCAAATAAGTCCAGCCAATGGCCAGCATCTGCCGCATGGCGACGAAGATTTTCGGAAGAGCCGCCGGAATTATCACCGTCCACAGCACCTGCCACTTGTTGGCGCCAAGGGTGAGGGATGTTTCGACCAGCTCCTTGCGCACCGACTTGGTGTGGTCGGCAACCAGCGTGATTAGAAAAAAGACGGCGCCAAGAAACAGAAGGGCGATCTTCTGTCCCTCATCGGCGCCGAACCACATCAGCAGCAAGGGAACGAATGACGCGGCCGGCAGATATCGCCATGTCGAGACGAACGGCCCAAGCAAAGCCTCCACTCTCACAAAGGCGCCCATGAGGATGCCGATCGGCACGCCAACCGCGCAAACGATCGCGAAACTGGCAGCGATCCGCCAAAGGCTCGCCAGAATATCAAAATGAAATCCGCGTTCGCCAAACAGCCTGACCAGGGCTCCAGCGACGTCGGACACATGCGGCAATAGCGCCGCATTCGAGAGGCCTGATAAAAGGGAAAGCTCCCACAGCAGAAAAAAAGCGGCCCAGCCCGCTATGCCTAGGCCTATGGCCTGGAAGCCCGGCAAGGCCTCGCCAATCGCCAGGCCGCCATATCCCGGACCCGATCCGGTCTTGCGCGCCGGTAAAGCCGCGGAACCCATGGGCTAGACCGCAATCCTGCCGCTGAGCGTTTGAACGATGCGCTTCCGCGTCATCGGAAATCAAACCACTGCCTGCCCGCACCGGCGAGCGATGAATTGGTCATTATTTTCCTTACCTCGTTTCTGAAAGCCCTAGACCGCCGTTGGGCCGTGTCCCAACCGAATGGCAGTCTCGCGGCAATCCCGCGGGAAAAGGAGCATGAATTATTCACATCGGCTGTGCGCCGCTGTTCACCCGGGGCACTCGCCAGGATTGTCAAACAATTCGTCCCATGGAACACTATTGCCTATGGCGACTTGAGGGCCAGCGGTGACCAAGAAAACTGACAAGCTCCATCACTTGGCGGAGGACGACCGCCGCTTCGTGCGCAATCTCGACTGGAACCTCGTCAAGACATTTTTTGAGATCACGAAATATGGCGGGATCACCAATGCCGCAGCGGCCATTTCGCGCCAGCAGCCCGCGGTCAGCAGTTCGCTCAAGAGGCTGGAAGACTATCTGGGACATAATCTCTGCGAACGCGGCCCCGGCGGATTTTCCCTAACGGATCACGGCGCCAAGCTGGCAGCCATCGCCGAAAGCATGGACAATTTGGTTTCCTCCCTGCAGAACGAGTTCGACGCGATCGACAACGACCTTTCCATTCAGTTGAAGATCGTAACCGTCAGCAATGTGGTGAGCAGCCGATTAGACGCCGCGATTAAAAAATTCTCGCAGGCCTATCCGCGTGCCGAGCTTTATATCCAGGTGGCACCCTATCCGCAGATCGAGGACATGGTTCTTGCCAATGACGCGCATATCGGCGTCTGCCCCGAGCCGAGGATGGATGCCAATCTCGACTATGTCTTCCTCTATCGCGAGCGGCATCTGGTGGTTTGCGGCAAGCATCACCGGCTTGCCGGCCAAACCTTCGGCAATCTGGATGCTCTCGGCGAGGAGGCATTCGTTCTTCCGGGGGCCGACGAGGCCCGCATCGTGCGCGACTTCAGGCTAAGGCACGGCTGGGGATGGAAGAAGGCCGGGCAGTCGCTGGATATTTCGGAAATGAAGCGCCTCCTGTTTGCGGGCGTCGGCATTTCCCTGCTTCCCATGGAAGTCGTCGAACGTGATCTCGGGCATGGCGACCTATGGGCTCTGACGCCGCCAATTGAAGGCCTCTCCGACGATGTGTTCCTCGTTACCAACAAGCATTCCAACATGCTGTTTGCGTCACGGAAATTTCTTGAATATCTGCCAGACGCGTAAACTCACGCGAAGCCGGACCCGTTAACCCCGATAGCCAGTCAGTCGAAAGCCCAGTAACGTTGCACCGATCGATAGGGTCATAATGAGACCGGCAACGACGTTGATGCTTGGATCGACGCCCTTTCTCAGCATCCCCCACATGAAGGTCGGCAAGGTATTGCTGCCGCCTATGGTAAAGAACGTCACCAAAAAATCATCGAGCGACAGCGCCATGGCGATCAGCGCGCCCCCAACGATGCTCGGCCTGATGAGAGGAAGAGTAATCTCAAAGAATGCCCGCAATGGCGAGGCCCCGAGGTCGCGGGCGCTTTCGATGGCGGCGAAATCGAAGGACGCCATGCGCGCCGCAATCACCAGGATGACAAGGGGCTGGGTGAAAACAATGTGGCTCGCCACCACCGTATGAAGTCCGAGCGGAACATTTAGCCACGTTGCATAGTATGTCAGCAGCGCTACGCCCAAGAGCAGTGGCGGGGCCATCAGCGGCAAGGCGAGAAGGGCCATCAGCGATCCGGAAATTCTGGCCGGCAGCCTGCAAATTGCCATGGCGGCCAATGTTCCCACCACTGTCGATATCGCCCCGACACAGGCAGTGACGATCAGGCTATTGATAAACGCGGGAAAAAAGCCAGGGCGATAATACGCATTGGCAAACCACTTGAGCGACCATCCCTGGATCGGAAAGCTTAGCAGCGGACTTTCGCTGAAGCAGAAAACGATCAACATCAGCAGAGGTGACAGCATGAACGCGACGAGAAGAACCATGCCGGAATTCCAGATGAGCGTTTGCGGCATGTTAATCCCGCGGCCTGACGAGGACGTGCAACACGGCGGCGACCAAGAGGATTATTAACGCGCAAGATGTAATCACCGAAAACGATAATGCCGATCCCAGCGGTGAGTTTAGGCGCGCGCCAAACTGGGCCTCTATCAGGAGCCCTATCATGGATGTTGATGTGCCTCCCACCATGAGCGGAGTCACGTAATCGCCCGCCGCGAAGATAAAGGACAGGCTGAAAGCAGACAGGATGCCGAGCCTGCATTGTGGAAGTATGATGTCAAAAAAGACCCTCGAGCGCGAAGCGCCCAAATCGCGAGCGGCTTCGAGGGGAACATCATCCACGCCGCGCAGTGAGCCGTAGATGGGAAGGATCGCGAGAGGAAGCGTATAGTGGACCAGCGTGATGATGACGGCTCCAACATTGTAAAGCAGCACCGTCAGCGGTTCCGAGATCAGCTCCAATTGCAGAAGTGCCGAGTTGAGAAGGCCGGCCGATCCCAGTATCGTCTTCCACATGTAGATCTTTGTCAGGTATCCGCCAAACAACGTCAGTAGCGCCAGGAAGACAAGCGTGATCCCAAATCGCCACGTCTTGAAACGGCAGTAATAGGCGTATGCGAATGCAAGAAGCGTGGTGACGGCGGCAATCGCGAAAGCAACGGCCAATGTATAGGCGAGCGGATAGGCAAAATTTTGAAAAACCTCGCGGTATTGGTCGAGTGTCAAATCCGTCCGCAGTTGATAGGATCGCACCCGCCAGAACGAGATGACGAAGAAATAGGAGATCGGGAGGAGAAAGAGCGAAGCGAATATGACAAGGCTAGGAGCGATCCGGGCAATGGCGCCTGCTCTGAACGCCTCCCAATTCATTCGGTCACAATCCTCTGAACAGCGCTGTTCCACCAGAGCATCACGTTTGCCCCGGTTTCGATTGAACTTTTCCGATCTTCATTGCTGGTTTCGACCATTGCATCTTCGCCGTTGCCAGTAATTAGCTTGTACTGAACATTCGGCCCCATGAACGTCATGTCCACGAGCTTCGCGGTTATGTTCATGTCGTATCGCTTTGAAGGAGAAGTATCGGACGTCGAGGCGATGACCATGTTTTCTGGCCGGACAACGCAGTCCACCTCGCCGTCATCCCCCTCATGCGCAAAGGACAAGCCGTTGTCGAGGTGGACATGGCCGCTCTGCCTTCGCCCGTGGAAAAGATTTGCTTCACCGATGAACCGCGATACGAAGCGGGTGCGCGGCTGGAGATAAATCTCGCGCGGCGTTCCATCTTGCACGATGCGGCCACGCTCCATGACGCAAATCCTGGTCGCCAACGACATGGCTTCTTCCTGATCGTGGGTGACGAAAACGAATGTCCCGCCGGTGACCGCATGAATCCGGCGAAATTCGTCCTGCATGGCGCGGCGCAGTTTCAGGTCGAGCGCCGCCAACGGTTCGTCCAGCAAAAGCACCTTGGGCCGCATGACCAGAGCCCGCACCAGTGCGATGCGTTGACGCTGCCCGCCCGAGAGCTCATCGATCCGGCGGCCGCCAAAGTCGTCGAGATGAACCAGTCGCAGTGCATCCTGCACCCGCCGGGCCCGTTCTTCCGCCGCTATGCCTGCCAACCGCAGGCCATAGCCGACATTCTGCGCCACGGTCATATGGGGGAAGAGACCATAGCCCTGGAACACCATGTTGGTGGGCCGGGCTTCCGGTCCCACCCGCGTCATGTCCTGTCCATCCAGTTTGATGACGCCTGAGCTTGGGCTGATGAAACCGCCAATCATCCGCAGCAGCGTGGTTTTTCCGCAGCCCGAGGGCCCCAGTATGGCGACAAACTCTCCTTCCTTGATGTCCAGGTCCGTGGGCTCGACGGCGATAATGGGGCCGTAGGTCCGGGAAATCCCCCGTAGTTCAACGAGTGAAGACATCTGCTCCTGGTGCCTTGCGTAGGCCGCGCTGGCCGAACACGGGTCCTGGTACATCAAAGGCCGCACTCTAACTGCTACATCCGATCACCGGAAGCGCCGGCATAAGCTCGAAGCCTAGGCCGCCATGAATTTGTCCCAGGCGGTCAGCACATCGTCAAAGGTCGCCAGATCGCCATCGGGTTCGCTCGGCCACAGCGGTAAGGGCTGGCCTCCTGTCGTCTTTTTGAAGAAGCCAGGGATGTCGTCATGTGGCTGAATCTCGAGCACCTCCTTGCTCAGCAAGGCAATGGCGCCCGGATTGGTGACGCCTGTCGCGTTGATATTCGCGGCATGCGCCTGAGCCTCGGCACTTATGGCATGATTGAGGACGAGATAGGTGTTATCGAGGTGCGGTGAGTCCTTTACGATCGCGAGGCAATCGATCGGGACATGCGCGCCCTCCTTGGGAATCGTCCAGCTTACAACGGCACCTTTGGCCTTCGCCCATAGCTGAACCGGCACCCACCCTTGCGTGATCCAGATCTCCCCGCTGGCAAGGAGATCGGTGAGTTCCCCATAGCTCGACGCAACGGTCCGAGCGTGGTTCTTTTTTATATTGATCAAAAGATCAAGGACCTCTTGCAGCTCCGCCTTCGTGATCCTCGTCGCATCGACTCTTTTGGTAACCGCGAGCGAATAGCAAACAATCGCCGAGATCAAATCGTTGGTGAGTCCGACCTTACCCTTATACTCGGGCTTGAGGACATCGAACCAGGACTGGGGCGCCTCCGGTATGTATTTCGGATTGTACATGAGCGGAATAATCGTCCAGGCGAAGGGCAGCGCGTATATCTGGTCGTTGATCCGAATGCCTTCGTTCTTTTGGAAGAAGGGATCAAGCTTCGCGAAATTGGGCACGCGCGAAACATCGATGGCCTCGAGCATGCCGATCTTTCCCATCAGCGATGTGTAGGCGGTGTCGGGCGACACGATATCCATGTTGCCCTTGCCGCCATTGGCGATCGCCGTCATGGCCTGGCCGTTATCGTTCTGGAACGTGGTGCTGATCGTGATGCCATTATTGGCGGCAAAGCCACCCGCGCTGAAAGCCTCTTCGTAACCCTGCCAGCCCATATAGCGAACCTCCCCGGCGGCATGGCTTTCTCCGGGCCATCCCAACACCGCCGCGCCCGTTCCCGCCAAGAGAAGCCGCGATACCTGGCGTCTTGTCATGCCCGAACCAACCGTGCGGATACGCACAAGTCCATCGGGACGCGCTTCAATCAAACCTGCTTTGTTCAGTCTTTCCATCAAACGGTTCATCTTTTCCTCCCTTGTTATTGATTTTGCTCAAAGCCAGCCTTCCCTGGCTACACACATGCCAAGGGACGGATTTCAACTTCTCGGTTGTCTAACGTCGATCAGCCGGCAGATTTGAGAAAGTGGAGAAATCGCAATCATTTGCATACGTAAAATCAATGGGGACGGCTGCCCCTTTCCTGCGGTTCCCGGCGGCGGGGTTCATGCTAATTCTGATATTCGCCCCGGTCGATATGGATCGTCTGGCCGCTCACATCCTTGGCGAGGTCGGAGGCCAGGAAGAGATAGCCCCCCACGATGTCGCGGGGCTCCAGATGTCCCTCAATAGCCTGAAGCGAGAGCACGTCATTGCCGACATCCTGAAATGTCCGCCCGGTCTCCGCGGCGATCTCACGCACCGACCGGTTGGAAAACTCGGTATTCACCCATCCTGGACAGACCGCGTTCACCGTGATCCGGCGGGCGCCGAGCTCGTGTGAAAACGTGCGCATCATTCCAACGAGAGCATGCTTGGAGCTGGCGTAGCCGGACATTCTTGAGATCGCATATTTTGCGTAAGTCGACGCTGTATAGATGATCCGCCCGCCATCGGGCATCCTCGGCACGACTTCGCGCGTCACATAATAGGCGCCGAATAGATTGACATCGACGATCTTGCGGAAAGCCTCCTCGACTTCAGGACCGGGACTGGCAAGCGGCGTCAGCCGTTCATAGCCGGCATTGTGAACCAGGAGGTCAATACGTTGGAGGGGTGCTAGCTTCCGGTTAAGCCCGGTGCGGTCGGTGATATCGCATAGAATATGGGATACGGGGCGGCAGGCGCATTTGCTGATTGCAGCGGCAGCGCCCTCAATGGCTGGATCATTGGCCAGGATGGTTACATTGGCCCCTTGCAAGGCGAATTCCTTCGCCACTTCAAATCCAATCCCGCTGCTGGCACCGACAATAAGCGCGGTTTTTCCATCGAGCCTCAAGCCATTTTCATACATCGTGTGCCCTTTTTTAACCCAGGAATTCGCCGCGATCGGCATTGATCGCCTGGCCGGTGATGTTCCGGGACAAAGAACTTGCGAGAAAGAGGTACAGGGCCGCTATGTCGGCGGGTTCCTGCAACCCCGGAAGACATTGCGAGGCGATGACCTCGCCCAGAATTTCGGGTTCAGGGCGCCCCGATCGAGCCGACATCTTGTTCAAGGAGCGCATCGCGGCATCCGTCTCAACCCAGCCCGGGCAAACGCAATTGACCCTGATCCCCTTCGGGCCCAGTTCGCGCGCGAGGCTTCGCATGAAGCCGATATTAGCGTGTTTCGATGCAACGTAAGCGCCAAAGGCCCCGGCAGCGGATTTTCCCCACACGGACGATGTCAGGATAATGCTGGCGCCGGACTTCATATTCTTCACTGCGGCACGAATGGAAAGATAGGTTCCGATGATGTTGACGTTGATGATCTTCCGGAAGTCCGACTCGGCCTCCTCGCTCAGATCCTCGATCGGCGTAAGCCGCTCAATCCCTGCGTTGGCGATAAACACATCGATATTCCCGATGCCGTCTATGCAGTCCTGAATGGCGGCGCTCTCCGTTATGTCGCAAAGGTGTCCCGTTACGCTGCCTTGGCCAATGGCCGATAGTTCGCGCACCGCGGTAGGAAGCCCGGAGTCGATTGCGACAATATGGAGTGTCGCATCGGTGCGACAGAAAGCTTGCGCGATGCCAAGCCCAATGCCCCTCGATCCCCCCGTCAAAACAACAACACGATTCTTGAAATCGAAACGGTGCATTTCATCCGATTTGGCAAGTTATGGATTGCCGGATACAGGATGTTTCACTTGCTGCCGGTTGAACACATCAATTTTAGTTATGCGAAGCATCTATTCGTGCCAGCCCAGGCGCTACGGCATTACCGAACCGCCATTTACTCCGATTCCCTGACCGGTGATGAAGCCCGCCAGCGGGCTTGCCAGAAAGCCCGCAACCGCGGCGATTTCCCGAGGTTCCGCAAACCGGCGCAAGGGAAGCAACAGTTCTTTTTCCCGCGCCTCGTCCGACAAATGGGCGGGTGACGTCATTTCCGTGTTTGTTGGGCCGGGGCACAGGGCATTGACTCGGATAGAAGGCGCGAATTCATGCGCCCATGACCGGACCAGCCCCATGACGGCGTGCTTGGAGGCCGCGTAGGCACTGTGATTGGCCCGGCCCATATAGGCGAGATCGGAAGCGACAAAGGTCGCCGATCCGGTTTTCATGATGCGCAACGCCTCGCGGCCGATGAGGAACGTCCCCCGCAAATTCACGCCGATGATGCGATCGAAGTCTGCCGCCGTTGTTTCCAGAAGCGGTTTCTCAATAAAAATACCGGCGCAGTGAACAAGGTGATCAAGACCGCCATGGGTATTCCCGAGCGTCTCAATGAGGTTTATTGTCTCGCTTTCTTTCGAGAGGTCGCAGATGAGGCCTTGGGCAACACCACCTTGCGCAAGAATGTGTTCGACGGTCGCCTCTAAAGACAAGATATCCGAGCATATCGTCGTCGCGCCCTGTCGCGCCAATTCGAAGGCGCATTCGGCCCCGATCCCCCTGGCCGCGCCAGTTACCAGCGCTATCTTACCTTTGAGGTGCATGGCCTGAAAGGAGCATGCGGGCCCCGTCTAATCAGCGCGCTTCAGCCGCGATACCTTCCATTGCCCAAGACACAGACCAAGCGCGTGCAACACGCCGGTAGCCGCAACAAACCCCAAGGCGAACAGCACTGGCGATATTCCCGGCGGAATCTCCGCCCCATGGGCATAGCCATGGGCGATTGCAAAGACTCCCGCGACTCCCGCTCCGGTCCAGCCTGACATTCTAATCTTTAGCAGCCAAAGCACCGTAATCGCCCCCACGGACATAAGGATCGTCAGCTCCACCAACGGAACGGCAACACCGTAGATTCCCAGAATTCCGCCAATCATCATGGAAACCATAAAGCCCACGGGGATCTTCCACATTGCGGAGCCGCCGATCGCGGACGCCCACACACCAACACCGACCATGGCGATCAAATGATCCCAACCCAGCATCGGATGCAGGAATCCCGACTGAATACCGGCGCCCGTATGGGCATGAGCCCCACTCGACGCCGCAACCATCATGACAAGAAGGGCAATGATCCTGGCCGGCATTTTTTCCTCGCGCTTTCCTTGGTTGCAGTGATTTAGCTTTTCATCGCCTCTGCCCGATGTCCGAGCTTGCCCTTGGCAATCAGTGTCCCGAGCACGTCGAGCACCACGCGGCAGGCCAATTGGGCTGTGTTGTCATTGACATCGTAGGGCGGCGAAACCTCGACCACTTCCATTCCACACAAACCCTCCGCGGCGATCGTGTGAATCATCTCGAACGCTTCACGCGGCAACAGGCCGCCGGGCTCCGGGCTTCCCGTACCGGGCGCAAAACCGGGGTCGATCGAGTCGATGTCGAAGGAAAGATAAACCGCCTTGCAGCCATCCCACGCCATCTCCAGCGCCATTTCAGCGGCCTTCCTAGGACCGTGCTTCTCCACGTCATGCATGGTCATAACGCTTGTGCCGCGCCGCCGCGCCACCGCCGTTCCTGGACGGTTGCCGTACCAGCCGCCAATTCCAACTTGCACCAGATTTTTCGGGTGGCAGTTTGGCAATCCGACATCATGCATATGGCTGTGGTCGCGGTGGCTATGGGCGCCGCCCTCATGGGTGGTCCAGAACCACGGCGTCGTATGCATCCGCTCGTCCATATCCTTTTCCTGGATATCGATATGCCGATCGATATGGATGATGCCGACATTGCCGTCGATATGGGGCGCAATCCCCCGCACATTCGGAAAACCCAGGCTGTGATCGCCGCCGCAGATGATGGGGAACACCCCCGAGGTATAAATGTGGGAGATGGCCTTGGTCACTTGATCGAAGGTCTTTTCGATATTCCCCGGAATAACGAACACATCGCCCGCGTCGCAAAGATCAAGCTCCTCGTAGATATCAACCCCGCCATCGAACCAGTAGCCGTCATACAGAGCCGAAATCCTGCGCACCGCTTGCGGGCCGAAGCGGGTTCCCGTGCGATATGTGGTGCCGGTATCGAAAGGAACGCCGATGAAGGCCGCTTCATGCGCGCCGATTTGGCGGATGTCCTCGCAATAGGGCGCCTTCATGAAGGTGTTGATGCCGGCAAAGGCCGGCTGATGCCCCCGGCTGAAACAGGAAATGGTGCGATCGATGACCGAAGGGGCGGCCTCCAGTCCAAACGCCAGCGACTTTGTGACCTCCTCGCCCTGCTTTTTCTGCGAGATGCGGGAGAGCCGCTCCATTTTTTCCGCCCCATCCGTATCGCGGCGCATTTTTTCCGTATCTTTTGACACTCAACCCCTCCAGCATTCACGGAGAGCAAGTGTTCAATGTCTCCCGCCGTCCATCAACTGCCGAAAGCCCAATATCCCGAATTGATGCGATCAATGCTTTTGGCTGCACCGGCTCAATCGTTCCGTCAGCGTCTCGATGAAGCGCCTGCGGATGGTCTGGCGCGAGCCCTTGGGGTTGTGAATGGCGAACACGTCCATGCGGGGAATGTCGTCGCCAAGCAGCGGCCACAGCTTCCCCGCATCCACATCGGGCTGCGCCAGGCCTTCCGGCAAATAGCAAAGCCCGACGCCGAGAACCGTAAGCCGCTTGGCTTCCTCGAGGTGCTCGGTTCGCGCCGATGATTTTATCCCGTGGCCGTATTGTAGGCGGAACTCGGTTAGCTCCGCGGGCTCGTCGGACCCCGTGAGAATGAACTCATGCTCGGCCACCGCATAGGGATCAAGAACATCGCGGCCAAAAAGCGCGCTCGCTCTACCGCAATAGGGCCGGTGCGATTCACAAAACAATAACTGATATTCGAGCTCGGCCCGCTTCACGCGCGAAGGCGCGATGCCGATCTCGATTTCATCGCGGAGAAGTGCATCGATGATGTCCGTCCACGGCGCCACATCCAGCATGAACTCGACGCCGCCATGCTTCGAATGGAAGAAGCTCAGCGCGTCGTCAAGCTCCGGGCAGACAAGATTGCTGATCAACCCCAGCCGGAAGTGCCCCCGCAGTTCAGGACATCCCTCCGCCATGCCATCGGGAAGATTCCTGATCACTTGGGTAAGTGCCGCGCATGTGGCGGCGGCCTCTCGCCCGCTGTCGGTCAGTTCAAAACCCGAAGGACCCCTGTTGCAGAGTCTTGTCTGGAGCATGTTTTCAAGGCGATTGAGCGCCTGGCTGACCGATGGCTGCTTGCGGGCCAGTTCGATGGCGGCTTTGCTGATGCCACCGGCCACGGCGATCTCATGGAAGACCTTTAGGAGATTCCAGTCGAGATTGCGGGAAAACCTGATTCCCGCCCGTTCGGAGGAGGCGATCTTCTGCTTTGGCATGGCGCCGACGCCGGTTGCTGGTCGATGTATTCTAGCGCCCTTTCCCCCCGCGAGAGATGCTGGAGGTCCCTTGAGATTGTTAGGTTTTGCACAGGGTTTGGACATATCTGTAAGGTTCAGCCGTGCACCATGCTTTTCGGATCAAGCGCATCGCGAAGCCCATCGCCCAGCAGATTGAAACCCGTCACCAGCGCGAAGATCGCAAAGCCCGGAACCGTCGCCACATGCGGCGCCAGCGCCAGAACGGCGCGGCCTTCGCTGGTCATCAAGCCCCAGTCGGGGGTCGGCGGCTGAATTCCAAGCCCAAGGAAGGAAAGGCCGGCGGCGGTGATGATGATCGTGCCGACGATCGTCAGCGAATAGACGATGCTGGATGAGACGACATGCGGCAGAATTTCGCGGTAAAGGATGCGGTGCGCCGGCGTGCCAAGGGCGATGGCGGCCTCCACATAGCCCGCATGTTTTTGCACCAGGGCTTCGGTGTAAACCACTCTTGTGTTGAACGGCAGCAGAACGATGACCAGCGCTGCAATGAGATTGGTGAGGCCCGGCCCCAGCATCGCGCCGAGCAGGATGGCCAGCAGCACCATTGGAAATGCGAAAAGGATGTCCATGATCCGCATGATGAAAGCACCCGTCTTCTCGAAATAGGCGGCAAGCAGGCCGAGCGGCAGCGCCAACAGCGCCGAGATCGCCACCGGAACCACGCCTGTCGTGAGCGACACGCGGGCGCCATATATCACCCGGCTCAGGACGTCTCGCCCCTGCGTATCGACGCCGAGCCAATGCCCCGGAGTCATGATGCCGCGAAGCCTGAGCTCGATGAAGGAAGCGTTGGGATCGTAGGGTGCGATCCAGGGCGCAAAAAGCGCACAGATCAGAAACAGCGATACGATGGCTATGCCGCCCAGCGTCCAATTGTTGCGGGCGAGAGTCCGTGCAATGCGGAACAGTGCGGAGCTCCGCGCTGCCGTTTCCGTCACGGCCGGGACCATCATGCTCTCGTGACTCGCTGCCATTTCACGTCCGATGAACATCGAGCCAGCGGACAATAAGGTCCGCCAGAAGATTGCCGATGACAAACACTAGGGCTATGACGATGACGGTTCCCTGAACCATCGGCCCATCCCGCGCGATCACCGAATTATAGAGCTGAAAGCCGATGCCCGGCCACGCAAAGATGATTTCGGAAAAAATCGCCGAGCCGAACAGATAGCCGATCTGCAATCCGCAGATATTCACAAATGTCGGCAACACATTGCGAAACGCGTGTTTATACAAGATCGAAGTCGCCGATAGGCCGCGCGAACGCGCCGCCGAAATATAAAGCGAACTGAGCGCCTCGACTATGGCCGAGCGGGTGACCCTCGTCACGATTGCCAGCGATGTGGCCGCCGTCGTGATCGTGGGCAGCACCAGATGCCTGAGAAGATCAGCGAGGCCGCCGGACCCGGTGATCGGGTACATTCCCGCCGATGGAAAAATCGGCAGCTTGACCGCAAAGAACACGATGAGCACCAGCCCCAGCCAAAAAGCGGGCATGCTGGCGAGAAGGAACATGGCGGCCGATATGCCCCGGTCAAGCGCTGAGTCTTTTTTCCAGGCAGAAATCGTGGACAGCGCGAGGGACGCTACGATTACCAAACCCAGGCTTGATGCCATGAGCACCAGCGAGTTGAGAGATTTATTCGCAACCACCTGCAGCACTTCGGTGCGCATCACGTGGCTTGAGCCGAGATTGCCCGCCAAGGCTCGCTTCAGCCATATCCAGTATTGCACCAAGATGGGTTCATCCAGGCCAAGTTCTTCCCGCAAGCTCTTGATGCTTTCCGCGCTTGCCGCCAGGCCGAGGAGCTGTTGCGTCACATCTCCCGGAAGCAGATAGAGCGACAGGAAAACAATAAAGCTGACGCCCAGCAGCACGGGCACAGCCTGCGCCGTGCGCCATAGCGTGAACTTCAGCATTTGCGCTCTTCAAAACTTCTTCCTTCTTCCCTTGCGGGGGAAGGTGGATCGCGCCGCAGACGCGAGAGGGATGAGGGGGCTGCCTCAGCGAGTCCTATCGCGTGGCACCTGACTGGCTGAGCCGCCCCCTCATCCGGCGCTACGCGCCACCTTCCCCCGCGAGGGGGGAAGGGGATTGCTCGCGAAACCGCCACTACTCTTTCCTGACGATGGCCATGTCGGGCCAGTGTTGCGGCGCCAGGACGAAGTTCTTGATGTTTTTCGAAACCGCGGCAACGCCCAGGGGCGAGTGCGTTGGAATGAACGCGGCGTCCTCGCAAACCGTGTCGCGCACGGAATGCAGCTTGGCCACCATCTCTTCTTCAGTCGCCGCCTTGCGCGCCTCCTCCAGGAGAACATCGACCTTCTCGTTCTCATAATATCCGGAGTTATAGCCGTTGGGCGGCAGCGCGCTCTTCGTCAGAACCGCATCGAGCCAGTTGAACGAATTTTCGCCCCAGGAGATCTGAAGCGCGTGCGAACCGGCGGGCATTCCCTGGTTCATCAGGGTAAAGAACGTTCCGATATCCAGCACCTCTATCGATGCCCGCACGCCCACCTCGGCCAGATTGCGCTGAAACCATTCGGCGTCCGCCACCATGCCCACATCCCCCGCCCCGCCCGGCGTCCAGATCAACTTGATGTCAAGGCCATCGCCATACCCCGCCTCCTTGAGCAGTTCGCGCGCCTTGGCGGGATCGTAAGCATCGCACTTATAGCCGGGATCGTAGCCCGGCCCACCGATGTTCAGCACCGAGTATGCCGGTATCGCCTGTCCAAGGCGGAGTTTGGTGACCAGCCCTTCGCGGTCGAGCGCCATGGAGAGCGCGCGGCGAACCCGCACATCTTGCAGCGCCTTCTCCTTCATGTTGAGCCAGATGACATAGACCGTCGGCACCTGGCCTTTGATGAGCGTGAAGCCCTGCTGCTCCAGGATCGCCGAATTGTCGGGCGAAGGTGTCGAGGCGATATCGATGGCCCCGGTCACAAGCGCCTGCTCGCGCGCCGACACATCGATGATGGGGCGGAAAATCAGCCGGTCATATTGCGGCACGCGCGCGGCGTCCCAATAATCGGCGTTCTTGGCGAGCTCGATCTTTTCGCCAAACACCCGCTCAACGAATTTGAAGGGGCCTGTCCCCACCGGCGCCTTGGCGAAATCGTCATTGGGCACCGCCAGCAAGGCCTTGGGGCTTGCCATCCAGGCCGAGCCGATGCCGCCTTGCGAAATCCGCCGCAGGAACTCCGCGTTGGGATGCTTGAGCGTCACCTTGAAGGTGAATTCATCGACCGCTTCGTAATTCTCCACGTCCTGCCGCCACCAGGTATTCTGCTGGAAGGCCTTCTCGTAGAATTGCTTCGACTCGCGGTTGATGACCCTGTCGAAGTTGAACTTCGCGGCCTCGGCGTTCCACGGCTCGCCATCGTGGAACTTGACGCCCCGGCGCAAGGTAAACGTATAGGTTTTCTTGTCGTCGGACACGGTCCAGCTCTCGGCAAGGGCGGGTATGATTTCTGTCTTCGCGACATCCGCCTTGGTGAGATCCTGCTGTACGAGGCCCTCGAACATATTGGACACGATGCGCGCCGTGAGCCACAGCGCCTGCGTATGCGGGTCAAGCGACAGAGGATCGCCTTCGATTCCGATGACCACGGTTTTGTCCTCGGCCTTCGCGGTCGCAATTCCGGGAAGGCCATAGGCAGCCACCGCCGCCATCAGCAGCCCCGCGATCATTCCGCGAAGCCGGCCTTTTAATTTGCTTTCAGTTTTCATGCTCATGGTTTTCCTCTCCTGTGCCGCGCATTGTTGCTTTCGAGCCCTGCGGCCATGGCTCGATATCCGCGCTCGCGTGACAGGCAATCCAGTGGCCGGGTTCCCATTCGAGAAGAGGAGGCCGCTCGCGCGCGCAAACCTCCCTTCGCAAGGGGCACTGGCCGGCATAGCGGCAACCCTCGTGGATGGCCGTCACGTTCAGATCGGTGTTTGGGGCTGGTGTTTCAGCGGCAGTTGGACTGCCGTCGAGAACGGCGGCGCGGAGCGCCCGCGTATAGGGATGCATCGGCGTATCATAAACGGCGCCGCTTGGCGCCAGTTCAACCAGCTGGCCGTGATAAAGAACCGCCGTGCGGTCGCAAAGATGCCGCACCACGCGCAAATCGTGCGATACGAAAAGATAGGTGAGAGCCGCCGTCCGCCGCAGTTCCGCTAGCAGATTGAGGATCTGCGCTTGCACCGACACATCGAGCGCGGAGACGGGCTCATCGAGAAACAGAAACTCAGGCCTCAGTGCTATGGCCCTGGCGATCACGGCGCGCTGGCATTGTCCGCCGCTGAACTGGTGCGGAAATCTGCCGGCATGAGCCGGGTTCAAACCGACTTGCACCAGAACATCCTCGATCCGCCGCCGCCGCTCGCCGCGCGGCCATCCGAAATTGATCAGTGGAAGCTCTATATTTTCCCCGATGGTCCGCCGCGGATTGAGTGCCCCCAGTGGATCCTGAAAGACCATCTGAACCCTGGCGCGCATCCGGCGGCGCTCCGCTTCGGACAAGGACCACACGTCGGCCCCATCGTACTTCACCCGCCCACCGGTCGGAGGAAGAAGCCCAAGGATCATGCGGCCAAGCGTGGACTTTCCCGAGCCCGATTCCCCCACCAGCCCGACAATCTCGCCGCGCCCGATCCGCAACGACACGTGATCGATGACGCTGTCCCTGGAGAAAGTTTTCTGCAGGTCCTGCACGATAACCAGGGCCGTGTCCGCAACCGCGTTCATGGGGAGTCCGGCCCGCCCGGATAATGGCAACGCACCATGGCGCCGCCTGGAACGGCAGTAAGCGCCGGAGCCTCGGAACATCTGTGGCCCCTCTGCCGGCATCTTGGCGCGAAACTGCAGCCGGCGGGAAGATCGCGAGGGTCCGGCGGCAAGCCATCGATTTGCGCAAGCAGGCTTCCCGCGCGGCCAAGGCCCGGCGCCGTTGCCATCAGGGCGCGCGTATAGGGATGCGAAGGGCGGCCGAAGACCGCGTCAACCGTCCCCTGCTCCTGTATCTGGCCCGCATACATGACCGCGACATGGGTAGCGATCGCCCGTACAACGCCAAGATCGTGCGTCACCACAATCATGGGAAGCCGTTCGCGACTATGCACGTCCTTCAGCAGCCCGAGTGTGCTCGCTTGCACAATGGCGTCGAGCGCCGTCGTTGGCTCATCGGCAAGCAACAGGCGGGGCTTGCCGGAGAGCGCAATCCCCAGCGCCACTCTCTGGCACATCCCGCCGGAAAGCTCGTGAGGATACCGCGACAACTGGTACGGCGCATCTCGCAGGCTCAATTGCCTCAGGATGGCGATGCATCTCTCGCGCGCCTCTTCCCTTCCGGTCGCGGGCGAATGACGCCGGATGACCTCCATCATCTGCGTTCCAATCTTCAGGCTCGGGTTGAGCGAGGCTCGCGGGTTCTGGAAGATCATCGATATCTTGCTACCGCGCAGTTTTGAGAATTCGCGTTCGCGAAGGCCAGCGAGCTCTTGGCCGTCCAGCCGTATGGAGCCCGAAACAGTGGTGTTTCGCGGCAGCAGTCCAATCATTGCAAGCGCGGTGAGTGTTTTTCCCGATCCCGATTCGCCAACGACAGCGAGAATATCCTCAGCTCCGCACTCGAGACTCACGCCGCGGACGACGTGAATGCTGCCGAACGATATGCACAGGTTCCGGACGGAAAGGCGTTTTTCGTGCGCCACGCTGACGGGTTGCGGTTCAAACGTCCCGCCTTCACCACCAACTGGCGAGCTGTCTAACATCGGCAGTTGACTCTATGGGGAACGGCGGG
Organism: Aestuariivirga sp.; assembly: GCA_041745135.1. GTDB lineage: Bacteria > Pseudomonadota > Alphaproteobacteria > Rhizobiales > Aestuariivirgaceae > Aestuariivirga. The sequence goes on along the minus strand of JBGTJO010000090.1, from coordinate 23,319 downwards.
AGCAACAACGTCCAATGTCCCAATGACAAACATTGATTGAATCAATGCCGCCATTTCCGCCCACGCGCGCTACACTGCGCGGCCCATGAGCGCTCTTGAACTCGAACTGAAATCGGACAGCGGCAAGAACCAACGCGCGCTCGTGGAGGTGAGGAGAATGTTGAATGCCGGCGCGGCGGGCCGCGACCGCGAGCAAGTGGAACATCATGTTCGCGAGCTGTCCGCGCTTGGCATTCCGCCACCTGCGAATATTCCCTCGCTTTACCCCGTCGCCAATCACCTGCTTCGCCATAGCAGCGCATTGCAGGTGGCAAGCCCCCATACGGGAGGCGAGGTGGAGTATGTCCTGATTTGGCGCGAGGGTGAAATTCTAGTCGGCGTGGGCTCGGATCACAGCGATTTTCTCTTGGAAAAGTATTCGGACGTGTCCGCCAAGAACATCTGCCCGAACATCATCGCCAACACGCTCTGGTACTACGCGGAACTAGCCAATCATTTCGATGAAATCATCCTGTCGTCGCAAGTCAAATGCGATGGAAAGTGGCTCGACTACCAGCGCGATGCCGTGTCTTTGCTCTTGCCGCCCTCCCACTGGATCGAGCGGTTCGGCAATCCCGATCAGGAGAATGATGGATTGGTGCTCTATAGCGGGACAATCAGCACGCTCGGCGGCTTGAAATCAGGCTCGGCGTTCAGGTTCTCGATGCTCGATCCCGTCCGCCGCAGGGAAATTTCCCATGAGTACAGCATTGAGGTTTTGCCGGCGGAAAATTAGCCGTCCCAAGACTCGATGGCGGGCGGAAAGATCTCATCAAGCTTGGCGCCGGACCAGTGGCCCCGTTCAAATTCCAGCCATTCCTGCTCAGCAATCTCAATTCCTTGCCGAAGGACATCCCCTCCATCGGCGTTGACCAGGCGCCCGCCCTCCACGACCGTTTCACCGGCAACGATCACCGTGTCGACCTGCGCTGCCGAGGTTTGATGCACCAGGGTGTGGACCGGATCCCGTATCGGCCCCACGCCAAACCCCTCCGCATCCACGATCACGATGTCGGCCTCAGCACTCGCCGCAAGCCGCCCAAGGTCGGAGCGGCCCAGCGCCTTGGCTCCTCCAAGTGTCGCCGAATTGAAAATGTCCATGGCTTTGGCGGCATCATAGCGGCCGTCGGTGAGTTTCCCAAGGTAAGTAGCCATCCGCATCTCGGCGAACAGGTCGAGCGGCCAGGTATCCGCGCCGAGCGCCACATTCACGCCGGCATCGAGGTATCGCTGGTAGCTCTCCATGCCATAGCCCCTGCGCGCCTGCACCACCGGACAGTGGACGACCGTTGCGCCGGCCTTTGCAAGCAGCCCCAGATCGTCACCGTGGCGGTGTCCCGTGCTGCTGTGCCCGGCGATCATCAGGCAATGCGCGATCACGGTTTTGCTCGTGAGCAGACCCTTGTCCGCCATATACTCAACCGGCGTGCGGCCGTGGCGGCGCAGGAACTCGTGAAATTCATAAAGTTGTTCAGCCGCGTGCAAGGTCAGGTGCACATCGAATTCATTTGCGAGTTCGATCGCCCGGCGGATGAGTTCTTCTGTTGAGAGCAGCAGTTCGTCCACCATGACGATGCCCTTGACCAACTCGCTGGGGCCGTGCTTGACGCCGGCAAGGAACTCCGCTGCGAATTCGAGTTCGCGGAGGCCACGGTCTTCATCCCAGATGGTCAGCAATTCGCCAGCCCCGCCGAAATGATAGCTGGCCGCCGTCGTCACCGGCGAATAATAAAGTCTGATGCCCATCTCGCGGGCGATTTCGGCGATGTATCGGCCTCCGCTCGGCCCGCCGGGAGAGAAGTTCACAACCGTGGTGATGCCATGGCGCAGCAGCGAGGCGAACCCGTATCTGACGGATGCTTCATGTTCAGGGCGGTCCAGGTAGCCCGGCTCACCCTCGCTGTTCGGAAGGTAGTTGAGAAAGAGAGCCTTCGAAAACTGCGGCCTGCCGCCATCGGTGATGAGCCGCGAGCCCGATTGAACGCTTACATGGGAATGCGCGCTGATGAGCCCGGGCATGACGATCTTGCCCCTGGCAGAAACGCGCCGATCGCATTTTCCCGGAAAATTCCGGCCAACGTGGGTGATGCGGCCGCCGCAAAACGCCACCTCTCCCGCATCGATCCGGCGATGCCGTTCCCCGTCGAAAGCGATGACGGTGCCGTGTTCGATGAGAACCGTCTGTTGTGTGCTGTCTTCCATCCTCAATGAGTAAACCCAAGCGCCTGATCCATAAGAAGGGGCGTTTTTCGATGCCTTCGCATTGACCTCGTCAATGGTCATCGTTCGAATTTCGGCAATTGATCAAACGGCGAACTCGCCGCTTGCTGTCCAGGCAGCAAGAAAGGATCGCGGCCGATGACACTCAAACAGGGACTCCGTGCTTTGATTCTGGCTGCCGGCGGCGCTCTTGCCATCAACCCGGCGGTGGCGGCCCCGGAAAAGGTCAGCGTCGCCATCATATCCTTCTCGCCCTACGGCGCCTGGTACATCGTAAAGAAAAAGTCTCTCGCCAAGGATATCGATCTCGACATCCAGATCATCGAAGGCATATCGGAAAAGAACGCCGCCATCGTCAGCGGACAGATGCAGTGCATCAACAACACCATGGACACGCTGGTGCTCAGCAGGGCCGGCGATTTGCCTCTCAAGGTGGTTGCCTTCTCTAATATGTCCTATGGGCTCGACAAGATGGTCGTAGCCTCCGAAATCAACTCGGTTGCAGATTTCAAGGGAAAGAAATACGGCGCCGACTACGGTTTCCTCAATCACATGTGGATGCTGCTGACGCTCCGCCGCGCCGGCCTGAAATACGATGACGCAATCCACGTCACCATGCTGCCGCAAGAGAGCGCCGCTGCCTTCGCCAGCGGCGGTATCGACATCGATGTCAACTACGATCCCTTTGCGGCCCAATCCTTGCAGCGTGCCGGTTCGAAGGTATTGCAAAGCAGCCTGACGGACCGCACCTGGGAGCGCGGCTTGATTTCGGACGTGATCGCCTGTGGCGAGAATTGGCTCAAGGAAAAGCCCGCTGTGGCAGAGGAGTTGCTTCGCGCCTGGTTCGAAGCGGTGAACTGGTGGAAGGAAAATCCCGAAGAAGGCAACGCCATTATTGCGGAGGGCTTGGGATGGCCTATCGCGGATGTGAAGCTGACGCAGAACGGAGCCATCCAGCTCAACCTCTCGCAGAACATGGGGGCCTTCGGCATTGGCGGAAAGCCGCTGTGCGAAAGCCTCCCCGAGGGAGCTCCTCCCCCGCCCGCCGGCAGCAAGGGATGGGGCGCGCTGTTCAACGGCGCGGATTGCGTCGCGGGCTATGCGGCCGCGACCTGGGATATGTTCAACGAGGTCTACTTGCAGGCCGGCGTCGCGCCGAAAAAAGTACCGGCGGCGGACGGCCTCGACTCCTCCATCGTGCAAAGCCTTGCCGATGAGGGCTATGCTGGCAAGTTCAGTTCAAACAAATGGATCGGACGCCTCGGCCTTTAGCTCAAGCATTGGCGAAGACGATCGGCTTGCTTCGCTGCAAGGCAAAAGCACCTTCTCCAAGCAGGACCTGCACCGCGGCCAACACCGTCAAATAGAGCGGATATTCCCAACCGCCATTGGTGTAGCCGAACATCCACCCATTGCCCCAATGCGCCCACGTCGCTCCAGCCACGATGGGCAATAAGGCCAGCGACACCCAGCGCACCTGCACGCCGAGGATCAGCATGGTGCCGCCCACCGCCTCCATGAAGAAGACGACATAGGCAAACCAGCCGGGCAGCCCAATACTCGTGAAAAATTGCGCCGTGCCCGGCAACGTAAATATGAACAACTTCAGGATCACGCTGTGCGCCAAAAACATGCCGCCAAGCGCCAAGCGAAGCAGGAAGGCGGCGATATCGACAGAGCGGCTTTGAGGTTGCATCTTCATCTCCCGGAATGCGGAACCCGGATATATGCCTCAGGACGCCGCGATGGAGAGCCGCCCTTTATTGAACTAGTGATGTAATTCGATGTAATCGAGCGCCCGGCAATCCTTGGCCAGCCATCCGACCGTCACAGCCCTACCCTGGCCGATGGCGTCGTTGCCGGATTTATTTGGTATCTTGACGATAAAATTTGGATTCTCGGCGACTTCGAGCCTGGCTCGAATATGATCGCCGAGATAGATCAGCTCCAGGATTTTCCCCTCCAGCACCACATCCATTGTCTTGGGCCTGGGGTTAATCTCCACCCGCTCGGGCCGGATGGAGAGCAGCGTGCGCTCGCCCTTTGCCCCGGCGTTAACCGCCAGCGCCTTGACTACATCGTTTGAGTCCAGCTTGACCGTGATCACATCGTCTTGGCCATCGCCTGTGACGACGCCCTTCAGCCGGTTATTTTCGCCGATGAATTGCGCCACAAAAGAATTTTGCGGGCGCTCATAGAGATCATCAGGCGAGGAGAGCTGCTGCACCACGCCATCGTTGAATACGGCGATCCGGTTGGACATGATCAGCGCTTCCGCCTGGTCGTGCGTCACATAGACGATGGTGACGCCAAGCCGCTCATGGATATGCTTGATCTCATATTGCATCTGCTCGCGCAGCTGCTTGTCAAGGGCGCCCAGCGGTTCGTCCATCAGCACAAGGTCGGGCTCGAACACCAGCGCGCGGGCCACCGCAATGCGTTGCTGCTGGCCGCCCGAAAGCTGGCCAGGCCTGCGATCGGACATGTGGGGCAGCTCGACCAGCTGCAGGATTTTCTTCACCCGGTCCTCGATTTCGGCCTTGCCGAAATCCCTGACTTCGAGTGGGAACGCCAAATTCTCAGCCACCGTCATGTGAGGAAAGAGCGCATAGTTCTGAAACACCATGCCGATGCCCCGCTTATGCGGCGGCGTGTCGTTGACGGATCGGCCTTTCACATAAATGTGGCCGCGCGTTGCCGGCTCGAAGCCCGCCAGCATCATCAATGTCGTGGTCTTGCCGGAGCCCGAGGGCCCGAGCATCGTTAGAAACTCGCCCCTGCCGATATCGAGATTGAGATCCTTTACAACCAGCGTTTCGCCATCATAGCTCTTTTGGACCCCCACGAAACTCACCATGGGTTCCGCGGTCAAATTGCCAATTGCCATCTCCGCGTCCCCATTTTCTGCGCCATCATATGCGGCTGGGGCAAAAAGAAAAGCATTGGCGCTCAAGGCGCTACGGGCGCCGAGCCGATCATGGGTCATGCCGGCAGTCTCAGAGAAACTTCGAAGTGCTGCACCCGCTCATCGAACCGCGACAGCAGATCGCGGTCGGCTTGCGAAACCACGGCGCGGCTATAGTCGGCGCCTGCGAAAGTCTCAATCGCCGCAAGCGAGCTAAACCACAGGATGGTCTTGAACTCCGTTTCTTCTCCATCATCCAGGCGTAGCAGGTCCATGCCAATGAGCCCCTCGGGCTTCCGCGCAAGCTTATCCGCGAACACCACATCGCGGATGAACCGTTCATAGGCCTCGGCATTTTTCGGCAGCGCCCAGGCACGCCACGTCCTTGCAATCATTTTCGCCCCGCCAAAAGCTCGATAAGGAAAAACTAGGCCTGCGTGGTTTTAGTGTCGCCGCTCGGAGCCTTCAAGTTCACGGGCGGAGAAACTTTGCAGCTGCGATCAGCCAGTTCCCTGGCCAAGGCTTTGACGATGGTCGACGCCGTCCGGTCGCAAAGTCGCGGGATGACCGAATGCACCGCCGCGGCGGATCCGGCACGAAGCAGCTGAAAGGAAAACCAGGCTGCGAACTTCATGTGCTCCGTATAGGTTTCGCCGACGGATCGTGGATGGGCCAGGAATATGCTGTCGAAAAACGCCATGGATCTGCCTCGCTGTAAATAAATGTACACCGCCATATCGGAGATTTGCTCCCAAATTCGTTGGAGTAACTGGGTTTCCGTGGGAAACTATCCCATGGCCGAAGCAATATCCCGCATGGACTCAATCGATAAATCTCTGCTCGCAAGGCTGCAGAAAGACGTTTCCCCCTCCATTGAAACCATAGCGGATGCCGTCCATCTGTCGCGGAACGCCTGTTGGCGGCGGATCAAGCAGCTGGAAGAATCGGGCGTCATTCAAGCGAAGGTGGCCTTGCTCGATCCCGCCAAGATCGGGCTGCACCTCGACGCGTTCATTTCCATCAGCACGTCGACCCACGACCTAAACTGGCTCGCAGCTTTCTCCAAGGCGATTCAGGATATCCCCGAGATCATCGGCGCCTATCGCACCACGGGCTCAACCGATTACCTTCTTCACGCCGTCCTGCCGGACATTGCGGGCTATGATCGATTGTACAAGAAACTGATTTCCCGCATCGCGCTGAACGATGTTTCCGCAAGCTTCGTCATGGAGAAGATGAAAGAAACAAACGTCCTGCCGTTGACCTATGCCGGGCCGTAAAGACCTCCATCAAGCGGCAACGGCCGCCTTGGCAATCTCGCGCGTGTAGCGAGCTGGCACCGAGCAAACTTCCGGATCTTCGAGATCTCCTTCGATGAAGGTGGAGAGATAGCGCTGCTTGTCCTCAGCCGCGCGCGCCGTCTTGAGGTAGCCGTGCCACAATCTGCATTCGAAATTGATGATGCGGCTGTCCCAGGTGCAGGCGATCGCCGTTTCTTCCAGCGGGCGGCGAACCAGGCGCGCGTCGCCCGCGTCGCGGGAATAATTATGGGCGAAGAGACCATTGCCTTTCCCCCAGACGTGGATTGAGACAAACCCCTGCCCCAGCATGGCGAAGCCCATGCGCTGCTTGAGGTCGATCTCGCCCGAGTTGATGGTGCGCTCGAGGAAATCATGGAAGCTTTCCGCCGTGCCGGGTTCAAGCGGGGTGTTTTCCCGCAGTAGATGATAGACCTTGAGCACGATTTTAGGATGGGTAAAGAGCCCCACGGGCCGCGCGGACCTCCTGATGTAGCGATACGTCGCGCCATGCTGATCCTTGAACGCATCGACGTTGCCAAGCTCTCTCAAATAGTCCGGGGAAAGCTGATTGCCGTCAGTTTCTCTGAAGTTCATTTCCTTGCTCCTATCATGGCTGGATGTCGGCCGCCGTACCGGCAAAGGACGGCCTCTGCGAAAACCCCTCGAACCAGCTGGCCAGTTGCGGCCTGCCGCTCCGCCAGTGATCCTCCGCGAAACGGAGATCGAGATACCCAAGCGCGCAGGCCACCGAGATGCTGCCAACGGTAACGTCCTCAAGATCGTTCCCGGAAACCGTTTCAAGATGATCAAGCGAACGCGTCACCGATGCTTGCATCCGCTCAAGCCAGCTCTGCGATTGTTGCTCGGCAGGGCGAAAATTTTTCTCAGCGAAGCGTTCAACGCAAGCATCCATCATGCCGTCGCCTAGGGCTTGCAGGCGCAATGCCTGCCACCGATCCGGCCCGGCTTGCGGAAAAAGTCCATTTGGCTGTTTCAGGCTCGCCAGATATTCGCAGATCACTGGGGAGTCATAAACGATGGTGCCCTCTTCGGTGCTCAGCGAGGGAACCTTCCCCAACGGATTCTCCCTCAGCAATTCATCGGGCAAGTTCCAGGTATCGGTCGGAACGAGTTCGACGCGCCGGTCCAGACCAAGTTCATGGGCGACCATGCGCACTTTCCGCGCATAGGGCGAGGTTTTGGAGTAGCGGAGCTTCATCCCATATCCTCCGCCGCCGCTCTCGGCCTCAAACGGTCAACCCAGCCTCCCACCACATCTTTCATCCGGTAGTAGGGCAGCAGCACGCGAGGGGCGAGAGACAGCAGCTGCGGCACGGCCTGCATCTTCACCAGCGGCACGCTGAGTTCGGCGGGATCAGCCCCCAATGCATGCCGCGCCAGTTCCCGACCCATGACCGTCGCTGTTGGAACCCCTCGGCTTGAATACCCCAGTGCAGCGGTAACGCCAGGCGCCAAGTCCATAAATTGCGGGAAGGTGGCGGGGTGAAGATCGACCTTGCCGAACCAGTAATATTCCCATTCCAGTTTTGGCAGCATGGGAAATATCCGCGCGAAGCGATTGCTCATGCGCTTCATGGTGCCTTGGGCGTCGCCACCACGGCGGCCCTCCACGAAAACCGACGTTATCAGCCTGCCATCCCGGTCCAGCCTGAAATTTGTGAAGTCGCCACGCGTATCGAGAACATGATTGTTCTTCGGCAAAACAACTTTTCGGTGCTCTGCCGCCAACGGAAAGCTCGCCATGCAGGCCACTTCCGCCAAAAGAAATGTCTTCCGCAAGCCGGGCCATACCTGCCCGGTATGAGCGCCGGTGGCAACTATGACCTTCTCCGCGTTGATCGCACCATGGGGTGTCGTTGCCCGCCAGCGGCGTCCACTGCTTGCGAGGCTGACGATGGGCGTGCCCGTGTAAATCCGCGCACCGTTTTGAAGAGCTGCTTTCGCAAGCCCGCGGGCATAGCCAAGCGGATTGAGATGCCCGGCACTTTCCAAAAACCAGGCGCCGGAATAGGAGGAAGAGCCGGTGAGCGCCGAAATTTCCAGTTGGCCGACCATCCGCCCGCGCATTCCCGCCTCATTATACTCCGCGCATCGTGCCGACAGCATGCCCAATGCAGAGGGTGAATGAGCACATTGAAGAAAACCGTTATCAGCTGCCTCGCACTCCATTCCATGGGCTCTTATCAGATCGAACACATAGGCGGCCGCGCCCGTCTGCATGGCAATCGCGCGCTCTCCCCAAACGGGCCCCAAGCGCTGGCGCAAGCCCGCCAGCGTCACATGTTGAAAGGTTGGCGTGCAGTGCCCCGCATTCCTCCCCGAACCCCCGTACCCGATGCCGAAGGCTTCGACGGCCGTAACATCGCCCTTTTCACTTGCGATATGCAACGCCGCCGACAGCCCCGTATATCCTCCGCCGATCACCAGTACCTTCGTGTCTATCTCACCCGAGAGCGGACGCGTTTCAGGCGCAGGATGGGCCGTTGCCTCCCACAAAATTCCCCGCGACAAAGCTTCAACCCGCGCGCCCATCAGGCCGCCCACTTGCGGTTGCGCTTGATGAGCTCCAGCCCCAATTGCAGCGAGATGGTCGTGATCGTCAGCAAGACCGCGGCTGCAAGAATTGTTGGGTCGACATTCTCCCGAAGCCCGCTCCACATCTGCCGGGGCAAGGTCCATTGCGGCGCATTGGAGATGAACAGCGCAATCACGACATCGTCGAAGGAGGTTATGAAGGCGAAGATCATGCCGGAGACAATGCCGGGCAGGATGAGCGGAAATGTAATCTTCCAGAAGCACCGCCAGGGCGTGGCGCCAAGGCTGTTGCCGGCTCGCACCAATGTGAAGTCGAAAGATGCGAGCGCGCCCCCCACCGTTACCACCACGAAGGGAACCGCCACCGTCGCATGGGCTATGATCAGTCCGGTCAGACTTCCGGTCAGGCCAATCCGCGAATAAAGAAAATACAGGCTGACGGCGGTGACGATGATTGGCACCACCATGGGCAGCACAAGCATCGTTTGAAAAAACGATCTAAAGGGAAAGCCGGAACGGGCCAGTCCCAACGCCGCGAGCGTGCCCAGCACCGTCGAGAGCGCCGTCGAGCCCAGCGCCACGATAATGCTGTTGACGGCCGCGAGATGCCACTGATCCGATTGCGCCAGCGCTTCGTACCAGCGCAAGCTGTAGCTCGCGATTGGAAATGTAAAATAAGGCTCCTGGTTGAAGGAGAGCGGGATGATGACCAGCAGCGGCAGGATGAGGAACGCCAACGCGAGCCCGCAGGCGGCATAGATGCCGAAATACACCAGCCGCGAGCGCCCGAATAGCAATCCCATGATCATCGCGCCGCCTCGAACTGAAACTTGACCGGTCCGAGCGCCTTTGTGAGCACCCAGAACAACAGGCCCATGCTGACGAGAAGCAGAAGCGAAAGTGCCGACGCCAACCCCCAATTCAAAGTTTGAGCCGTATGGAAGGAGATGAGGTAGCTCAGCATCTGGTCCGAAGGCCCGCCGACAAGGGCTGGCGTAATGTAGTATCCCAGCGCCAGCACGAACACGAGCATGCTGCCGTTACGGATGCCCGGCGAGATCAGGGGAAGATACACCCGGCGGAGCGTCACCAGCGGATTTGCGCCGAGCGAAAGACTGGCCCGGATATAATTCTCCGGAACACTTTTCATCGCCACATAGATCGGAATGATCATGTAGGGCAGAAGTACATGCGTCATCGCGATCAGAACGCCGGTCCGACTGAAGATGAGAGGCAGCGGCGTCTCCGCAAGGTCGAAGTGCATGAGCAGCCGATTGATCACCCCTTCATTTTGCAGGAGCACGATCCACGCCGTGGTCCGCACCAGCACCGGCGTCCAGAAGGGCAAGAGAACCAGGATCAGCAACAGGTTTCTGGTCCTGTCGCTGACTGTCGCCAGCACAAGGGCAACCGGAAAACCGATGAGCGCGCATAAAACACACACAGCCGCGCTCACCAGAATGGTGCGCGCCAGAATTTCTAGATGGATGCGCGACTTCTCCGGTAAGGCCGCGATGTCCCCGCCCGGCAATTGTTTCAGGTCGACGACAGTGAGGAGGTTCCGCAACGTGTAGGGACGCGCCGCCCGTTCGAGAACCTGCCAGGTCTCTATATCCAGCCACCGCGTATCGACGGAGCCAAGAGCTGTCTTCGCTGAGCGCGAACCATCCAACGGAAACGCCCGAACGGTTTTCACCAGTAGCGCACGAAACCCTTCCTGATCATAGTTCAGATGTTTACCAAGCAACGCCGTTCTGCCGGCCGCCTCCGCATCATGGAGGTCCGATACAAGCGCTACAAAGGCGCCCTCGCCAGGCAACTCGCCGCCATCCCAATCCGCCAGCGCGGCCGAGGCTCGAGACAGCAGCCCATGAGGGATGGAGTTATCGATGCTCCGTTCCAGCATAAACGCAATCGGTGCGAGATAACCCACAAGCGTGAACAACAGGAGCGGCAACGCGAGCAGCACGGCCCTTGTCCTGGACTGGCGCCGTGCCGCTTTCAGGCCTTGCTTGAGAGCTTGAGCAGGCAAACTATGCTCTCATCCGCCCTGTGGGCGACTCTAGCTTTCACTCAACCATGAAATGAACCGCGTCTCCAACGCTTCGCCGTTCTCCGCCCAGAACTGGGCATCGCTCGGCAGTGCGGTTTTGAGGTTCTCTTCCGAGGTCGGCAGATCGCTCAGCGTCTCTTTCGGCAGAAGCTCCAGCGTCTTCTTCACCGTCGGCCCATAGGAAATCTGCTGGATCTGCTTTGCCTGCAGTTCCGGCTGGCTTGCGAGTGCTATGAACTTCTGCGCCAGATCCTTGTTCGGGCTGCCCTTCACCACAGCGAAAAAGTCGCCGTCGTAAATTTGCCCGTCCCAGATGATGGCGAAGTTCTTTCCCTCATCCTTGCGGGCTGCGGTAATTCTGCCGTTCCATCCCGTGGACATGCTCACTTCGCCCGAGCCCAGGAGCTGCGGCGCCGAAGAAGACGACTCCCACCACACGATGTGCGGCTTGAGTTGATCGAGCTTCTTGAACGCCCGGTTAACGCCCTCCTCCGTGCGCAGCACGTTATAAACTTCGCCCGAAGGCACGCCGTCGGCCATCAGAGCGAATTCAAGCGTGGTGATCGCCTTCTTTCGCATCCCGCGCTTGCCCGGATACTTTTCGATATTCCAGAAATCAGCTACGGTCTTCGGTGGATCGGTGGCAAACTTGTCGGCATTGTAGGCGATGATCGAGGAGGAGATGATCGTGCCCACGCCGCATTTCTGCACCGCGATCGGCACGAAGGCGGATTCGTCGAGCAGAGACCAATCGAAGGTCTCGAGGTTCCCATTGTCGCAGTTCTGGATGATCGTCGAAGTCTCGCCTTGCACAACATCCCAGCTGATGTTCCCGGCTTCCACCATGGCATTGACCTTGGGCCACGCTTCATCGGCGGATTCCACCGCGACTTTGGCACCCGTCTGCTTGGTGAACTCGTCGAAATAAACTTGCTGGCTTTTTTGATAGTTGCCGCCATAGGCCATGACATTGAGTGAATTTTCCGCGTGGGCGCTGGCGCCCATGAGCAGCATTGCGGTGAAGGCGGCCAAAACGTTGCGATGTGTAATCATGACTTTCTCCTGTTTTTCCTCTCCCGTAGGCGTCGCTGTTTATGGAATGAACGATCCCGCGAGTCCTGTGCTTGCCTTAGCGCGCTGCCGCCGGGAAGTGCTCCCAATTTCCAGCGAATATTTTGCCGGATGCGGGCATTCCTCCCAAGTGAACCCATTCTCACGCACTATCCGTCAGTGTATTATCGCTAATTGTGGGACGGACGGCAGTTCACGGCCACGCAAGAAACTGAACGTGCCGTGTTCAAATTTATACAAGGGGCTTGTGAGCGCCCAAGCGCCACTATCCTCAACACACCTTCGGGGAGCTCGCCCATGCCTGCACGGACAACCGTCATAATAGGGGGTTGCATTGTCGCCTATCAGGAGGGCCGCCACCGCATACTCGAGAATGGCGTCGCCGCATATCGGGGCAGCGACATCATACACGTGGGGTCCGAGTGGCAAGGCGAAGCTGACGCCACCATTGATGCAAGCGGCAAATTGGTTTGCCCAGGCTTCATCAGCACCCATTGCCACGCGGTGAGCCACGCAGGCGACCGCCTTGTCATCGACGGCGGCAGGCGGGACTTTCTTCGCACAGGCTTTCTCAACTATGCGCCCAGGAGGTCGGAAGGCGGCCCCGGCTTTTCCGCCGCCGACGATCCCGCCGCCTCTCACCGTTTCGGCTTCGCCACGCTTCTCAAGGGTGGCGTCACGACGTTCGTCCAGCTCGATGGCGGCCCGCTGGATGAGGGAGCCACCATACTCCGCGTGGCGGGAGAATCCGGAATGAGGCTCTACTATAGCCCGGTCTATAGCGGCGGCTCCTATTCCTTCGACGCCAACGGCACTTTGGTGAATTCAAAAGATGAAGCGCTCGGCATCGAGGGTCTCAAGTCCGCGGCCAAATTCATCGAGCGCAACGACGGTGGTTTCGGAGGCAGGCTGCGCGGCATTCTCGTTCTCGACGAGCTCTTCAACGCCTCGCCCCGCTTGCTCGCGGAAACGAAGTCCGTAGCGCGCACGCTGGGAACGAGAATTACCTTGCACGCCTCCGAACAGCTCTTCGAGTTTCACGACATTCTGCGCCGCACCGGCAAGACTCCAGTGGGCTGGATGGGAGCTGAGGGATTTCTCGGCGAAGATGTCATTCTTGGCCACTGCGTTTATGTTTCCGGCCACTCCTTCACCGGTTACCCTTTCGCGGGCGATCTCGAAATTCTGGCAGGCAGCGGCAGCTGTGTCGCCCACGCCCCGGTGGCGTTGTCGAGAAGGGGCGTGGCCCTTGAATCTTTCCAACGATATCTCGACCACGGCATAAAGCTTTCGATCGGCACCGATTCATATCCTCTCGACATTATCGGCGAGATGCGCGCGGCTTCCATCATTTGCAAGATCGCCGATGCAAACAACGAGGCGGCCCAGGCGCGCGATGTCTTCAACGCCGCAACTCTTGGAGGTGCTGATGCTCTGGGACGCAGCGACCTCGGCCGCATCTGTAAAGGTGCCAAAGCCGACTTCACCATCATCGACATGGACTCCCTCGACATCGGCCCCGTCAAGGATCCCATCCGCGCCCTCATCCATTCCGGCTCCCGCGATCTCGTCGACACCGTGATCGTCGATGGCACGACGCTTGTGGAAGGCGGAAAATTAAGAATGTGGAACGAAAAGGATGTCTTGAGCGCCGCCCGCGCCGGCACCGAGCGCGTCTGGCAAAAATTTGAAAAATACCACTGGTCCGGCAAGCCCGTCGAAAAAGTCTTCCCTGAGTCCTTCGACAGCTGGGAGGAGTAGTTCTTCTACGTCAAAGAAGTTGTCCGTGCGTTCAAAATCCTGCCAATCACATTGAGCAACAACTGTGCCGCGAGAATGGCCGTCGACCCCGAGTGATCGTAATCCGGTGCCACCTCAACGAGGTCCAACCCCACAATTGTTCCGCGCTTTGCAACACCCGCCAGCAGCTCCAGCACTTCGTAATAAAGAAACCCACCATGCGACGGCGTCCCCGTGCCCGCGGCGATCGAAGGATCAAAGCTATCGATATCGATTGTAACATAATACCGCTTGCCCGCCGGAATCCGCTCCAGCACGGCCTCAACACCCAGCTTGCGGAATTGTCTTACCGACAGGATATCCGATCCCATCCGACGCGCCGCCTCATAGCCTTCCCGCGCCGTCGACGACACATTGCGGATGCCGATCTGGTTGAGGCCCGTCACATAACTCTTCTCCGCAGCCCGGCGCATCGGGCTGCCATGGCCCAATCGTACCCCGTGGCGCTCGTCGACAAAATCCAGATGGGCATCGACCTGCACGACGTGGATCGGTTCCTGATCGTCGAAGGCATTGACACAGGGGATATTCACCGAATGGTCGCCGCCGATGACAACCGGAATAGCTCCGGCCTTCAGTATCTTGCGTACCCCCAATTCAATGTTCTGATGGCTCCGGATCGTATCGGTGTGCACGATATCGGCATCGCCGATATCGACAATCCGCGCTCTGTCCGCGGGCAGATAGACAACATCGTCCTCATGGTCGTAAGCGCCTGCGTGGCCGAAGGCGAACAGCGTGGAAGCCTCGCGCACTGCGCGGGGACCAAAGCGTGCGCCTGCCCGCCACTGGGTTCCGAAATCGAAGGGTGCGCCCAAGATGGCCACGTCCGCCGAGATCGCATCCCAATCCATGCACAGCGGATATTTACCGAACGTGCAAATTCCCACAAACGGCAGATCAAGCCGCCCCGCCTCGTAACCGTGTTTCGTCATTACCTGTTGCAGCCTAGAAATGATTGAGCGCGCGGATCACCCGTTCCGGCGTCATGGGTATATCCACCCGCACGCCGATGGCATTATACACGGCTTGCGAAATGGCGGACACCGCCGCGGCAATGGGCGCTTCACCGGCTCCGCGCGCTCCAAATGGCCCGACCGGGTCATAGGATTCCACGAACAGCACCTCAGCCTTGCTCGGAAAATCGGCGGCGCGTAGGAGCTTATAGTCGAGCAGATTGCCATTTTTAATCGCCCCCGTCTTCGGATCGAACACGAGATGCTCATAGATCGCAAACCCTGCCCCGCAAATCGCGCCGCCGATCGCCTGGTTTTTCAGAACCTGGGGATTGACCACCGTGCCGCTGTCCTGCGTCGCCAGATAATCGATGATCTTGATCTCTCCCGACTCGATATCAACCTCGACTTCCGCGAAATGCGCCGCGAAATGCCGCGCGAAGGTTGTAGCCGGCGGCATGGGAACGGCTGGCCGCCCCGTGATGGAAGACGTTTGCCCCAGCGTGTCCGAGCGAAAGACATTGAGGACTTGCGAGATTGTGGGCCGTACATTCGAGCGCTCAATTCCCTTGCGAAATATAACGCCGTCTTCGATATCGAGTTCAGAGGGATCGCAACTATCGAAAAACTCCCGGCACGCCACCTCGAGAAGCTGCCGCCTTGCGTCCATCGCCGCAGCCCTCGTCGCCCAGCCCACCCGATACATGGTGTTGCTCGCCAGCGACCCATGACTCCATGGGCATGAATCCGTATCCCCCGTTTCGATCTCCACCATGTCGAAGGGAACGCCCAGCGCCTCGGCGGCCACCTGCGATTGCGTGGTCTCGCTCCCCTGCCCTTGCCGCCCGACGCTGCAATGAACTTTCACGCTGCCATCGGGATTGATCCGCACGATCGCCGATGTTGCCCCTTCAAACTCAACACCGCAGACATGGGCCCCGGTGCCAACGCCAACGGCGCGCCGCAGCGAACCGTTCACGGTGTGAGGCTTCCCCCATTCCTTAAACCGGTTTTTCCAGCCGAACTTTTCAGAACCCTGCAGCAGCAGCCCCCGTGTGTCCCCGCTCGAGAGGTGAAAAAGCTTAGGCCAGCTTTCCTTGAGCTCATTGGGAATGGATGCCGCATATTCCTCCATGGTTTGCTTCATGGTGGACCGGCTGTGCTGCATGCGCAGTTCATCACCCGCTCTGATCTGGTTCTTGAGCCTGAACTCGACAGGATCCATGCCAACTTTTTCGGCAAGCGTATCCGCAACCCGCTCAACGGAAGCGCCCAGCGTGCAGTCGCCAACGCCCCGCATGCAACCCGCCGTCAGCAAGTTGGTGTTGACGCCGTGTACGGCATAATGCCCGTGTGCAGCCTTCCCCCACATATCGACGCAGAAGAAACCCACATCGTCCTTGAAGCCATAGCCGCCATTGTCGATGATGTGATCGAATTCCGCGAAAATGATTTCGCCATCCTTCGTGCAGCCCATGCGGCCACGCGTGCGCTCGATGTGGCGGCGCTTGACGCTCACCATGCACTCCTCATTGTCGAGCTCGATCTTGACGGGACGCCCCGCCTTGCGCGCCAGGCACACCGTGATGAGCATGAAATTGACGCTCCACCATTGTCCGAAAGAGCTGCCGCAGGGCATTGCCATGACCCGGATTTTGCTGAGCGGAATGTCGAGCGCCTCGTGAATTCCATCGCGCAGTTCCGAAGGCGTTTGCGACGAAGTCCACACCGTAACCTTGCCGCCATTCCATTCGGCGATACAGGCATTGCGGCCCAACGGCGCATATTGCTGGCTCTCGTACAGGATGTCGCAATCAGCCACGATTTCGGCCTGATCCTTACCCTCTCCCATATTGCCCCATGCCACCACATAGGGATCGCGGAGATTGCCTTCGATGCGGATCTGCGGTGCCTCTGGCTTCATCGCCTCCTCCATGTCGAATACATGGGGAAGGATTTCATAATCGATCTTGATAAGAGCCAGCGCCCGCTCGGCGATTTCCTCGGTCTTCGCTGCAACCGCGGCAACATCGTCGCCGACAAAGCGCACGGTTCCGTCCAGCACCTTGCCGCGCCGGTTGAACCACGCGGCTTCCCAGTCGTTCTGCGGAACATCCTTGTGGGTCAGGACTGCGTAGACGCCGGGCAGCGCTTCGGCCTTGCTCGTATTGATGTCGCGAATCCGCGCGTGAGGATGCGGACTGCGCAGGATTTTACCATGCACCATGCCCTGAACCGTGAAATCCACGGCATATTTCATGGAGCCCGTGACCTTCTCCTTGGCGTCCTTGACGGGCACGCCCTTGCCGACAACGCGAAATTTTTTATCCATCACGCCCATTTTATTTCTCCTGCCGCAATTGATCCGCGGCCTTCATCACTGCCTTGACGATGTAGGGATAAGCCCCACACCGGCAGATGTTGCCGCTCATGGCGATGGCGGTTTCCTCTTCTGTGGGATTGGGACACTCCTCCAGGAATGCCTTGGCGCTCATCATGAAGCCCGGCGTGCAAAACGCGCATTGAAAGCCCTGCTCGTCGATAAACGCCTGTTGGATGGGATGAAGCTTCTCGATGTCTCCCAGCCCCTCGACGGTCAGAAGCTTCTTTCCACTCGCCTGAGCCGCCAGCATGAGACAGGAGGTGACGGCCTTGCCATCCGCATGAATGGTGCATGAGCCGCACTCGCCCTCGGCGCATGAAACCCGGACCCCGATCAGGCCCAACTCATTGCGCAAGACATCGGCAAGCGTCCGGTCGAGTGCTGTCTCAATCTCGTGATTTCGCCCATTCACGTTAAGCGTAAGCTTCATACCGTTTGGCCTCCAAGTTCAGCGATGCAGTCGTCTAGCGTGCGTCTCACAAGAATCTTCGTCATGTGTCGGCGGTAATCCGCCGAAGCGCGCACATCGCTGATCGGCTGCACGACCGCCGCCGCCTGCGCGCCCGCTTCCTCAAGCAAGCGCCGGGGCAATTCGTTGATGCTTTTGCCCAACAACTGTTTCTCGGCCTCCGGCGCCCGCAGGATCACTGGCCCTACCGCTCCAAGGCCGATCAGCACGCGCGTGATTGCTCCCTTTGCGTTCACGGTGACGGACGATGACGCATTGACGAGCGCTATATCGACAACGGTGCGGGCGACCCTGCGATAGGAGGCAGCGGTCGTTCCGGAGGGGAGCGGAATCTTAATACCCGTCAGCATCTCAGACGCCTTGATCGCCGTGCGCTTCGGGCCGGTAAAAAAATCAACGATCTTTAGGCTCCGGTCACCGCCCGTTCCCGTGAGAACGGCACTGGCGTCAAGGGCGACAAATACGGGAGAAAGATCAGCCGCCGGCGATGCGTTGCAGATGTTGCCGCCGACCGTCGCCAGCGTCCGCGTCTGCGGCGTGCACATGAGCTTCGTCACATCGCTTAGCGTTTTCAGCAGTCCGTGCCGTTCTGCCGCGCGCTCCAGTTGCGCCAAAGTGACCAGAGCTCCAATCTCGATTGCCTGCTTTCCAACCTTGATGCGATCAAGCCCGCCCACGCCGGTGATGTCGATGCTCTGATCGAGATCGATAAGCGAGCGTTGCCAAAGCAGCGTCATGTCGGTGCCGCCGGCCCAGAACCTGGCGGTCTTGCCGTGCCTTTGTTTCAGCGCAATGGCCTGCGCGATGGTGGCCGGTTGAAACACTTCAAAATGCGATTTCATGCAGCGGTCCGTGTTTATCTGATTGAGCGGTACGGCAAGCCGTACCGCTCGTTGCGATCGGGCGCGGGTCAGGGAGCGACGCGGCCGATCCATTTGTTGGAAGCGTACTTCTCCGCATAACCTTCCGCGGCCAGCGCCTCGATGATGCTTGTGTCTATTCCTTCCTCAGGCGTGGCCGCCTTTTCGATGACGCCCGCCTCCTTGTAGATCTCGCCAAACAGCTTCCATGTCTCGTTAAGATAGCCGGCCGCGCAGTCCGGCCGTCCGCCAAGAAGCTTTCCCCAGCCGCTGGCCGTCTCCGGAGCGACAGGAACGCCTTCTGGCAAGCTCTCGCAAAGCGCCTTGCCGCCGGGAAGGCCAAGCGCCCCCATATTCTGGTTCAGATTGAGCATGATGGCGCCCTGCTGCGTGGCGCGCGTGTCGGCAACCGTCCAGTCAAGCCCCTTTGCGACGATGTCGGAGCCTTCCTCAGGATTTTCCTTCCACCAGTCCACCGCCTCGAACCACGCCCGGATAAACTCCTTGGCGATAGCGGGCTTCTCCTTCAGCCATGCGGTGCTGCACGCTACCGAATCCGAGATGAGTCCGCTCTCCCAGGTCTTGTCGGTCAGGGATGATTTGAGGACGTGTGACCCCTTGCGGGCCAGATCCTGCGTCGAAAATGGAATGAAATTCACATCGACATCAAGCTGCCCACTGATGAAAGCTGCCGAGGCTTCTTGCGGCAGCATGACCTTGTGGAGTGACTCATCCAGCGGAAATCCGGCGCGCTTGTAAGTGAGCAGCATCCACATGTGATTGAGGAAGCCGTAATCCGCCGCATAGGTGCGGCCCCTGAGATCGGCATCCGACTTGATGTCCTCGACCGCCACCATCTCATCGAGGCCATAGGACATGAGCGGCACCGCCACATGCTTGATGGGAACACCCGCCGATGCCGTGACCAGCGTCGAGTCGAGCGTCGTCATGATGCACTGGATATCGCCGCTCGAAAGCCCGGCGTTGCGCGCGGTTGAATCCTCGATGATCTTCACATCGATGTCGATATCCTTGGCGAAGCCCTTTTCCTTGGCGATGTACCAGGCGCCGTAAACTGATACCGAGATGATCGACACGGTGACCTTCTCTACTGCCTGCGCGGCGCTGGCGAAAAGGGCGACGGCAGCCGCTGCCGTCAATGTTCTGGCGAAACCCTTCATCGTTTTCCTCCCTTGTTCATTGTTTTTTGATCTCCTCCCGCATCCAGGCGAACAGCTGCCGCTCGGTTTCGACGTAACCGGGAAGCAGCAGCATGTCCTCCTTCCGCGCGAATCTCTTTCCCTTCTTGAAGTCCAGCGGAATATCCTTCTTGATCCGGCCCGGATTGCGCGTGAAGAACACGATCCGGTCGGCGAGGTAGATCGCCTCCTGGATATCGTGAGTTACGGCGATGACGGTTTTTTGCTCCTGCTCGAAGATGCCGATCATCATTTCCTGCATTTCCCAGCGCACCTGCGCATCCAGAGCCCCGAAGGGCTCATCCATCAGCAGCACGCCGGGGTTCTGCGCCAGCGTGCGCGCAATGGCGACCCGCTGCTTCATCCCACCCGATAACTCGCTTGGATAACTGTTAGTGAAGTCCCGAAGGTGCACTTCATCGAGAAGTTTCAGCGCCCGTTCCCGGCGCTCACTTTCCGGGACGCCCAGCAGCTTCATGCCGTATTCGACATTCTGCCGGGCGGTCAGCCAGGGAAACGACGTGTAAGCCTGAAAGATCATTCCCCGATCAGGCCCCGGTCCCGTGACGGCCGCGCCATAGGCCGAGATCATCCCGCTTGTTGGGTCTTCAAGCCCCGCGATCATGCGGAGCATGGTGGTCTTGCCGCAGCCCGATGGCCCGACAAAGGCGGTGACCTGACCTTTGGGGAAAACCAGGCTGATATCGTCTACCGCCGTGAACTTTCCGGCATTGTATTGTTTCGTGACGCCCGCCGTTTCGATGACGGGCACTTCGGTCCTTTCGCTTCTGGCGAGCGCGCTGGATGAAGCTCTGGCCATGGCGCTCATCCGCTCCGCTTCCTGTTCCACGGGAACACGTAATAACTGGCGAGCCTGAACAGGATATCGGTCAGCACGCCGAGAATGCCGATGGTCAGGATTCCCGCCATGATGATATCGACTTTCAGGAATCGTCCGGCCCGCATCATCACCGCGCCGATGCCATCCTGGGCCGCGACGATCTCCGCGATGACGAGATAGGACCATCCGACAGCGATCATGTTCCGCATCGAATCCATGATCGCCGGCGAGGCCGCCCGGAACACGACGCCACCTACGATCTGGCGCCGCTTCGCCCCCATGGTGAGGGCCGCTTCAATAAGCTCCTTCTGCACGCTCTCCACATTGTCGAGGATGAGCGCCACCAGGAAAAAGATGACTCCCAAAAATAATAACGCGAGCTTCTGCGTGTCCGTCGGGCCAAACCAGACGAGCAACAGCGGTATGAATGAGGCGGCCGGCAAATAGCGCGCGGCTGAAATCAGCGGATTGAGGAAAGCGCGAACCGGCGCGAAGCATCCCATGAGCAGCGCCAGCGGAATGGAAACCGCGCAGGCGGCAAAGAAACTGATAAAAATCCGCACAATGCTGATGGCGACATCGCCCAGATAGCCCTTCTCCGTGATGAGCACGTTGAGAGCGGTAATCACCTGCCAGGGCGAGGGAAGAAAGCGTTGACTCTCGGCGGGAGTCTGATAGTGGCCGAGCTGCCAAACCATGAGAAATGCGGCAAAACCCAAACACCCAAGCAGCGCGGCCGTCGTTCCCTTTACCGGCCGCCACAACCGGAAGAGATGCCGCGCCGGCCGTTTTGCCGGCTGCGTCAGCTCCGTTGTAATTGGCAAATGCGCCACGTTCTGCGCCGCTCCGTTCATCGTCATGTCCCGCGCGTTTTCATTCGGCCGGACCAGAGAACAATAGCCTCACGTCATTGAAAATACCCGTTTGATGGCGTAAACATTTAACACAGTAAATGTTAGGAGATGTTCGCATGACGTTTCGGCTGAGCGATGCCGATATCCGCCTGCTTCATATTTTCAAGGCGGTCGTGGACAGCCGCGGCTTCTCCAACGCCCAGACCATGCTCAACGTAACCCAGTCCAATATCAGCAATCAGATGGCAAGGCTCGAGCAACGCCTCGGCATGCGCCTGTGCGAGCGCGGGCGGGGTGGATTCAAATTGACCTTGCAGGGCGAGCGCGTCCACGCCGAGACGCTGCAATTGTTCAAGGCCCACGAGCACTTTCGCAATAATACCTCAGAGATCAAGGGCCGGCTCATCGGCTTCCTCAACATCGCCCTCATCGACAACGTCGTGACAGATCCCGCCTGCCCTATCGTGCCGGCACTCCGGCAATTCAACCGGCGAGAGCATGAAGTCAGCATACGGATCGATATCATGCCGCCCGGCGATATCGAGCGGAAACTGCTCGAAGAGGAAATAGACGTCGCCATCGGCACGTTCCATCACCGCATCCCCGGCCTGCACTACCGGAAAATCTATGTGGAAACCAATGCGCTCCTGTGCGGACGCAGCCATGCCATCTACAAGGCGACGGAGCCCGCGCGGATACGCAAATTCGTTCGCGAATCCCGGAAGGTGGGCCGAGGCTACCTTGAGGACAACGATCTTGCCGATTTGGGAAGCAACCCCCGCAAGCCCAACGCCGTGGTGCACAACCTCGAAGCGGCGGCCGTGCTTATTCTAGGAGGCGGCCACATCGGCTTCCTGCCCCATCATTATTGCGAATCCTGGCTCGCCGATGGCCGAATGAAGGCCATTCTCCCCGGCGAATACGCCTATGCCTCGGAATTTTCCCTGGTCACGCGGCGCACGAAGAAGAACAGCATGATCCTCTCGACATTCCTGGAAGCGCTCAATGAAGCCGCCGCTCAAACCACTTCCGTCAATGACCGCTGACTAGGTTCGCTTCGGCGCCACCGGCTTATCGTAATAGGGCAGCTTATCGGTGCGCGGCGAGTAGGCGCCGTTGCTCCGGCATTCGAGAATATGCCGCGCGATGTCTTCCAGCGTTGCGAACCAAATCTCGCCCGTGTCCATCATATATTCGATCATCATCTCAACCCGCTGCCAGCGCGACAGCCGCCCGCTGACAAAGGGATGCCAGATGCCGATCCACAGCCCGCCGCCCGCCCGCCGCATCGCCTCGAACTCCGCCATGAACCCCTCCATGGCGCGTTCGGGCGCCATGATCTGCATCATGTAATTGAGATCGATCGAGTGCACATAGGGCGGTCAGTCATCGGTTGCCCAGTTGGCTGGCAGCTCGGCCAACTCGCGGCCATTGGCTTGCAACAGATAAGGCACGTCATCGCCCATCAGGGAGGAGTCGTAAAGGAACCCCTCTTGCACCAGCAGATCGGCGGTGTTCTCCGAAAAATTATACAGCGGCGAGCGATTGCCCGCATAATCATTCATCCAAAGAAGGCCGGGTACTCTGTCGAGCTGCAGGGCCGTTTGGCGCTGTTGATGGGAGCGCCGGAAATCTATCCTCAGATGCGGATCGCTTCGTCGGGGGGAACGGTGGTAGCGGGGGTGCGTTCCGCCGTGAATACCCGCGATCAAAAAGCTGATTTAATGACGTTTTTAAGTGCCGTCGTGTTGCGCCGCAATAGGAGCAACTACGATGGGAAGCAGCCCAAGGCAAGCGCGGCATAGCCCCCAA